>JBJXEJ010000020.1:0-61853 GCA_046154125.1 Rhizobacter sp. | reverse complement strand
CGAGGCGAACACCGAGCGACCGCCCGAACGAGTCGTCGGCTTCCACGATCCGCGCTTCGATCAAGACCTGCCGAACGGGGATGTCGATCTTGGCGATCAGACTCTGGATTTCCTCGAGTTTCGACGGGATGTCACTGACGAATAGCTGGTTGGTGCGCGTCTCGAAGAGCACGCTGCCCCGGGAGGAAAGCATGCGCGTGGTCGTTGAACCGCCGCCGCCACCACCGCCTTGCCCGGAGCTCTGTCCGGTGAGCCCGCGCGCGATCTCTTCGGCCTTCGTGTAGTTCAACTGGAACGCCTGGGTGCGCACTGGCTCCAGTGCAGCGATCTGCGCCTTGGACTCGAGCTCGACCTTTTCCTTGGCAGCGAGTTCGTCCTTGGGTGCGATCAGGATGACGTTGCCCGACTTGCGCAGCCCCAGCCCCTTGGCCTGCAGGATGATGTCGAGTGCCTGATCCCAGGGCACGTCCTTGAGGCGCAGGGTCACGTTGCCGGTCACCGTGTCGCTGGTCACCACGTTGAAGTTGGTGAAGTCCGCAATCACCTGCAGCAAAGCGCGCACTTCGATGTTCTGGAAATTGAGCGACAGCTTTTCACCCGCGAAGCCTGGTCCCTGGGTGAGCTTGTTCGGATCGATCTTTTGCGGACGCACCTCCAGCACGAACTGGTTCTCGGTCTGATAGGCGCTGTGTTCCCACGAACCACGCGGCTCGACCACCATGCGAACGCGGTCACCGATTTGCACGGTCGACACGGTTTGCACCGGCGTCCCGAAGTCGGTGACGTCCAGCCGCCGCCGCAGGTTGTCGGGCAGACTGGATCGGAGGAACTCGACCACCAGACTCTGTCCCTGCTGCCGAATGTCGACGCCGACCTGGCTGTTGGGCAAGTCCACGATCACCCTCGCGGCGCCATCGGCTCCACGCCGGAAATCGATGTCCTTCAGCGGCAATTGCTGCGTGTTCTGGGCTTCGGCGAACCGGGTCGGTTCACCGCTGCCCACCGCACTGGCCACGGCAGGCGAACTGCTGGACTCGAGCACCAGAACCAGCACCTTTCCCTGCAATTCCGCACGATAGGTCGACGACTGCCGCAGGTTCAAAACGAGTCGTGTTCGGTCATCGGACTGGGCGACATTGACCGACCGCAGATTGCCTTGATTGACGTCGACGATCGACTTTCCCATCCCATTTCCGACACCCGGCAGATCGATGGCAATTCTCGGTGGCGTCTGGACCACGAATCCTTTCGGAACCGCGGTCAACGGCTCCGACAACTCGATGCGCACGACCTCGGTTCCGGCCTGCTGCGAACTGCTGATCGACTGGATGACGGCCTGCGCCATCGCCGAGAAAGGTGCGCCGAAAATCAACGCGAGCGTCAAGACACGTGCCCGCCAGTCACCACCCATGATGCGTTTCTCCTGCATGGCCTTCATCGAGCTTTCTCCTGGAGTTGGATCGAGCTGATGCGCTCCGTCCATTCACCCGATGCGTCTTGCACGATTTCACGAAGAGACACATCGGTTTCGGTGATCTTGACGATCTTCCCGTAGTTCTGGCCGAGGTAATCGCCCAGCTTGACTTGATAGAGCAGCTTGTCGACCTTCAACAGCGCGAAAGGCTTGTTTTGTTTGGTCACGCTGCCGACCATCGACACACTGTCCAACGGGTAAGACTCCAAGGGTTCAGGGCGTCTGTTGATTTCCGACGCGAGAAGTGAGTTGGGCTGCCGTGATTCCTGCTTGATGGCCACCGTGAGCTTCTGCGAGCTGAAGGGCTCGACCGCATCCGCCGCCAGATAGGGCTGCGGATTGAATTTTTTCGGGGGCAAGATCGGCTGCACGCTCGACTTGACCTCCTTGCGCTGCTGGTCCATCCATTGGGCAAGCTCCTGCTGCTCGGCGCTGCAGGCAACCAGCAGCAACGAGGTCACGGCAACGGCTGCTGCGATACGTAGGCGGTGAAGGTTGCCCATCATTTCTTGGCTCCTGCCTTGGGCTTCTTGGCAGCAGCGGCCTTGCGCAAGTCCTGCATTTCCTGAGGGTCGAGGTAGCGGTAGGTTCGAGCGATCGCTTCCAGCGACAGCACGTCTCCACCGCCCTTGCCTTTGCCGATCGACAGGTTATGCAGGGTCACGATGCGTGACAGGTTCGCGACATCGGCGGCAAACGCGCCGATGTCATGGAAGCGCCCCGACACCTTCAGTTCGATCGGCAGCTCGGCGTAGTAGTCCTTGACCGCCACCTGACCCGGACGGAACAACTCGAACTGCAGGCCGCGCCCGAGGCCCGCCTGGTTGATGTCGGAAAGCAGCGCATCCATCTCGGCCTTGCCAGGCAACTGCTTCTCGAGCTGGGTCACGTACTCCTCGACTTGCAGCTTCTGCTTGCGCAGTTCTGCCAGATTGACGGCTTGACCGAGCTTGCCGCGATAGTCGTCCTTGAGGATCGGTTCCTTGGCGACCTCGGCGTCGAATTCCTCGTGGGCCGAGGAAAGGACTGCGAACCAGCCGAGCGCAACGACAAAGAGCGCCACGACGGCCCAGGCGGCGACCTTTGGAAGCAGGGGCCACTGTCCTGGTTGATTGAGGTTCAGCCCTCGGAACTGGGAGGCGGCGCCCTGGAATACCGAATTCAGCTCGACGTTGTTTGATGTGGTGATGGCCATGCGATGTCACCCCTTCGCAACTGCTGGCGTCGCCGCCGTGCCGGGCGCGACACCCGAAGCCGGGGTGGCGACCGGGATCGGCTTTTCCTGCGGACGCTTGACGCTCACGCGTATCGAGAAATCGAACAGCCGTTTTTGCGTGCGGTCGGCGGCCTGGGCACCAGACACCTTGATCTCCACCAATTGAGGCTTTTCCAGCCACTCGGAGCTGTTGGCGGTGTTGCGCAGGAACTCCGACACACGTTCGTTGGTCTGGGCGATGCCCACCACGTTGAGCATCTGGCCACTTTGCTTGACGGACGAGAAGTACATCCCCTCCGGCGTCTGCTTGACCAGTTCATTGAGAAGATAGACCGGCACATTGCGGTCGGTCTGCAAGTCCTCGACGGCTTTCTGTCGCGACTTCAGCGATTCGATCTCCGATTTCAACGCGGCAACGTCCTTGATCTGTTCTTCGAGTTTCTTGATTTCACTGCCCAGGTAGGCGTTGCGCTCCTGCTGAGCCGACGTCAGCTGCTGCACGATTCCGTACCAGATTCCAACGGTCAGCGCTCCAGCGAAGGCAGCGACGCCAATGCCGGCCAGAAAGGCGATCTTCTTGCGGCGGCGCTTTTCCTCGCGGTGAGGAAGAAGGTTGATCAGGATCACTGGGCAAACCTCCTCATCGCCAGACCGCAGGCGGTCAGGTACGAAGGCGCCTCGCGACGCAGCTTGCTCTCACGGACGGCTCCACCGAGCTTCATGTTGTCGAACGGATTCACGACCATCGACGCAAACCCAGTCAACTCGGTGACTCGATCCTTCAGCCCCGGCAAGGTGGCCGTGCCGCCAGCGAGCATCACGTAGTGCACCTTGTGATGCGGCGTGCTGGTGAAGAAATACTGCAGCGCTCGGCCGATTTCCTGAGACAGGCTGTCGACGAAGGGAGCCAGGATCTGCTGCTCGTAGTCTTCTGGCAGATCGGCGGCAAGCTTCTTCTGCTCGGCCTCCTCGAACGAGAACCCGTACTGGCGGGAAATGAGCTGAGTCAACTGCGAACCACCGAACGCCTGATCGCGGTCGTAAAGCATCTCTTCGTCGCGCAGCACCTTCAGGCTGGTGGTGTCCGCCCCGATTTCGAACAAGGCGACCAAGGCATCCCGACCCTCGTTGGGCAGGGCGCTGACAACACGGCTCATCGCCAGGCGCGAGGCATGAGATTCGATGTCCAGCACCACCGGACGCAGGCCGGCGGCTTCCGCCAGACCTTGCCTGTCCTGTACTCGGTCCTTGCGGGACGCCGCGATCAGCACCTCGACATCGCCCACGGAGGTCTGACTGGGTCCGATCACGCAGAAATCGAGACTCACTTCATCGAGTGAGAACGGGATGTACTGGTTGGCCTCGGATTCGACCTGGATTTCCAGCTCTTCCTCGCGCAGCCCGGCTGGCAGCATGATCTTCTTGGTGATGACCGACGACTGCGGCATCGCCATCACGACATCCTTGGTCTTGCTTCCGCTCTTGGAAATCACCCGACGCACGGCGTCGGCCACCTCGTCGAATTTCTCGATTTGGCCGTCGGTAATCCAGCCTTTCTCGAAACTCTCGGAGGCAAATCGTTCCAATATGTAAGCGCCCGAATCATCCTGACCCAACTCGACGAGTTTGACGCTCGATGAACTGATATCGAGCCCGATCATCGGGGGATGTTTTCGGCCTAACAGGGTGTCTAGAAAGCTCACAGACCATGCCCCCCCACACACTGAAAACAGCGGTGGACTGTTAAGAAGTTACTTGAATGCTAGCAGTAAAGCCTTTGTGCACCAACGGAAAACAGGCTCAACTGCAGGTGCCACGTTGTGGCTTACACACGCTCTCCAAGCTGTTTATCGGTGGTTCTGTACCGCACATGAGGAGTTTCTCCAAAGCGCATGTGTTCATTCAGGTTTGAAAAGGGGTCGAGCACCCCTACTTCCTATAATCAGAGCTGAAATTCCTGGAACCTCATGAGTGAAACCCCGCGCGGCGACGGCAGGTCCGCCTCCCAGTCGCCCCGCCAGCGATTCCCATCGTGGCTGACCGGTATCGGTCAGGCCCTGACAGGCGCAGTGGGATTGCTCGCGGCCGGAGTCTTGTCGGCGCTGATGCTCGTCGCGCTGGCATTGGCGGTGGCCTACCCGAACCTGCCAGAGATCAGCGGTCTCGCTGACTACCGCCCCAAGCTCCCGATGCGCATCTATGCAGCAGACGGCGTGCTGCTGGGCGAATTCGGCGAGGAACGTCGCAACTTCGTATCTGCAGCGGACATGCCGCAAGTCATGAAGAACGCCGTACTGGCCATTGAAGATGCCCGTTTCTACCAGCATGGCGGCGTCGATTACCTGGGCATCCTGCGCGCAGGGTTGGCCAATTTCGGCGAATCGCGCAGCCAGGGCGCATCCACGATCACCATGCAGGTGGCCCGCAATTTCTACCTTTCCACCGAGAAGACCTTCACGCGGAAAATCTATGAAATCCTGCTTGCGCTGAAGATCGAGAGCCTGCTCAGCAAGGACCAGATCCTCGAGCTTTACATGAATCAGATCTACCTCGGGCAGCGAGCGTACGGTTTTGCATCGGCAAGCGAGGTCTACTTCGGCAAGCCTTTGAAGTCGCTGTCCATAGCCGAGGCAGCGATGCTGGCGGGCCTGCCCAAGGCGCCCTCCGCTTACAACCCGATCGCCAACCCCAGGCGCGCCACGATCCGGCAGCTGTACATCATCGACCGAATGCTGGAAAACGGGTTCATCACACCCGCTCAGCGCGACGAAGCCCGCGGCCAGCGCCTGGCGTACAGAACACCATCGGAAACTCCTGTGCATGGTGAATACGCGGCTGAAGCCGCGCGGCAGCTCATTTATGCCCAGTACGGCGATGATGCGTACACGCTGGGCCTGCATGTCCACCTGACCGTCAAGTCCAGCGACCAGATGGTCGCGTATCACGCGCTGCGTCGCGGCATCCTCGACTACGAACGCCGGCAGGTCTATCGCGGGCCCGAGGCGTACATCGACCTGCCTGCCGACTCTCACGAGGTCGACACCCGCATCGCAGAGGCGCTGACAGAACATCCGGACAACGACGAACTGAAGGCGGCCGTCGTGATCGAGGTCGGCACGAAAAAGCTGGTCGCTGTGCTGCTCAACGGCGAAGCGGTCACGGTCACAGGCGAGGGGTTGAAGCCGGTGACTTCGGGGCTCGGCGACAAGGGCAACCCCAAGACGCAGATCAGGCGCGGAGCCGTGGTGCGGCTGGTCAAGAACGCCAATGGCAGTTGGACGGCCACCCAACTGCCGGAAGTCGAAGGCGCCTTCGTTGCGCTCGACCCGCGCACCGGGGGGATCCAGGCCATGGTCGGGGGGTTCGACTATTCGAAGACAAAGTTCAACCACGTGACGCAGGCCTGGCGGCAGCCTGGATCGAGCTTCAAGCCGTTCGTCTACTCGGCTGCGCTCGAGAAGGGATTTTCACCGGCAACGGTCATCAACGACGCACCGCTGTTCTTCGATGCGGGCAGCACCGGAAGCCAGCCGTGGGAGCCCAAGAACTACGACGGCACCTTCGATGGCCCGATGTCGATGCGACGCGGCTTGGCCAAATCGAAGAACATGATTTCGATCCGCATCCTGCAGTCGATCGGCGCGCCGTACGCCCAGGAGTGGGTCACCCGCTTCGGCTTCGACGCCGAAAAGCACCCGGCCTACCTCACCATGGCGCTGGGTTCCGGCTCGGTGACGCCGCTGCAGATGGCATCGGCTTACAGCGTGTTCGCCAACGGCGGTTACCGCGTGAACCCCTACCTGATCAGCAAGGTCACCGACTCGAAGGGAAGGGTCGTGCGGGAAGTCAAGCCGCCGGTGCTCGACGAGTCGATGCGAACGATCAACCCGCGCAATGCCTTCGTGATGAACAGCCTGCTGCAGGAAGTCACCCGCTCGGGCACTGCAGCGCGCGCACAGGCCACGCTGAAACGCACCGACATCTACGGCAAGACAGGCACCACCAACGATTCGCTCGATGCCTGGTTTGCGGGCTACCAGCATGACGTGGTGGCGGTGGTCTGGATGGGTTACGACAACCCGCGAAAACTGGGCGACCGGGAGACCGGTGGCGGTCTGTCGCTGCCGATCTGGATCGATTACATGAGCGTCGCCCTGAAGGGGCGGCCGGAGAACGAGCCGCTGCCTCCCGAGGGCGTGGTCAACATCGGCGGCGAGTGGTACTACGAAGAAAACTTACAGGGCGGTGGCGTCAGCAGCCTGGGCCTAGATGACCACGCACCCGCGGCGCCCAACGAGGAAGAACGCAAGGGCATCCTCGACCTGTTCAATCGCTGAAGCCGGGCCGAGCAGCGTGAGGAAGGATTGAGCGCGGCGGAGACTCAGTCCGCGCCAAAGCGGAGGCCGACCCCGGCTTGTTCGCTGGCGCAGGCAGACAGGACCGCGTAGAAATCAGCCCCGCCTCGGGTGTCCAGCCACCGTCCGTCGGCATGCTTGAAGTGGAACCCGCCGCTGCGGCCCGCCAACCACAACTCGTGCAGGGGTGGCTGTGAGTTGATGACGATCTTGCTGCCGTCGGGGAAACTCATTTCGAGCAGGCTTCCGGTTCGGCTGGTATCGATGTCGATCAGATCCTGCTGCAGCCAGCGGTCGACGGTCACTTCGATATCCGCGAGTACTTCCCCCGCCTTGGCGCGGAACTCCATGTCGGTCAGAGGCGTGGTCATCGAGTCGGCAGGCATGGTCAGTAGAATTCGTTTGATGTTGGAACGATTCGAAAGTCTAGCCCCCAGAGCCTTCGTCGGTTTCATGCTGACCACATTGGTCACCATGGGTTTGATGTTGTCGGCATGTGGCCAGAAGGGCCCGTTGACCCTGGTGTCAACGTCCAAGCCTGCAGCCGCAACAAGCGCCGCCCGCAACGGCGTCGTGGAGCCGGCAGTTGCTCCGGCCTCCGCCCCTGTCCCGCCGCCCCGGACCTGGGGCGCTCCGCCGACATGACCCTGCCCGGCTCACCCCAGGTCGCCTATCGGGGCGAGGCGCTGATGCTGGAAGACTGTGCAGTCGCGGACCTCGCCGCACGTTTCGGCACGCCCTTGTATGCCTATTCACGCAGCGCGATGCTATCGGCGCTGTCGGCCTACCAGCAGGCGCTCGAAGGCCGTGAACACCTGATCTGCTATGCGGTGAAGGCGAATTCGAGCCTGGCGGTGCTGCAGACCTTCGCGCGGGCCGGGTGCGGCTTCGACATCGTGTCCGCCGGCGAACTCGCTCGCGTGCTCGCGGCAGGCGCCCTGCCATCGAAGGTCGTCTTCTCCGGCGTCGGCAAGACCCGCGCCGAAATGCAACTTGCCCTGGACGCCGGCGTGATGTGCTTCAACGTCGAGAGCGAAGCCGAACTCGATACGCTGTCATCGGTCGCGGTGCAGGCCGACCGCACGGCGCGCATCAGCCTGCGCGTCAACCCGGACGTCGATGCCAGAACGCATCCCTACATCTCGACCGGACTGAAAGGCAACAAGTTCGGTATCGCACACGAGCGCGCGGTGGCGGTGTACGCCCTTGCGGCCGCTCTGCCAGGCATCGAGGTGGTCGGCATCGACTGCCACATCGGCTCGCAGATCACGGAAATCAGCCCGTATCTGGACGCGGTGGACCGCGTGCTCGATCTGGTCGAGGCGATCGAGGCCACCGGCCTTCGACTGCACCATCTCGACCTCGGTGGAGGCCTCGGCATCACGTACACCGACGAAAAGCCGCCCTCGGCGGGCGAGCTGATCGGCGCGTTGCTGCAACGCATCGAAGCCCGCGGCCACGGACATCGAAAGCTGATGTTCGAGCCGGGCCGCTCGCTGGTCGGCAATGCAGGCTTGCTGGTCGCGGAGGTGCTGTACCTGAAGCCCTCGGATGATCACGACGGCAAGAATTTCTGCATCGTCGATGCCGCGATGAACGATCTGATGCGCCCTGCGATGTACGAGGCCTGGATGGGCATCGTGCCGTGCCGGCTGCGCGATGAACCGCCGATGACCTGCGACGTGGTCGGCCCGGTGTGCGAGTCGGGCGATTGGCTGGGGCGAGATCGAGCCCTCGCCGTGCACCCCGGTGATCACATCGCCGTGCTGTCTGCTGGCGCCTACGGCATGAGCATGGCGAGCAACTACAACACCCGCGGTCGGGCCGCCGAAGTCATGGTGTCCGGCAGCGAAGCGTGGCTGATCCGCGAGCGCGAGACGCCTGCCGAGTTGTTCCGCGGCGAACATCTGTTGCCGGCTCCATAGCCGACTGACGACGACGTCAGGGCAAGCGGCCTTCCTCGGCCGCATGGCAGGCCACCTGCACACCGGCTGTCGACATCAGCATCGGTCGCTCCATGCGGCAGCGCTCGTTGACATGCGGGCAACGTGGATGGAAACCACAGCCCGCCGGCGGCTGCAGCGGGTTCGGAACCTCGCCCCGCACCGGCAGACGCGCGCGTCCGCTCATCTCGATATCGGGGATCGCATCGAGCAACATCCGCGTGTACGGATGCGTCGGCCGTGAGAACAGCGCGCTGCGGTCGGCCAATTCGACAATGCGGCCAAGGTACATCACGCCCACGCGATCACTGACATGGCGCACGACCGCGAGGTTGTGCGAGATGAAGAGGTAGGTCAGCCCGCGGCGACGTTGCAGGTCCTTCATCAGGTTCAACACCTGTGCCTGCACAGACATGTCGAGCGCCGAGGTCGGCTCGTCGCAGATCAGGAACTCCGGGTTCGTCGCCAGCGCACGCGCGTTCGAGATGCGCTGGCGCTGCCCCCCGGAGAACTGGTGCGGCAACTTGACCGCGTCATCGGCCGACAGGCCGACCGATGCGAGCAGTTCGCCGACACGCTCTTGCCGCTCGACACGGCCGGCGACCACACGGTGCTCGGTCAGCGGTTCACCGACGATGTCGGCGACAGTCCAGCGCGGGTTGAGGCTCGCATAGGGGTCCTGGAAAATCATCTGCAGGCGGCGCCTCAGCGCGCCCGCCCGCCCCGATGCCAGGGCTTGCGACAGATCGATACCGTCGAAGTGAACGCTGCCGGCGGTGGGCGGGTGCAGGCCGACCATCAACCGCGCCACCGTGCTCTTGCCACAGCCTGACTCACCGACCAGCGCCAGCGTCTGACCGCGCTCGATGGCGAAGCTGATGTCGTCGACAGCACGGATGAACTGCCTCTCGCGTCGCTCGACGATCCGTTCGAGCCAGGGCGCCGAGACATCGAAGGTCTTCGTGAGACCACGCACCTCGACCAGCGCGCTCGCCTTGACGATCGGTGCCGCCGACGCGGTCATCGCGTTGCCTTTCCATCGTGCAGCCAGCACGCCGCAGCGGTGGCGCCCGCAGGCATCAGTTCCGGCCGCTCGGCGCGGCAGCGCTCCCAGGCGTGCGGGCAGCGCGGATGGAACGCGCAACCCATCGGGATCGCAGCCAGCCGCGGCATGGCGCCATCGATCTGCACAAGGCGCTCGCGCTCGCCGCTCATCGGCGGGATCGATCCCATCAGCCCGACGGTGTACGGATGCGCCGGCGCGTGGATCACTTCGCGCACCGGCCCGATCTCGATGATGCGTCCGGCGTACATCACCGCGACGCGGTCGCAGGCCTCGGCGATCACGCCCATGTCGTGCGTGATCAGCATCACCGCCATGCCCCTGTCGCGGCACAGTCGCTTCAGCAGCGCGATCACCTGTGCCTGTACCGACACGTCGAGCGCGGTGGTCGGCTCGTCGGCGATCACCAGCCGTGGACCGGCCGCCAGCGCCAGCGCGATCACGACCCGCTGCCGCATGCCGCCGGAGAACTGGTGCGGGTACTGGCCGAGGCGCTGGGCTGCGCCCTGAATTCCCGTGTCCTCCAGCAGACACACCGCCCGCTCTGTGGCCTCGACCTCGCCCAGAGGCAGGTGCGTGCGTATCGTCTCGATGAGCTGGCGACCGATCGTGTAGAGCGGATTCAAGGCGGTGAGCGGATCCTGAAAGATGGTGCCGATCTGCCGGCCGCGCACGCGCCGCATCGCCTCGTCCGGCAGGCTGTCGATGCGCTCGCCGTCGTAGACGATGCGGCCGGCCGTGATGCGACCCGGCGGTTCGAGCAGGCCGGTGATCGCGGCACCGGTGAGCGACTTGCCCGCACCCGATTCGCCCACCACACCGAGGACCTCTCCACGCGCGATGCCGAATGACACCTCATCGAGCGCGCGCAAGCTGCCGTGTCGAGTCTGGAACTCGACAGACAGCCGGTCCACTTCAAGCAGCAGGGTCATCTCGATCCTGGATGCAACGCATCGCGCAACCAGTCGCCGAGCAGGTTCACGCTGAGCGCGATCAGCACCAGCATCGCGCCCGGAAACACGGTGATCCACCATTCGCCCGAGAACAGGAAGTCGTTGCCAATGCGGATCAGCGTGCCCAGCGACGGTGAGGTCGGCGGCACGCCGACGCCCAGGAAGGACAAGGTCGCCTCGATCAAGATCGCGGTGGCGACCTGCAGTGTGGCCAGCACCATCACCGGCCCCATCACGTTCGGCAGCACATGGCGCCGCATGATGCGCAGTGGCGCGACGCCGATCACGCGCGCCGCTTGAACGTATTCCTTCTGGCGTTCGACCATCGCGCTGCCGCGCACCGTGCGCGCGTACGGCACCCAGCCGGTCACCGAGATCGCGACGATCAGCACCGCGTAGGCCAGCGCATCATGGGCCTGCGGAAACAGCGCTCGGCCGACGCCGTCGATCAGCAGCGCGACCAGGATCGCCGGAAACGACAGCATCACATCGCAGATGCGCATGATGAAGGCGTCGGTCTTCCCGCCGGCATAGCCCGACAGCAGCCCGAGCGCCACGCCGATGACGGTCGACACGACCACTGACGCCAAACCGACCGCCAGCGAGATGCGCGAGCCGTACATCAGCGCCGACAGGATGTCGCGGCCCTGGTCGTCGGTGCCCAGCAGGTACGTGGCACGGCCTTCGGGCAGCCAGGCCGGAGGCAATCGCGAGTCGGCCAGTTCCAGCGTCGCCAGATCGAAAGGGTGATGTGGCGCCAGCACGTTGGCGAATGCCGCTGCAATGATGCAGGCCAGCGCGATCATCGCCGCCACGATCGCCGTCGGCGAATGACTGAAGCTGTGCCACAGGTCGCCCGCCAGGAAGCGGCGCAGTGGGCCGGGCGACACGGCGGCCTTGCTCACAGCGTCCTCATTTCATGGTGACCCACTTGAACGGCATCATGTTGTCGGGCAGCTGTACCAGCTCGACGTTCCTTTTCATGCCCCAGGCCAGTGCCTGCTGGTGCAGAGGCAGGTGGCCGATGTCGCGCGCATGCACCTCGAACGCTTCGCGGATCAGCGCGTTGCGGCGCGCCGGATCGGTCTGGCTCTGAACCGCCGCTGTGAGTTCGTCGACGCGGGCATTGCTGTACGCGCCGAGGTTGGCCTGGCCCTGACCTGCCGCGTTGGGGGTGGCGAGCAGCGCGCTCAACACGTCGTGGGCGTCATAGGTGCCCGGTGTCCAGCCGAGCAGATAGAAGCTGGTCTGGCGGCTCAGGATCTTCGGGAAATAGGTGGTCTTCGGCTCCGCCTGCAGCTTGATCCGAACGCCGATGCGCGCCAGATTGGCCGCGACGGCCTGGCAGATCTCGGCATCGTTGACATAGCGGTCGTTCGGACAGTTCATGCCGAGCTCGAAGCCGGTTGCATAGCCGGCTTCGGCCATCAGTCGCTTCGCCGCGCCCACGTCGTGAGGCAACCGACGATCCAGATCGGACGGATAGCCCCTGACCCCTGGTCCCGCCATCAGGGCTGCAGGCGTGGCTGCGCCGCGCATGACCCGCCTGCGGATCGCTTCGATGTCGATCGCCTGGTAGAAGGCCTGCCGCACACGATGATCCTTGAACGGGTTCTTGCCTTTCACGTCCGAGTACAGCAACTCGTCGCGCCGCTGGTCCATGCCGAGAAAGATCGTGCGCAGTTCCGGGCCCTGGAGCACCTTCAACCCGGGAGCTGCCTTCAGCCGCTCAACATCCTGCAGGGGCACCGGCTCCATCACGTCGAGCTCGCCACTCAGCAGCGCAGCCACCCTCGTCGCGTCGTTGGCGATCGGCGTGAACACAACCTCGGACAAATTGCCCGCTGCCGCAGCCCAGTAACCGGTGTTTCGGATCAGCACGGTGCGCGTGCCGGGCTGGCGCTCCTTCAGCTGGAAAGGACCCGTGCCATTGGCCTTGAAGCTCGCAGCGTTCTCGATGCCCTGGCGCCGGTCGACCGGATGCGTGGCCTGGTTCGCCTCGCACCAGGCACGGCTCATGATGAAGACGTTCGAGATCACGTCAGGCAGGATCGGGAACGGCGCTGCCGTCTCGAACTCGACAGCCTGGTCGCCTCCCGCACCCAGCACCTCACGCACTGCCTTGATCGATGCGGTGTAGCTCTTCATGTCCGAGCCCTCGCCGGCCGCGCGCCGGAAGCTGAACACCACATCGTCGGCCGTCAGTGGCGTGCCGTCGTGGAAGCGCACGCCACGCCGCAGGTCGAAGCGCCAGACCGTCGGTGCGGTCTGCGCCCATCGCGTGGCCAGAGCCGGTGTCAGCGCCAGTTGCTGATCTCGACCGACCAGCGGCTCGTAGACATTGCCGAGCAGCGACAACTGCAGCGCCTCGTTCAGTGCATGCGGGTCCATCGACTGCGCATCGCCCTGGTTGGCCACGCGCAGGGTCACCGCCTGTGCACAGGCGGCGACCAGCGCGGCAGCCACCACGGCCGCACGACAGAGATCAGCCCACATGCGAGGTCCTCTCTGCACGCAGGCGCGGATCGACGGCGAAGTACAGCAGGTCGACCGCGAGGTTGATGAGCACGAAGATCAGCGCGATCAGGCAGAGGTAGGCTGCCATCACCGGGACGTCGGCGAACTGCACCGCCTGAATGAACAACAGGCCCATGCCGGGCCACTGGAAGACCGTCTCTGTGACGATCGCAAACGCGATCAGCGAACCGAGCTGAAGCCCGGTGATGGTGATGACCGGCACCAACGTGTTTTTCAGGGCGTGCCCGAAGAAGATCGATCGATTCGTCAGTCCGCGAGCCCTCGCGAAGCGGATGTAGTCGGTGCGCAGCACCTCGATCATCTCGGCGCGCACCAGCCGCATGATCAGCGTCAGCTGGAAGATGGCGAGCGTGATCGCAGGCAGCAACAGGTGCTTCCATCCGTCGGCGGTCAGCAGGCCGGTGCTCCATGCACCGAACCGCACCACCTCGCCGCGCCCGAAGCTGGGCAGCCAGTTCAGCGTGACAGAGAACACCAGGATCAGTCCGATGCCGATCAGGAAAGTCGGCAGCGACACGCCGAGCAGCGACGCGGCCATCAGACATTGCGCCCAGAACCCATCGCGCCGCAGTGCTGCGTAGACGCCCAGCGGAATGCCCAGCGCCAGCGCCAACAACGCAGCCACCAGCGACAACTCCAGCGTCGCCGGCAGACGCTCGGCAATCAGCGCCGACACCTGGCGGCCTTGTCGCAGGCTGAGTCCGAACTCGCCCTGCACGGCATTGCCGACAAAGTGCGCGAACTGCACGGGCACGCTGTCGCCCAGCCCGAGATCGCGACGCAACTGTTCGCGTTGCTGCGGCGTCGCGTCCTGCCCGAGCAGGTTCGCCACCGGGTCACCGACAAACTGGAACAACGCGAACGACACCAGCGCCACCGTGAGCATCACCAGCACCGCCTGCGCGAGGCGGCGAACAATGAAAACCAGCATGGGGTGATGGAAGATGGCCCGAAATTCGCGGTGAGGCACCGATTCTGGCGTGCACGCGCGGAAGCTGCTCCTCAGCGGACGGCGCTTTCAGGCCCGGTGAACTTCAACTCGCCATAGTAGGCTCGGACCGCAGTGTGGGTGTTGTCGCTGTCGGTCATCAAGGCCACCGAGATCAGCGGACCGGGTTCCTCGCCGAAAGCCCTGCGGTAATCATCGACGATGTCGCGCTCGTGAAAGCGCCACACCGAGGTATGGGCCGGACCCGAATCGACGACGATCTTCCGGATGCGGTCGGTGCGTCCGGCCTTGATCACGGACTCGATGGGCGCGCGGTTGTCCCAGACGTACATCAGCGTGGCGTAAGGGGGTTCTTCGCCGATCACCGCCTCCATCAGATCGAACAGCATTCGGTTCTTGATGGACAGTTTGCTGCGGTCGCCCTCGAATGCCAGTACGACGCGCACCGGCGCATCCTCCGCGGATTGCAGACTCAGATCTGCCGCCGCAATGAGCTTCGGAACCATCCATGAAAACGACAGGCGGCCAAGGTTGACTGGCTCGATGCGCATCCATCGTCGATACAAGCTCACCGAGTTGTCGGCATCGGCCTGAATGACGGGACGTCCATCGATCGTGCGGTGCACGTAATGCGTTTCGCGTTTCGTGGGCAGAACGAAGCGCTGCCAGGTCGAGTCCCCCTGCGACGAAGCAGGTCTTGCTTCCGAGGGCGGTGTGGATTCGCATGCTGCCAGGCACAGCGCCAGGACCACGGCGCCAACCCCAGCGGCAAAGTGCCATGCGCATCGTCGCCGAACTGCGCTGTGCACCTCAGAATCGATGACGCAATCCGAGCGCAAGGCTCGTCGAATCGGCACCCGCATGGGCGGTGACACCCCCCAGATAGCCGCCGCCGCCGGGCGCCGCCTGCCCCAGCCCGGTGTTGTTGAAGCGGGTGGCTGCCGCGTTCAGATCGGTACGCTTCGACAACGCATAGCTGTAGGCCACGCCGAACGAGGCGACATCCGCGTTGGCGTCTTGATGGTCGTCGTAGAAGTTGCAGGCAACGTAAAAGGTGTTGGGTCCGATCACATGCCTGTAGCCCAGGTGGTACAGCTTCGCATCCTGCTTGATCGCGTTGACGTAGCCCCCCTGGATCGCCGAGGCCAGGCCAGGACCGACCACGGGGGTGATCTGCGCGGCGATGCCGGACACCGCCGACGGGTGTCCGTCCCGGATCGACGCCGCCGTGACAAAGATCCGACCGTCACCGACGGAAACATAGCCACCGGCCACCAGGCTGCTCAGCGACTGTTGCCCCATTTCATTCTCGCGGGTGTTGTAGGCGAACCCTAGACCGAACGTGTCGCTCCTGTACATGCCGAACGCGCCAATGAATCGGCCCGTCTCGTTGGATTTCTCGTCGAACCCGTACATCGCCGACGCAGTCCAGCCCCCCTGCTGGACTCGGTAGGCCAGCGCATTGCCAGTGCGAATGTCGATGGCATACGGGATGACGGCGATCTGCCCCAGCGCCAGCGACGACTGCGCGCCCAGGGCCTCGAATGTGCCGGCCACTTCATAGGCCGGGGTGTACATGCGGCCGGCCAGCACGGCACCCACGGGCGTGACCAGGCCGACATAGATCTGACGGTCGAAGAAATTGGGGCCCGCCGTGTGCACGTTGATGCCGATGCGTGTCCCGATGCCCGCGGACACCTGGTTCAACAGCGGCTGCAACGCGGCTTGCTGCGCAGCCGGCAGCGCAGGCAGCAGGTAGCGCGCAAAAGTCGCCCGATCAGGCAGTTGGCCGCGCGACGGCGGGCGATTGCTGATGTCGCCGGTGTCGGCTTCGAGCCGGTTTTCCAGCGTGAAGATCGCCCGGTAGCCGCCGCCCAGATCCTCGTTGCCCCGCAGGCCGATGCGTGAGCCTTCCATGATCCCGCTCGAGAGCAGCGTGACGCTGCCACCTTTGATGCCGCTGACCCGTGTCACGCCCGCATCGACGATGCCGTACAGCTCGACCTTGCTCTGCGCATGGCTGCTCGCGAAGGCGGCCGCCAGACAGGCAAAGACAACGAGGCAACGCGTCATGGAGATCTCTCGCGCATGGGCAGCAACGCGCTGCAGCAGTGTGTCACCGACGAGGCCTGTCTTCGCGACCGTGTTGCAGCCGCAACACGAGCGGTTTCCCCAAAACAATGAAGCCGCCCGAAGGCGGCTTCCTGATCACAGCCGGGACCGCGTCCCGGCGAATGATCAGAAGTTGTGGCCCAAACCAACAACGTATTCGTTCTTGCGAGCGAAGCTGCTGCTGACATCGCCACTGCGCGCCGTCACAGCCGCATAGACCGTCGTGCGCTTCGAGAAGGCGTAGGCCGCCGACAGGCCGTACTTTTCCTGATCCAGATCCTTCAACCCGCCGGTGCGGTCAATCGTCGACCCGGTGAACTGGGCCTTGAAAGTGAAATTGCCGTAAGGCACTTTCACGCCAACGTTGTAGGCGTCGACATCGGTACCCTTTGCATAGGTGGTCGCGGCCAGTTGCGGGCCGAGATCACTGGTGTTCTGATAGGCTGCGAACGCGATTGCGACTCCGAAGTCGTAATTCGCGCCGACGGTCACAACCTTGTTGTAGCTGCCCGAGACCACGCCACCTGAGTACTCTTCGTACGACACGGCTGCATTGAGGGGGCCCTGACCGAACACCAAGCCCAGACCGTGGTACTCGGCGGCCTTCGACGTCACTGGAGGGACGGCGCTGCTGGTGGACTTGAGATCTTCACTCAGACCAAGTGTGGCAATACCCTGGAATCCACCGATGTTCGGCGAACGATACGAAACCGCGTTGTCGATACGCGTTCCGAAGTTCTGGAACAGCGGCCGGTTGGAAGCAACGGCTTCAGCGATGCTCATTTCGTTTTCGGCCGTTGCGTCGAAGACGCGAAGGTCGAATTCACGGGTGATGGTTTCTTGGCGGCCCAGGCGGATGTCACCGAGGGTCTTCGAACCGACGGCTATGTAGGCCTGACGATTGAAGAAGCTCGAACCCGACACAGTGGATCCACCACCCGCTCCTGTGTCGGCCGAAATTGCCGACTCGAGAACAAAGTAGGCGCGCAAACCGTCGCCCAGGTCTTCGCTGCCACGCATGCCCCAACGCGAGCTACCAAAGCCATTGACGCCGCCATCGTTCATCTTGGTGACGCCCTTGCCGAGTCGACCGGAAGCAGCCGCGACGTTCTTGCCCGGATCTTGATAAGTGATGTTCTGATCGATCCGGCCGTAAAGCGTGACCGAGGATTGGGCCGATACGACGGTGCTGAAAGCGCCCAGAACGGCGATGGCGAGGAGTGACTTCTTCATTTAGATATTCTCCAGAATAGGCAAAAAACGAAACCCGACTACCAATCGCCGCTGAGGGGGGCGGCGACAGAGCTTGTGGTCAACCATGGGATCAGGGTATTCCACCAGAGCGTTGTCCCCCTTGCAAAGGAATGTCCCAACAAATTGACCGTGGTGTTGCCACAGCGCTACAGAGCAATTCTCTTGGCGACCACCCCGATGCGTGAATCGCATGAAGCTTGCAGAGGGACTTGACCTTGCGATGCCGCCCACCGACAAGAATGACCGTAGGCTAGGCGCCAACGATGCCCTTCCACGCAGTTTCCCGATGGTTCATGACCACTTGAAGACACGTGTTTCACTGACACAACACCCAACGACCCCCATGCTTGATCCCTTGATCATCGCCGCCGATCGTGCCTTGCGGACCCTCTCAGGAGGTGTATCCGCAGCTCGGCCAACACCCCACCCCGCATCGCAAGTCGGTGACGACTCGGCCATGTCTGAGGCCGACAAGTCGCTGTCTGGAGCGCTGATGCGAGTGAATCACGTCGGTGAAGTGTGTGCGCAGGCGCTTTACCAGGCGCAGTCGATGACCACACGAGACCCGGCGATGCGTCAGGAACTCGAAGAAGCCGCGCGTGACGAGACGGACCACCTGGCGTGGACCCAGCAGCGTCTGGACGAGCTCGGTGCGCGAGTGAGCCTGCTCAACCCGTTGTGGTACGCCGGATCGTTCGCCATGGGCTGGGTGGCCGGCACCCTGGGCGACAAGTGGAGCCTCGGCTTCCTCGTCGAGACCGAGCATCAAGTTGAACGGCACCTCGCGGGGCACATGGACCGCCTGCCGGTCGACGATCATCGGTCACGAGCCATCGTGCAGCAGATGAAGATTGACGAGGCTCGCCATGCCCGGGAAGCACAGCAGGCGGGAGCGGCCGAACTACCGACTGCAGTGCGGTGGGGTATGCGCGTCCTGTCGCAAGTCATGACGCGTACGGCCCATCACCTTTGAACGAAGGATCATCAGGCAGGAACGATCTCGAAGCTGGTGGTGATGTCGGCGGTCTTGCCCAACATGATGCTCGCCGAGCAGTACTTGTCGTGCGACATCTGAATGGCCCGCTCCACCGCCGTCGCCGGAATGTCGACGCCAGCCACCCGGAAATGCATGTGTATCTTCCTGAAAACCTTCGGGTCAGTCTCGGCGCGCTCGGACGTCAGCTTGACCTGACAGCCGCTCACCGAGTGCCGCCCCCGCTTGAGTATCAGGACCACGTCGTAGGCCGTGCAGCCGGCTGTTCCAGCCAACACGGTTTCCATGGGGCGCGGCGCGAGGTTTCGACCACCTCCGTCGGCCGCGCCATCCATGACCAAGACATGCCCGCTGCCAGTCTCGGCGACGAACCCCATGCCAGAGGCGGGAACCCAGTTGACCGTGCATTCCATGCTCATTCCTCTTGTTACACAAACATATTGCAGCGCAGCAAAACAGCCGCTAGACTTACACTGACTGCTGCGGATTCAAAGCCCGCAGGCTCCAGTTGTCTCCTCCACCTCCTCATGGTGGATTCAGCCCAAGGCATCACTGCCTTGGGCTTTTTTATGCGCTCCACTATTGGCGGAGTGACCCACCCACAAGCATCGCGTTTGCTGCCAATCCTGCATCGTATGATCCGCGCCCGAAGGCCAGACAGGCCGGCGGTGCCACACGCTCCCGGAGATCGCCATGTCTGGCCGAAACGCATCTGAGGCCCCCTCCCGAACCACCGCAGTTGCAAAGCGGGTTGCCGCAGCAGCGCGACCCGTGATCAAGACAGGAAACCGTCGGGCAAAGCCGCTCAGTGTCCACGATTACCTTCAGAAGATCCTGACGGCGCGCGTCTACGAAGTGGCCGAAGAGACGCCGCTCGACCTCGCTCTCAGCCTGAGCAAGCGCATCCACAACCAGGTGTACCTGAAGCGTGAGGACTGCCAGCAGGTCTTCAGCTTCAAGCTGCGCGGTGCGTACAACAAGATGGCACACCTGTCGCCAGAGCAACTGCAGCGCGGCGTGATCTGCGCATCGGCGGGAAACCATGCGCAAGGTGTGGCGCTCGGGGCAAAACGCCTGGGCTGCAAGGCTTTGATCGTGATGCCGGTGACGACACCGCACCTGAAGATTGACGCGGTCAAGTCGCTGGGCGGATCAGTCGTGCTGCATGGCGAGAGTTACTCCGACGCCTACGCCCACGCCCTCGCCCTCGAGCAACAACATCATTTGACGTTCGTTCATCCGTTCGACGATCCCGATGTGATCGCAGGACAAGGCACGATCGCCATGGAAATCCTGCGTCAGCATCCCGGCCCAATCGACGCGGTGTTCGTCGCGATCGGCGGCGGCGGCTTGATTTCCGGTGTGGCCGCTTACATCAAGGCGGTGCGTCCGGAGATCAAGGTGATCGGCGTTCAGATGAACGACTCCGATGCGATGATCCGCTCGGTCCAGGCAGGCAAGCGAATCACGCTGTCCGATGTAGGCTTGTTCTCGGACGGCACCGCGGTGAAGCAGGTCGGCGTCGAGACCTTCCGCCTCACCCGCGAGTTGGTCGACGGATTCATCACGGTTGACACGGATGCTGTTTGCGCTGCCATCAAGGACGTGTTCCAGGACACCCGCAGCATCCTGGAGCCGGCCGGCGCGCTGGCAGTCGCGGCAGTCAAGCAGTACGTCGACACGCATCAGATCAAAGGGCAGACACTGGTAGCGATCGCCTGCGGCGCAAACATGAACTTCGACCGGCTGCGCTTCGTCGCGGAACGCGCCGACGTCGGCGAGGAGCGCGAGGCTCTGCTGGCCGTGACCATCCCCGAGGAACGTGGCAGCTTCAAGCGTTTCTGCCAGTTGATCGGCCCGCGCTCGGTGACCGAGTTCAACTACCGCATCTCCGACGAACGCAAGGCCCACGTTTTTGTCGGCCTCGCAACCACCCGGCGAGGCGAATCGACCGCACTCGCTGCCAGCTTCAACCGACAGGGCTTCGATGCCATCGACCTCACGCACGACGAACTGGCGAAGCTGCACCTGCGGCACATGGTCGGAGGCCGCAGCGAGCTCGCCAGCGACGAGCGCCTGTACCGCTTTGTGTTCCCGGAGCGGCCCGGTGCGTTGATGAAGTTCCTGTCGAGCCTGCATCCGGGCTGGAACATCAGCCTGTTCCACTATCGCAATCAGGGGTCCGATTCGGGCCGAATTCTCGTGGGCATCCAGGTGCCACACAAGGGAAAGAAGGCATTTCGAGAATTTCTCGGCACACTTGCGTATCCCTGTGTCGACGAAACGGACAATCCGGCTTACCGACTTTTCCTGCGCTGAGCCTCGTTGGTTCGAGCGCCTGAGCCCGACGCTTCAGAGACACCATCGAGGTCAGCGCAGCCATGTCCAGTTACCACAACCTGATTTCGCCGACGGGTAACGCGCAACTCGAGGTGGCGCTGCGCGAAAAATTGCTGCGCCGCAGCCAGACCACTGGCGAACTCGGCGAACTGGAGCCTTTGGCGGTGCGCCTGGGGCTGATCCAGCGCACGTTGAAGCCACGCTTCCATGCGCCGCAGATCGTCGTCTTCGCGGCCGATCACGGCATCGCTGTCGACGGAGTCGGGGCCGACGACAGGCAGTCGACGTCAGAACTGGTGCACTCGCTGCTGACGTCGCGGCTGCCGCTGTCTGTCTTCGCGCAAATCCAGGGACTGGAACTGTCAGTGGTCGATGCAGGGGTGGCCGAGCCGGTGAGCCCGCACCCCCGGCTGCTGGCCCGCAAGATCGCGCATGGCACGCGCAATTCGCGTGTCACTTCGGCCATGTCGCTCGAACAAGCGCATGCCGGCATACGTGCGGGCATGGAGATCGGCGACTCTCTGCCGGGCAACGTCGTCGTCTGCGCCGGCGTTGGCGTGGGGTCTGCACAGGCGTCGGCACTGGTGCTGTCGCGCCTGGCGAATGTGGCGGTACGCGAGTTCGTGGTGTCGGGACCGAGCATGAAGCCCAAGGACCTCGCGAGCATGTTGGTCGTGCTGCAGGGCTCACAGGGTCGACACAAGGACATCACCGATCCGGTGGAGGTGCTGGCCGCCTTCGGCGGATTCGAAATCGCGATGATGGTCGGGCTGATGATGGTGGCCGCTGGCAAGCGGCACCTGATCGTCGTCGATGGTCTGGCCGCCTGCGCTGCACTGGTCATCGGATCTCACATCGCGCCAACGGTGGTTGACTACTGCGTGTTCTCGCGCAGCCATTCACACCTGGGGCTGGACCGCGCACTGGCCTTGTTTCAGGCGCGCGCGCTGCTCGAGCTTGGCATGGACAGCACAGATGGGACCGGCGCCACGCTGGCTTGGTCGCTGATCCGCAGCGCTGCAGCGCTGCTGACCGAGGTTGCCGAAGGTGAAGACGCAGGACCCACACTGCCCGGAGACATGCCCGACGTGTCGGTGCCCCGTCCACACTATTGACCGCTGATCAACCTCAGCGCATGGTCACTGACCGCGGAGTCTGAGTCGGCAGGTTCACGCCACTTGGTACCGTGACAGAAAGTGCCGGCGGCAACACGCCAGTCGCTGCGGTGGCAGCCAGAGGCAGCTCCAGCACGAAGCTGGTCGACGGATCACCGGCGTTTCGCGCCGAAGCGACAGTGGCAGTCCGGAGACTGACCTCGTGCAGCACCCACTCGCCCTCGATCAGAGCGCCCACTCGATAGACCCGCGCCGGGTTTCCATCGACAGAAATCACCGCCAGACCCTGTTCGCTGGGTCGCTTGGGGGCCATGACACCGGTCAGTCTGAAACGCGCGCTGACGTCGGGCGCCAGCGCTTCGATGACTTCGACAGGGGGTGCAACAGGCGCCGCGCCGAAAAGTCGTGTCAGGTCGCCCTGATTCGGCCTCAGATCGCTCGAGGCGACTGCAGCAGATGAGGGCGGTGCCGCCTGAACAAACAGGCGCAAGCCCCAGAAAACGACGCTTCCAGCAACCAAGGCCCAGACGATCAGTGCAAACAAGCGGGACGCCATGCGACGATTATGATCTGCCAACATCAATGCGCGCCCCGGGCGCAGCCAGGGCTCCTTCATGCTCAAAAACGAATCCGCGCCTGTGTTGCGACCACGACTGACCGCATTGCGGAGACCATCCCACGCTGCACAGGCCTTGGGCTTCACGCTGATCGAATTGATGGTGGTGCTGGTCATCATCGGCGTCCTCGCGGCACTGATCGTTCCCAACGTGCTCAATCGCGCGGACGACGCTCGCGTGACGGCCGCACGCACCGACGTCAACAACCTGATGCAGGCGCTCAAGCTCTACAAGCTCGACAACCAGCGCTTCCCGAGCGCCGACCAGGGGCTGCAGGCGCTGGTCGCCAAGCCAACCGTTGGAGCGATCCCCCCCAACTGGAAGCCCTACCTCGACAAGCTTCCCAACGACCCGTGGGGCCACCCATATCAATACGCCAATCCCGGAGTGAAGGGAAACATCGACATCTACAGCCTCGGAGCCGATGGTGTCGTCGGCGGTGAAGGCAACGACGCCGAAATCGGCTCGTGGCAGTGAGCGGCCCCGGCGGGTGAGACCCCGCTGCGCCGGCTTCACGCTGATCGAGCTGATGATCGTCATCGCGTTGATCGCGTTGGCGGCGTCGGTGGTGAGCCTGGCGCTGCGGGACCCGTCGGACACTCAACTCGAACAGGAAGGTGCCCGACTGGCTGCGCTGCTCGAGTCGGCGCGAGCGGAGGCGCGTGCTTCCGGGCTGGCAGTGCAGTGGTTGCCCGCCTCAGCCGACGGCGATCGCACGCGTGATGCCGCCGGTTTCAGGTTCGTCGGCCTGCCTGCATCGGCAGGACTGCCTCAGCACTGGCTGTCTGCCGGCGTCACCGCCACGGTCATCGGAGCTTCGGCGGTGGTGCTCGGTCCGGAACCGATGATCGGCCCTCAGCGGATCGCGCTCAGCCTTGAAGATCGACGGTTGACGCTGGCGACCGACGGACTCGGCCCGTTCATCGTCACCACCGAAGAGACCGCGGGGTCGCGATGAGGTCGCCCGGCAAGCCTTCGCTCAGCGCGCGTCGGCGATCGGCGCATACCGGGCACGGATTCACTCTCATCGAGGTTCTCGTCGCGCTGGTCATCGTCGCCATCACTCTGAGCGCGGGGATCAAGGCCGCAGGCGCCTTGCTGGGCAACGCGCAGCGGCTCACCGAGGTCAGTGAAGCGCAGTGGTGCGCCGACAACGAACTGACGGGCCTGCGACTTGCAAAGGCTTATCCCAGCATTGGTGAATCAACCTTCAATTGCCAGCAACTCGGCCGCAGCTATGTCGGAACCCTCCAGGTCAGCGAGACGCCGAACCCGAATTTTCGGCGCGTGGAGACACGGGTCGTCAACGAAGCAGGCGAGCCGATGCTCACGCTGTCCACAATCCTGCCGCGCTACTGACGATGGCCTGCCGCCTTCCCCGCAACAGTGGGTTCACGCTGGTTGAGGTGCTGGTCGCACTTGTCGTGATGGCGACCCTGGCGCTGATGGCCTGGCAAGGCGTCGACGGCATCGTGCGCACCCGCGATGCCAGTCAGGCACGCATGGAGTCCACGCTGCGTCTCGGAACGGTCCTCGCGCAATGGGAGCAGGACCTGGCCTCGCTGCAGGAGACCGATGCAGTCCCGGCGCTCAGTTTCGACGGCGCCACGCTGCGTCTGACCCGCCGCACCAACGACGGGATACAGCTGGTGGCCTGGTCGCTGCAGCCCGCGACTGGCGCGCTTTCCGACGAAGCAGCCAGCAATCAATGGTTGCGCTGGAGCGGGCCGGCCGTGACCAGCAGCGGCCCCCTGCAGGAAAGCTGGTTGCGCAGCCAGGCCCTGCAGGGCAACCCGGCGGGTGCCTCGCGGACCCTGTCCGGCATCTCGCAATGGCAGGTCTACTGCTACCGAGGCAACGCCTGGAGCAACTGCCAGTCGAGCGGCGACGTGGCCGCCGTTGGTGGCGGTGCGGGAGCCACGAAAACAGTTCTGCCCTCTGGCCTGAGGCTGGTGCTGACCTTTGACGGCGGCCATGGATTCGACGGCACGCTGACTCGCGACGTGGCGTTCGGACCGCAGGTGCCATGAGATCGAGGCTCTGCACCGGACCGGGTCGCCAGCCGCCCGCACGGCGACGAGGGCAGCGCGGGGCCGCCCTGCTCACCGCGATGTTGATCGTCGTGCTGGTGACGACACTGGCGTCCGCCATGGTCTGGCAGCAATGGCGTGCGGTGCAGGTCGAGGCGGCCGAGCGGGCGCGTACGCAGGCCGCCTGGATCTTGTCCGGTGCGCTCGATTGGGCTCGGCTGATCCTGCGCGAGGATGCCCGCTCCGGCGGCGCAACCACACTCAACGAGCCGTGGGCAACGCCGTTGGCAGAAGCCCGGTTGTCGAGTTTTCTCGCAGCGGACAAGAGCAACGCCGACGACGGGCCTGAGGCGTTTCTGTCCGGCGCGATCGCCGACGCTCAGGCTCGCTACAACCTGCGCAATCTGGTCGACGCTGCTGGCAAGGTGATCCCGCTGGAAGTTGCTGCGCTGCAGCGCCTGTGCGAGTCGATCGGTGTCTCGCCAGACGCAGCCACTCGCATCGTCAGCGGATTGCGCGGCGCTCTGTCACGTGAAGATCGCCCGGCCTCCCCGCCCTTGATGCCCCGCTACGTGTCCCAACTGGCCTGGTTCGGGGTCGACGCCGCCTCGTTGCAGCGCCTCACGCCCTACGTCGTGATCCTGCCGATTTCCACGCCGGTCAACCTGAACACCGCGTCACGCGAGGTCATTGCAGCCAGCATCGAAGGCATGGATGTCGGCGTTGCCGAACGGCTGGTGGAGATCCGCAAGCGCACGCCGTTCAAGACAGTCGCCGAAGCGCAGGCCTCGCTGCCGGCCAATCTGACGATCGACTCCACACGGGCGGGCGTCCTGTCGCAATTCTTCGAGGTGCGCGGACGGGTGCGTCTCGGCGATCGCATGCTGGAAGAGCTGTCGCTGGTCGAACGGCGTGGAACGGACATCGTTTCCCTGCAACGCCAGCGTTTCAGCCTGCAAGAGGCGGGCAGGTGAACCCTTCGACCCGGCATAGTTCGGTGACAAGAGCGTCACGCGCCGCCACGCGGTGAGTCTTTGATTCAACGGGGTTCGCACACTCCCGACCCCTAAAATCGGTCTGCCTTGCGCCGCCTGCCTTTCGCCTCATCCATGTCCATCCTTGTCATTGCCCTGGCGCCGCGTCCACGAATTCGAGCTCGCAGCGTCGGACTCGACGGCACCGGCACGGGTCGGTCCGGCGCCGATGACGAGTTCGAGCACGTGCTCAGTCGTGACGGTTTCTCGATCCAGGCACAGGGCCGGTGCATCGCCGCCTCGCTTCCCCAGGCGGACAGCGTGGTCGCGGTGGTCAGCGAAGCCGATATCGCATGGCACCGCATTGCCTTGCCCAAGGCCCCTGCGGGCCGGCTTCGGGCAGCGTTGTCGGGCGTTCTGGAAGAAGTGGTGCTGGCCGATACGGAAGCAACGCACTTCGCACTTGCCCCCGATGCCACAGCAGGCAGACCGACCTGGATCGCAGCCATCGACCGGGCCTGGCTTCAAGCCGAGTTGGAACGGCTTGAACGTCATCAGGTGTTCGTCGATCGGGTCGTCCCGATGGCGTGGCCCGACAATCCCCCGAGTGGCCATTTCACCGCTGGCACCGCAGAGAGCGAGCCGCAGGAGATCACCCTGACCTGGGCTCACACCGATGGTGTCGCCAGCCTGCGGCTGCAAGGCAGTCTGGCGCGCTCGCTGCTGCCGCAACCCACGCCCGACGATGTCCGCTGGAGCGCCGCGGCAGAGGCTGCCACCGCGGCCGAACGGTGGCTTGGCGCGCCCGTTCAGGTGGTATCGAAGGCTGAACGCGCACTTCAGGCCACGCGCACCTTGTGGAACCTGCGTCAGTTCGACCTGGCGGCGCGTCACCGTGGCATGCGTGCCGCGCACGACTTGGCGCGGCAATGGTTGAGCCCGGCCTGGCGCCCAGTGCGCCTAGGCGCGCTGGCGCTTGTCATGGTTCAGGTCATCGGCCTCAACCTCTGGGCATGGCATCAGAGCGCCGCAGTGGCACACCAGAGGCAGGCGACAGTGAGCCTGCTCCAGTCCACGTTCCCGCAGGTACGCGCCGTGCTCGATGCGCCGTTGCAGATGCAGCACGAGGTCGAAGCGCTGCGCGCGCAGGCCGGAAAGCCTTCGGAAACCGACTTCGAACCCCTGTTGCTCGCCGCAGCATCGGCTTGGCCGGTCAGCCAGCCACCCGTCAACAACCTGAGGTTCGAGCCGGGCCGGCTGACGCTGGCCGCACCGGGCTGGGCCGAAGCGGACATCGAACAATTCCGCAGCCGCCTGCGGCCCGCGGGCTGGACGGTCGATGCGGCCGAGGGACAGGTGAGTCTGAGTCGCCCGGCCGGGAGGCCCACACCATGAGCGGACCGATCGAAAGCACGACACCCGCTGATTCGACATCGGGCGAGACCGCACTGCCAGCGTCATGGGTCGCGCTGCGGCTGGAGCTGGCGAAGCGTTGGTCAGCGCTGGGCACGCGTGAACGCGCCTGGGTGACAGCGGCGGGCGCTGTCGTCGGTGCGTTCCTGCTCTGGAGCATCGCCATCCAGCCCGCATGGCGGACAACGCAAGCATCGCCGGCGCAACTCGATCGGCTTGAAAGCCAGGTGCAGACGATGCGGCAACTGTCCGCAGAAGCTACCGAATTGCGCAACGCCCCCCCGGTGTCGCCCACGCAAGCCGGCGCCGCACTGCAAGCCGCGATCCAGCGACTGGGATCACGGGCACAGGTGGTGTTACAGGGCGACCGTGCCACTGTCACGGTGAAGGGACTGTCGGGCAATGACCTGAGCAACTGGCTCGCCGAGGTGCGCAGCAGCGCGCGTGCACGGGCCACCGAGGTGCAGCTCGGACGCGACGGCCAAGGCTACAGCGGCACCCTGGTTCTCGTTCTCGGGAACGGCCGGTGAGGCGCGCGTCCGTCAGCCGCTGGGCTGAATCGACACATGCCGAGGTCGCCTGGGGGCGTTCGCGCTCGAGCACCGCGCGCTGGGGCTGGGTCGGCGCACTGATCGGCAGCCTGATCGCGGCGATCTGCTTCGTGCCGGCGACCTGGCTGGCCGACGTGGTTTCAGCGGCCACGCAACAGCGATTCATTCTGGCCGACGCGCGCGGCACCGTCTGGTCGGGCAGTGCGGTGGCGATGCTGACGGGGGGGCCTGGGAGCCGCGACGCCAGCGCGCTGCCCGGCCGACTCGCCTGGAACGTGCAGCCGCAGGGCCTGACGCTGGCGATCCGACTGACCCAGGCCTGCTGCATCGACGGCAGCGTGGAAGTCCTTCTGAAACCGGCTTTGGGTGGATTCAGCGCCGCGCTGCGGCCAGAGACCGGTCAGATCGGCCAATGGCCGTGCACTTGGTTGACAGGGCTCGGCACACCATGGAACACCCTGCGACTCGGCGGCACGGTGCAGTTGCTGTCATCCGGTCTGTCGCTCGAATACGCAAAGGGGCATTGGCGGCTTGCGGGAGGCATGAACGTCGAGTTGATCGGCGCTTCCTCGCGCCTGTCGACGCTGGAGACCCTCGGCAGCTATCGCCTCGCACTTCAAGGCGAACCGCGCAATGCGTCAGCCGCTGCCGGCACGAACGAAGCAACCGACACGGCCCGCCTGGTGCTGTCGACGCTGGAAGGTGTGCTGCTGCTCAGCGGCAACGGCACCTGGGGCGCCCACGGGATGCGCTTTCGGGGCGAAGCGACGGCGCGAGACGCGGGCGATCCTGCACTTGCCAATCTGCTGAACATCATCGGACGGCGCGACGGCGCGCGGTCTGTCATTTCGATCGGATAGCCATGAACGTTCATCCCCACGTGTTCTCGCTGCCAAGATGGCTGCGCCGACACGCATCGCGTCTGGGCGCAGGAACCGCATGTCTGCCGCTGACGCTGTCGCTCGTGGTGTCGCCGCTCGCGACGCTGCCAGCCTCGGTGAACGCCCAGGTCACCAGTGGCGAGCCGGCAGCAAACCGCTTTCGCGGCGAGCCGGTGACGCTGAATTTCGTGAACGCCGACATCGAGGCGGTATCGCGTGCCATGGCCGCAATCCTTCGCGAGCAGTTCATCGTCGATCCGCGCGTCAAGGGCACGATGACGCTGTACAGCGAAAAGGCGCTGTCGCCACGCGAGGCCTACCTCAATTACCTCGCCGCACTGCGCGGCCTGGGCTTCACCGTGGTCGAAGTCGGCGGACTCTTCAAGGTCGTGCCCGAGGCCGATGCGAAGCTGCAATCGGGCACGGTGTCGGTCGGAGAAGTCAACCGGCGCGGAGATCAGGTGATCACCCAGATCTACAGGCTGACGCACGAGAACGCGAACAACCTGGTGGCCGTTCTGCGGCCGCTCATCAGCCCGAACAACACCATCAACGCGAACCCGGGCAACAACACGCTGGTCATCACCGACTACGCCGACAACCTGCAGCGCATCGGCAAGATCATCGCGGCCATGGACACCCCGGCGGCGGGAGACGTGGAAGTGATCTCTCTGCAGCACGCCGTGGCCAGCGACATCGCGGTGCTGGTGCAGCGACTGACCGAGTCAGCGCCCAGCGCGGCGCAAGGCATCCAGGGCACATCGAACGCCTCGGTGCTGGTCGATGCACGCAGCAATTCTCTGCTGGTGCGCGCGCCGAACCCGGCGCGACTGGCCGCGATCCGCGCGCTGGTCGACAAGCTGGACCAGCCGATCAAGGGCGGCAACGCAGCCGGCAACATCTGGGTGGTCTATCTGAAGAATGCCGACGCGGTGAAGCTTGCTGCCGTGCTTCGCGCGGCCTATGCCGGAGGATCGGGGGCGACAGCATCATCCAGCAGCAGTTCGAGTTCCTCGTACCAGCCGCAAACACCGCCGAACACGCCGGGAAGTACCACCAACACCTCGGGCTCATCGGGAGTCTCGGGGGCATCGGCGCAGGCGACAGCGCCAGTGAGCCAGTCGGCCGGGCCCTCGACCGGCGGCTTCGTGCAGGCTGATCCGGCGACCAACTCGCTGATCATCACCGCGCCGGAGCCGATGTACCGGCAGCTGCGCGCCATGATCGAGCAACTCGATTCACGACGAGCGCAGGTCTTCATCGAAAGCATGATCGTCGAGGTCAGCGGAGACGACTCGGCTGATTTCGGATTCCAGTGGCAGTCCATCGGCAACAGCAACAGCAAGTACATCGGCGGTGTCGGCACGAACTTCGGCAGCGGCGGTACCAACATCCTGACCAACCAGGGATCCACGACTGCGGTCGGGGCCCTGAAGGGCATCGGTGAGGGCTTCAACATCGGCGTGGTGCGCAACTTCGGAGGCACCTTCGGGCTGTCCGCGGTGGCGCGTGTGCTTCAGTCACGCGCCGACACCAACATCGTGTCGACGCCAAATCTGATCACGCTAGACAACGAGGAAGCGAAGATCATCGTCGGCAGCAATGTGCCGTTCATCACCGGGCAGTACACCAACACCGGCACCTCGACGACCAGCCCGTTCCAGACCATCGAGCGCAAGGACGTCGGCATCACCTTGCGCATCCGGCCGCAGATCGGCGAGAACGGCACCGTGCGAATGACCCTGTTCCAGGAGTCGTCGAGCCTTGCGGCCGGCACCGCGCCAGGCACATCGAGCGCCGGGCCCATCACCAACAAGAAATCGATCGAGTCGACGGTGGTTGTCGACGACGGCCAGATCATCGTGCTGGGCGGCCTGATCGAGGACTCGATCGTCGTGGACAAGTCCAAGATACCGATACTTGGCGACATACCGTACTTCGGGGCGCTGTTCCGCAGCGAAACGCGAACCAAGAAGCGCACCAACCAGATGGTGTTCCTGCGTCCGGTCGTGATGCGCGATGCATCGTCGTCGAACAAGCTGTCGCTCGATCGATACGACCTCATCCGGGGCGAGCAGAGGGATGTCCAGTTGCCGACCAGCCCCCTGATGCCGATCAGCGGCGTGCCAGTGATTCCGCCGCTGAAGCCCACCGAGGATCCGACGCAGCCGCTGACGCCGCCACCCAACCGGCCGCCGCCGTCGGGCGTGACACCGGCAACCGCACCCGATGGTTCGGCAACCGCCAACTGACGAACCGAACGATCATGGGAATTCGCCATCCTTTGCCCTATGCCTACGCTCGGGCGCACACCGTGCTGCTCGAAGACGAGGGCGACCGGCTGGTGCTGTGGGCGCCCGAGAACGTTTCGCTGCCGGCGCTGGGCGAGGTGCTGCGTCGCTACGACGTCGATGCGCTGGAGCGCGAGGCCTCGGCCACACTGGTCAATCGCATTGCGGTGGCCTATGCCGGCAGCGAGTCGAGCGCGGCGACCGTCATTGGCGAAGTCGAGAGCGCGGTCGACCTGAGCCGCATGATGCAGGAGCTGCCGGCGATCGAGGATCTGCTCGAAGCGTCGAACGATGCGCCGATCATCCGCATGCTGAACGCACTGCTGACGCAGGCGGCGAAGGACGGCGCGAGTGACATCCACATCGAGCCCTACGAGCGAAGCAGTTCGGTGCGCTTTCGCGTCGACGGCACGCTGCGCGAGGTGGTACAGCCCAACAAAGCGCTGCACGCGGCCTTGATCTCGCGGCTGAAGATCATGGCCGAGCTCGACATCTCCGAGAAGCGCCTACCTCAGGATGGTCGCATCTCTCTGCGCATCGGCGGACGAGCCGTCGATGTGCGCGTCAGCACGCTGCCATCGTCACACGGAGAGCGCGCGGTGCTTCGTCTGCTCGACAAGGGTGAGTCGAAGTTCACGCTCGAGGGCCTGGGCATGAGCGGCGACGTGCTGACCAGCTTCGATCGGCTGGTGCAGCAGCCACACGGCATCGTGCTGGTAACCGGGCCGACTGGGTCCGGCAAGACAACGACCCTGTATGCGTCGCTCGGGCGCATCGACACCTCGACGACCAATGTACTGACGGTCGAGGATCCGGTCGAGTACGAGCTCGGCGGCATCGGCCAGACGCAGGTCAATCCGAAGATCGACCTGACGTTCGCAAAGGCGCTGCGCGCGATCCTTCGGCAGGACCCGGACGTCATCATGATCGGCGAGATCCGCGACTACGAGACGGCACAGATCGCGATCCAGGCCTCGCTGACGGGCCACCTGGTGCTGGCGACGTTGCACACCAACGACGCGCCGAGTGCGGTCACGCGACTGACCGACATGGGCGTCGAGCCGTTCCTGCTCAGTTCCAGCCTGCTCGGCGTGCTGGCGCAGCGGCTGGTACGCAAGCTGTGCGTCACATGCCGCAAACCCGATGCACAGGGCCGCTACCACCCGGTCGGTTGCGCCGCTTGCGGGCAGACCGGCTACAAGGGACGCACCGGCGTCTACGAAATGATGGTGGCGGATGAAGCGGTTCGCTCGCTGATACACGGTCGCGCGGCGGAGTCGCAACTTCTGGCCGCTGCAGAGCACGCGGGGCTGCGCTCGATGCGCGAGGATGGAGAGCGTCTGGTGGCAGAGGGCGTCACGTCCCCCGAAGAGGTCTTGCGCGTCACCCGCGAATGACATGCCTGCCTACAAGTTCGAAGCACTGACCGCTGCCGGCAAGCCGACCACCGGGCTGGTCGAGGCTGACAACCCCCGGGCGGCACGGGCACAGTTGAGGGCGCAGTCGCTGGTGCCGCTGGACGTCACGCAAGTCGCGTCGGCAGGCGCCACGGGCCAGGGCCTGCGCTTCAGGCATCGAGTGTTCTCGACGACCGGCCTGGCGGTGTGGACGCGGCAGTTGGCCGGCCTGGTCGGCAGCGGCCTGCCACTCGAGCGCGCGCTGACGGCGCTGAGCGACGAGGCCGAAGACGCTCGGCAGCGCGAGTTGGTGGCGCATCTGCGGTCCGAGGTCAATGCCGGCTCGCCGTTTGCACGCGCCCTGGCCAGCGCAGAGCGCGAGTTCGACGACGTCTACCGCGGCGTGGTCGCAGCCGGAGAGCAAAGCGGTGCGTTGGGTGCGGTGCTCGAGCGCCTCGCCGACGATCTGGAGGAGCGCCAGGCACTCAAGGCCAAACTGATCGGTGCCACGCTGTACCCGGCGATCGTGTCGCTGATCGCGGTGGTGATCGTGATCTTCCTCGTCACCTACGTCGTGCCGCAGGTGGCTTCGGTGTTCACCAGTTCGAAACGGGCCTTGCCGGGATTGACGATTGCCATGCTGGCGATCAGCGGCTTCCTGCGCAGCTACGGCTGGCTGCTGCTGCTGGCGATCGGTGCCGGAGTCGGCAGCCTGATGCTGATGCTGCGCAACCCGATGTTCCGCGAGCGCTTCGATGCGGCCTGGCTGAACCTGCCGCTGATCGGACGCCTGGCCCGCGGCTACAACGCCGCACGTTTTGCCGGCACGCTGGCGATGCTGGCCGGTGCCGGCGTACCGATCCTGAAGGCGCTGCAGGCGGCGGCAGAAACGCTGTCGAATCAGGCGATGCGCGCCGATGCACTCGATGCGCTGGTGCGGGTGCGAGAAGGCGCGCCACTGGCTTCGGCGCTCGCCGGCAAGAAGCGCTTTCCAGGACTGCTGGCGATGTTCGCCCGCCTTGGCGAGCAGACCGGCCAGCTGCCGCAGATGCTCGATCGCGCGGCCAAGCAACTGGCCACCGAAGTGCAGCGGCGGGCGATGCAGATGGCGACCATCCTGGAACCGCTGCTGATCGTCGCGATGGGCGGCGTCGTGATGCTGATCGTGCTGGCGGTGCTGCTGCCGATCATCCAGCTGAACACCTGGGTGAAGTAGGCCCCCAGTCGCTGCGCTCCTGCCCCCAAGGGGCGCCCCCATTGGCCCGGGAGACCCGGGCTTCGGGGTGGATTGATGCACGCCGCTTCGCTCGCGTTCGCGCGTTCATGGCATGCGACATGCATGGCGATTGACGTGTCAATACGGTGCTTCTCCAAAGTCCGTCTGTGGTGGCACGTGGTTGAATGATTTCAGCGAGGTTTGTTTTTCGGAGGTGCGATGTCTGCTTCCCATGAACTGGTCAATGTGTCGGCTCCACGGGGCGGCATACCGATCGCGCGGATGCGCAGTCTCTACCGTGTCGACGATGTCGGCCGCAAGCTGGACAAGCTGCCGCACAAGGAACACGAGAACCTGCGTTCGACTTACGAACGGATGATCGAACTGGGACCCGAACGGTTTCAGGTCAAGCCATCCGGGCTGCCGGTGATGGACCACCTTTACGACGACCTGCCAAACTTCTACGAGGTGCTTGACGACGTGAAGCGCCAGCTCGCGCTGTGCGAGGACAGCCGTGATGCGCTCGAGATCACACCGCTGCTGCTGCTCGGCCCGCCCGGCATCGGCAAGACCCATTTCGCGCGTGAACTCGCACAGTTGCTCGGCACCGGCATGGGCTTCATCTCGATGAGCTCGATGACCGCTGGCTGGGTGCTGTCGGGCGCCTCGAGCCAGTGGAAGGGTGCGCGGCCGGGCAAGGTGTTCGAGACACTGGTCGATGGCCAGTATGCCAATCCGGTGATGGTGGTCGACGAGATCGACAAGGCCGGCGGCGAGCACGCCTACGACCCGCTGGGCGCGCTGTACAGCCTGCTCGAACACGACACCGCGGGCAGCTTCATCGACGAGTTCGCCGAGGTACCGATCGATGCCAGCCAGGTCATCTGGGTCGCCACGGCCAACGACGCGCGCGGCATCCCCGATCCGATCCTGAACCGGATGAACGTCTACGAAGTGCAGGCGCCCGACCGCGAAGCCGCGCGGCACATCGCGGCCAAGCTCTACGCCGCGATACGCGCCAGCCACGACTGGGGCAGTCGCTTCGATGAGCAGCCCGCCACCGACGTGCTCGACCGCCTCAGCGAGATGGCCCCGCGCGAGATGCGCCGCGCGTGGATGACGGCGTTCGGCAACGCCAAGCTGGATCGCCGTTCGCAGGTGTCGGTCGCCGACCTGCCCGACGCGAATCTGCGGCGCACGCCGATGGGTTTCGTCCAGTAGCTGCGGCACCGCAGCGTCGATGCGGCGGCAGGTCGCCGCCGTATCATCGATCGCATGCCTGTTTCACTGGACGGTCAGCTGGTCGTCGCCATTTCGTCGCGCGCACTGTTCGATTTCGAAGAAGAGAACGAGGTCTTCGAGGCCGCGGACGACCGGGCCTACATGCGGCTGCAACTCGAGCGGCTGGACGTGACGGCCAAGCCCGGCGTCGCGTTCTCTATGGTCAACAAGCTGCTGGCGTTCAACCGCGCACCGGCCGGTGTGGGTGACGCGGCACCGACGCAGCGCGTCGAGGTGGTGATCTTGTCGCGCAACGACCCGGTGTCGGGCATGCGGGTGTTCCGCTCGGCCAAGCAGCACGGGCTGCCGATCCAGCGAGGTGTGTTCACGCGCGGTCACTCGCCGTGGCGCTATCTGCAACCACTGAACGCCAACCTGTTCCTGTCGACCAACGAGGCCGATGTGCGCTCGGCGCTGGAAGTGGGCGTGCCGGCGGCGCGTGTCTATCCCAATTCGGCGCGCGCGTCGGCGGCGCACCCGAACGAGGTGCGCATCGCGTTCGACGGCGATGCGGTGCTGTTCTCCGACGAAGCCGAGCAGGTGTTCCAGCGCGCGGGTCTGAATGCGTTCCAGGAACACGAACGCGTCCGCGCCGAGAAGCCGCTGGCCGCCGGTCCGTTCAAGCCGCTGCTGGAGGCACTGCAGCAGCTGCAACGCGCTGCGACGCCGGCGATGGGCATCCGCACCGCGCTGGTCACCGCACGCAGCGCGCCGGCCCACGAGCGCGCGATCCGCACGCTGATGGACTGGGACATCGAGATCGACGAGGCGATGTTCCTCGGCGGACTGGCGAAGGGTGAGTTCCTGCGAGAGTTCGAGCCGGACTTCTTCTTCGACGACCAGACCGGACACATCGAGAACGCGGCACCGCATGTGCCCGCAGGACTGGTCGCCTCCGGCGTGTTGAACCGCTGAGTCAGCTCAGCGTCACACGCGCGAACTTGCGCTTGCCGACCTGCAGCACATAGGTTCCGGCGAGCAATTTCAGGCCTCGGTCACTGACGACGCTGCCGTCCACCTTGACGCCACCGCCATCGACGAGCCGCAGCGCTTCGCTGCTTGATGGTGCCAACATCGCCTCGCGCAGCAAGGCGCCGATGCCGATCGGCGCACCAGCGATGGCCCGCTCGGGGATCACATCGGGAACGCCGCCGCGCGCGCGCAGGTTGAAATCGTTCTCGGCGGCATCAGCGGCTTCCGCGCTGTGGAAGCGGGCGGTGATTTCCTTGGCCAGCATGACCTTCGCGTCCTTCGGGTTGCGGCCGGACTCGACCTCGGCTTTCAGCGAGGCAATCTCTTCCTCTGCCCGGAAACTCAGCAACGTGAAATAGCGCCACATCAGCGTGTCGCTGATCGACAGCAGCTTCGCGAACATGTCGTTCGGCGCCTCACTGATGCCGATGAAGTTGCCCTTGCTCTTGGACATCTTCTCGACGCCGTCCAGGCCTTCGAGCAGCGGCATCGTCAGGATGCACTGTGGCTCCTGACCATATTCGCTTTGCAGCGCGCGACCGACCAGGAGGTTGAACTTCTGGTCGGTGCCGCCGAGTTCGAGATCGCTTTTCAGCGCGACAGAGTCGTAGCCCTGCATCAGAGGGTACAGAAACTCATGCACGCTGATCGGCGTGCCAGCCTTGTAGCGCTTGGTGAAATCGTCACGCTCCATCATGCGGGCGACGGTGTAGCGCGATGCCAGCTGTATGAGTCCGCGCGCGCCGAGCGGATCACACCACTCGGAGTTGTATCGGACCTCGGTCTTCTCTGGATCCAGGACCAATGAAGCCTGCTGGTAATACGTCTTCGCGTTATGTTCGATCTGCTCGCGGGTCAGCGGCGGACGGGTGGCATTGCGGCCGGACGGATCACCGATCATTGATGTGAAGTCGCCGATCAGGAAGATCACCGTGTGCCCCAGATCTTGCAGCTGCCTGAGCTTGTTCAGCACCACGGTGTGCCCGATGTGGATATCAGGCGCTGTCGGGTCCAGACCGAGCTTGATGCGCAGCGGCACGCCAGTTGCTTCAGATCGGGCCAGCTTGTTCAGCCAGTCGGATTCCGGCAACAGTTCGTCGCAGCCCCGCTGAGTGTCGCGGAACGCGTCCCGAACACGATCAGTAACCGGATACGGAGGTGCGGCAATAGCGCTGGGGTCGAGCCGGTCGATGTGCGACATGTCGGGAAAATACTGAACAAAGGATGGACAGGGGGTACGTTTCTCGTGACAAATTCGCGAAAACGCGTCGCTATACTCGTCTCTCCGGATCGGTCGGAAAGAAATACGCAAAACACGAATCAGGCAATCCAACCGCCCCGTTCGGATCATCCTGGAGTTTACGGGACCGATCTGTGCGAGGAACCTCCGCGGTCGTCCCTTAGCTGGGTGACCTCAGCAGACAAACCGAGCACTCAGCTCCCTGAATTTTGACTTCATCTGATTTCCTGGATCGCATCGCTGTTCAACTCGGGCAACGCACCGGTGATCTGCTGCGAAAGTACCCCCGCAGCGCTTATTCTGCGATCGTGCTGGCACTTTTCGGCTTTGGCGCCACGGCATTCGGTGTTGCACCGCTCAGCGTCGATACCGGCTCGATACCGCAACGCTGGGTGACGGAATCGGTCACACCGAACGATCTGGGCGGACAGGTCCTGTCACTTTCTCAACAGAACCTGTCACTGTTCCGTAGCGACGTCACCCGACCTAACGACACGGTTGACAGCCTGTTGCGCCGCCTGAATGTCGATGACGCTCAGGCGCTGGTCTTCCTGCGCAGCAACGGTATTGCGAGAGAACTGCTGTCGGGACGCAGCGGGAAGCTGATTCAGGCACGTACCAATGCTGCAGGCGAACTGGACGAACTGGTGGCGCGCTACCCGGCTCGCAGTGCCGCCCTGTTCAACACCCATTTCACCCGATTGCGGGTGACCCGGGATGGTGACGGTTTCGTGGCCCGCATAGAAACGCCGCCTCTCGCCGCACAGACCCGCATGGGAAGTGGCACCGTTCGCAACTCGTTGTTCAACGCCACCGACGACGCCGGAATTCCAGACTCGGTTGCGACGCAACTCGCTGAGGTGTTTGCCACCGACATCGACTTTCACCGCGATCTGAGGCGCGGTGACACGTTTTCGGTTTTGTACGAAGCGTTGACCGCCGACGGCGAACCAATCACCTGGAACGAATCGGCCGGCCGGGTGCTGGCGGCTGAGTTCGTCAACAAGGGCAAGCTGAGTTCCGCAATCTGGTACGAGAGCGCCGAGGCCGGGCGACGCGGCGCTTATTTCGATCTTGACGGGCGCAGCAAACAGCGCTCCTTTCTCGCCAGTCCGATGGAGTTTTCGCGCATCACATCGGGTTTCGCAATGCGCTTCCACCCGATCCTACAGAGCTGGCGTCAGCACGCAGGCGTGGACTTCGGCGCGCCCACAGGCACACCCGTGCGCACTGTGAGCGATGGCGTGGTGGAGTTCGCCGGCTGGCAAAACGGCTACGGCAACGTGGTGGTTGTGAAGCACGCCGACGACCGAAGTACGCTGTACGCGCACCTGAGTCGCATTGATGTGCGCAAGGGACAGCGCGTGGAGCAAGGCATGCATCTCGGCGCTGTGGGCTCAACGGGCTGGGCCACTGGGCCGCACCTGCACTTTGAATTCAAGGTCGGTGGAGTGCAGCGTGATCCTTCGGCAATCGCCCACTTGTCCGACACGATCGCGCTGGCACCTGCATCCCGTTCCCAATTCACGGCGTGGGCGCAGTCCGCCAAAGCCCAGCTCAGCGCAGCAGAGACGATGGCGCAGGCGAGTGCAAGCTTCGAGTGACTCGGGGCTCTCGGATAACTGCCAGGACGCTGCCGAAAAGCCCGCCGATGCGGGCTTTCTCTTGAGAGGAGTGCAGCCCTGTGGCTGAACTGTTCGTCGGCTTGATGTCTGGGACGTCCCTGGATGGGGTGGATGGCGTGCTGGTTGAGTTCAGCGGCGCAGGAGGCAGGCCCTCGATCGTGGTCCTCGCCCACGTGCACCGCCCATTTACGCTGGAGTTTGCTCGTGAACTGCTGTCGCTCAACGCCTCGGGTTCGGACGAACTTCACCGCGCTGCATTGAATGGCAACGAACTGGCTCTCCGTTACGCGGACGTGGTGAGCGACCTGCTAACGATTGCCGCCACCACGGCCACGGAAGTCACCGCTATCGGCGCGCACGGGCAGACCGTTCGACACCGCCCGGGCGAATTTGACGGCATCGGCTACACGCTGCAACTGAACAACCCGGCATTGCTGGCGGAAAAAACAGGCATTGACGTGGTCGCCGACTTCAGGTCGCGGGACGTCGCGGCCGGAGGTCAGGGCGCCCCTTTGGTACCGGCGTTCCACCGCGCCGCATTCGGCAGTCCGACTGAAACCGTCGCCGTGCTCAACATCGGAGGCATCAGCAACCTGTCGGTGCTGGCGCAGGATGGAGCCACGAGCGGTTTCGATTGCGGCCCTGGCAATGCGTTGATGGACCACTGGCATGCAACGCATTTCGATGAGCCCTACGACCGCGACGGCGCTTGGGCATCTTCCGGTCTGGTCGATCCGAACCTGATGAACACCATGCAAGGTGAACCCTACTTCGCGCTACCAGCACCCAAGAGTACCGGCCGCGATCTGTTCAATCCAGCGTGGCTGACTAGATGCCTGCAGCGAACGGCCGGAGGCACTGCCCTGCGCCCACAGGACGTTCAAGCCAGCCTCACGGAACTGACAGCATGGTGCTGCGAGCAATCGGCATTGCGTCAAGCTTCCGCGGCGACCCGCCTGCTCGTCTGCGGCGGAGGTGCGTACAACGTTCACCTGATGCGCCGCCTGGCCGTTCGACTTTCCTGGCTGGACGTCGAGACAACGGCCCGTTACGGGCTTCCGGTCGATCAGGTGGAAGCTGTGGCGTTCGCCTGGTTGGCGCAGGCCTGCGTACACCGTCGATCAGGCAATGTGCCAGCCGCTACCGGCGCCGCAGGCGACCGGGTGCTGGGTGCCATCTACCCAGCGGGCTGACGACTGCGCGATCAACTCCGCTGCGGGGCAGCGTTTGGCGATCCCGCACCAGATCCCTGGATCGTTCAGACCGAGAAACTGGAGCCGCAACCACAAGTGGTCGTCGCGTTCGGGTTGCGAATCACGAATTGCGCGCCCTGGAGATCATCCTTGTAATCAATCTCGGCGCCCATCAGGTACTGCAGGCTCATCGCGTCGATCAACAACGTGACACCGTTCTTGTCCATGCGCGTGTCGTCCTCGTTCAGCACTTCATCGAACGTGAACCCGTACTGGAAGCCGGAGCAACCACCACCCTGAACGAACACCCGCAACTTCAGGTCGGGGTTGCCTTCTTCATCAACCAATTCCTTGACCTTCGCGGCGGCACTGTCGGTGAAAACCAGGGGCGCAGGGGGCTCGTCCTGGGAAACGGCGAGGTGGTCATGTTCTGCGGCTGCATTCATTGTTCAATCCTGAGTAGAGTCGTCTGACTTACGTGATTATGGCTGCGGAGGCCAAGCAACGAAAAGGCCGCTCGAGAGCGGCCTTTTCGCATGCAGGGCATTGAAGTTCAACGCTTGCTGAACTGCTTGCGTCGACGTGCTCCGTGGAAGCCGACCTTCTTGCGCTCGACTTCGCGAGCGTCACGGGTCACAAATCCAGCACGGCTGAGCTCGGGCTTCAGCGCAGCGTCGTAATCGATCAAGGCGCGCGTGATGCCGTGACGCACCGCACCCGCCTGCCCCGATTCGCCACCGCCATGGACATTCACCTTGACGTCGAAAGCCGCGTCGTTCGCGGTCAACATCAACGGCTGCTTGACGATCATGATGGACGTCTGCCGACCGAAGTACTCGTCGACGGTCTTGCCGTTGACGAGGATCTGCCCCGTGCCCTTCTTCATGAAGACGCGCGCGACGGACGACTTGCGACGGCCTGTTCCGTAGTTCCAGTTACCAATCATCAATGTCCCCTTAGATTTCGAGCGGCTTGGGCTGCTGTGCGGTGTGCGGATGCGTGCCGCCCGCATACACCTTCAGCTTCTTGACCATCGCGTAGCCCAGAGGACCCTTGGGCAGCATTCCCTTGACGGCCTTCTCAAGTGCGCGCCCCGGATGCTTGGCCTGCATATCCTTGAACTTCGTCGCGATGATGCCGCCCGGGTATCCAGTGTGACGGTAGTACACCTTGTCGTTGGCTTTGTTGCCAGTGACACGGATCTTGTCCGCGTTGACGATGACGATGAAATCGCCTGTGTCGACGTGAGGCGTGTAAATGGCTTTGTGCTTTCCGCGCAAACGGAGGGCGACTTCACTGGCCACCCGTCCGAGAACCTTGTCGGTTGCGTCAATCACAAACCACTCATGCGTCACCTCGGCCGGCTTGGCACTGAAGGTCTTCATGGTTTATCCAATACGAGAAATCAGCCACATGGGACCACCGAGGAATTTCGCTGATCCGGATCGCCGTTGGAACCGCTTCTTGTGATGGCGGCCTCTCGGGCGCAAATTCCGCGACAACCCGGGAAACCGCACCCCGAACTGCACCGACCGACCTGATGGCTTTTATTTCAGGTCAGCCCGCGAGTGTAGCAGAGTGCGGGGTAGCCAAGCGGCAAGGTTCAGCGACTTTGCACCAGAACGCGTCGCGTGCAAGCAAAGGCGGCCCGAACACAGAAAGCGGGCGCCGACCTGCATTTTTCACTCTTCAGGGCCTTAGCATCTGCCGAAAGTGCGTCATGGGCCCGATGCGCTTGATCCTGCATCACTCAGACCCTGTCGACACGTGACTTCTGCGTCCCCGCTCTTACTGATGATCGCCATCGGCGTGGCGGGCATAGCCCTGGGCGGGCTGGTGGCCTGGGTATGGCGTTCACCTCGGAACCCAGCTCAGCCATTGCCAACCTCGTGGGCGATCTCCCCGCGTCCGGTCTTCAACGCCAGCGAGCGACGCCTCTATCGCCAGCTCAAGGACGCCTTTCCGCAGCACGCGGTGATGCCCAAGCTGCCGCTGGTGCGCCTGTGCCAGCCCGATGACCGTAGCCAGGTCGATTACTGGTACGGCCTGCTTGGGTCGACGCACGCGACTTTCACCATCTGCAGCTCGAACGGAAAAGCCCTGCTGGCCATCGATCTCGAAAGCCGCCGCGCACGTCCCAAGCGCACCCTAGAGATCAAGGAAGCCGTGCTGAATGCCTGCCAAATCAAGTATTTCAGCCTGACGGCGGACGGCATGCCCACCATTGCAGCACTCCAGCTGCTGCTGCCACAAGGGCATACCGAGGCCGCCTCGGCGGTCTCGCAAGACACGGCAGTTCCTGCGCCTCTCGCGTCGGTCAGTGACTGCCAAGCCACCTCCGACGCGTTGCGCCCAGCGGACGATGCGGGGCGTTGGCACGACCCGAACGTGTTCACACACGATTCGTTCTTTGCGCCTGACAGCCGACTGGACTCCGGTAACGAGACCACCGCGCCCCTGACACCTTCAGATGCGGAGACGGACGCGGATCGGCACAGCGATGTTGGCGGCGTCGTGGTCGATGACGACACCGCAGTTGCTGCTGAACAAACTTCAGCAACCAGCGCAGCATGCCGTTGATGCTGCTCCGCTTACGATCGGCGAGTGCATCCATCCCCGTCGCCCGCCCCCACCCCGCAAACCCCATTTTCCGGACTGACGCCTGCGGTCGTCCTCGACGCGATGGACAGCGTCGGCTTGTACGGCGATGGCCGGATCTTTCAGCTCAATTCCTATGAGAACCGGGTCTTCCAGGTTTTCCTGAGCGATGGCCGAGCGGTGGTGACCAAGTTCTACCGCCCGAACCGCTGGACAGACGCGCAGATCCTGGAGGAGCACTCGTTCTCGGCCGAACTTGCAGCCGAGGAAATACCGATCGCGGCTCCATGGGTGCTGGAAGCGGACCGCGAATCGCCGATGCAGGCCACGCTGATCGGCGAACCTGCAACGCTGGCACGGATCACCACCGCGGAAGGGGACTACCGATTCGCCGTCACCGAGCGCAAAGCCGGACGGGCGCCCGAACTCGAAAACGCGGACACGCTGGAGTGGATCGGCCGCTTCATCGGCCGGATGCATGCCGTGGGCGCACGCCAACCCTTCGCGGTCAGGCGCAGCCTGACGATGGATGAGTTCGGCTGGGGCTGCCGCGACTGGCTGCTCGAACACGGCAACATTCCGCCGGAAATCGCGCCGCAATGGAAATCAGCCGTCGACGCCGCTTTGACGCTGGCCCAGCAGAGCTTCGAGCGGGTTCCGGACATCACCAACATCCGCCTGCACGGCGACTGTCACTCGGGCAATGTGCTGTGGACGGACGCCGGCCCGCACTTCGTCGATCTCGACGATTGCCTGACCGGCCCGGCGGTGCAGGACCTGTGGATGCTGCTGTCGGGCGATCCCGCCGCGGCCCGCGTGCAACTCCGGTCGCTGCTGACAGGCTACGAACAGTTCATGGATTTCGACGACCGCCAGCTGGCGCTGATCGAACCGCTGCGCACCCTGCGAATGGTTCACCAGAGCGCCTGGCTGGCCAAGCGCTGGTCGGACCCGGCGTTCCCGCCGAGTTTCCCGTGGTTTGCCAGCGGCGCCTACTGGCAGCAGTCAGCGCAGCAGCTGATGCAGCAAGTCGATCAGGGCTGAGCCAGCAGCAGGCTGTTGACGCGACGCACGTAAGCGGCCGGATCCTCGAGGTGCCCGCCCTCGGCCAGCACGGCCTGATCGAACAGGATATGGGCGATCTCATCGAAGTGCGCGCCCTGGTCGAGTCGGCTGACCAGCGCGTGCTGGGCATTCACTTCGAGGATGGGCTTCGATGACGGCACGTCGGACTGCCCGGACTGCTTCAGCAGCCGCGACAGGTGGCCGCTCATGTCGTTCTCTTCGACGACCAGACACGCCGGAGACTCGACCAGACGCGTCGTCACGCGCACGTCTTTGGCCCGATCCTTCAGCGTTTCCTTCAGGCGGTCGAGCACCGGCTTGAACGCTGCCGAGGCTTCTTCCGCCTGCTTCTTTTCTTTCTCGTCCTGCAACGCGCCCAGATCGACCGCGCCCTTGGCCACGCTCTGTAGCGCCTTGCCCTCGAACTCGTGCAGGTGGCTCAGCATCCACTCGTCGACACGGTCCGTCAGCAGCAGCACCTCGATGCCCTTCTTGCGGTAGATCTCGAGCTGCGGGCTGCCCTTGGCGGCGGCCAGACTGTCGGCGGTGATGTAGTAGATGACCTCCTGCCCGTCCTTCATGCGGCTCAGGTAGTCAGCGAACGAAACGCCGGTATCGGCATCGGTCGACGCGAAACGAAGCAGCTTGGCCAGCCGCTCGACATTGGCGTGGTCCTCGCCGACACCCTCCTTCAGCAACGTGCCGAAATCCTTCCAGAACGCCGCGTACCTGGCACGCTCGGCCGCGTCCTCGCTGTTGGCCAGCGCTTCGAGCATCGTCAGCACGCGCTTGGTCGAACCCTCACGGATCGCGCGCACGTCGCGGCTTTCCTGCAGCAGCTCGCGGCTCACGTTCAGCGGCAGGTCGGCGCTGTCGATCACGCCCTTGACGAAGCGAAGGTAGACCGGCATCAGCGCCTCGGCGTCGTCCATGATGAAGACGCGCTTGACGTACAGCTTCACGCCGCCGCGCTTGTCGCGGTTCCAAAGGTCGAACGGCGCCTTGGCCGGGATGTAGAGCAGCTGCGTGTAGTCGCTGCGTCCCTCGACGCGGTTGTGCGTGTAGGCCAGCGGCGCTTCGGTGTCGTAGCTGATCTGCTTGTAGAACTCGTTGTACTGTTCCTCGGTGATGTCGGTCTTGCTGCGCGTCCACAGCGCAGCGGCCTTGTTGACCGGCGCCCATTCGTCGCGCTTGACCTGCTTGGCGGCCTCAGCATCCCACTCCTCCTTCTGCATCAGGATCGGGAGCGACACGTGATCGGAATACTTGCCGATGATCGATTTCAGCTTCCAACCGCTGAGGAACTCATCCTCGCCGTCGCGCAGGTGCAGGATGACCGAGGTTCCGCGCTCGGCCCGGACGATTGATTCGATCTCGAAGTCGCCGGTGCCTTCGGAACTCCAGCGCACGCCTTCTTCGGGTTTCGCTCCAGCGCGACGCGATTCGACGGTGATGCGGTCGGCGACGATGAAGCCGCTGTAGAAGCCGACGCCGAACTGGCCGATCAGCTGGGCGTCCTTCTTCTGGTCGCCATCGAGCTTGGCCATGAACTCGCGGGTGCCGCTCTTGGCAATCGTGCCCAGGTTGGCAACGGCCTCGTCGGCGGTCAGACCGATGCCGTTGTCGCAGATAGTCAGCGTCTTCGCATCGGCATCGAAGCTGACGCGCACTTCCAGGTTGGGGGCATCCTCGTACAGCTCGGGCTGGTTCAGCGCCTCGAAGCGCAACTTGTCGCAGGCGTCGGATGCATTGGAAATCAGCTCGCGCAGGAAGATTTCCTTGTTCGAGTACAGCGAGTGTGTAACGAGGTGCAGGATCTGCTTGACCTCTGCTTGGAAGGAGAGCGTTTGTTTGGTCATGGTCGCTTTGGAAAGTGTCTCTGATGGCAAGCGGGAGAGCGTGAAACCGCGACGGGCTTTTCCCTCGCAAGATCGTGGATATGGGGGCCAGCCCTGGTGGTTCAAGACCCGGACAAGCCCAGGGTGAACAGCAAGAAGAAGCCGGCGCCTGCAGCGACGAGCAGGAGGGGCATCGAGTACAGGTGAAAGCTCAGCCAGGCCCGGGAGTCGTTCGACATGCGCAACGCGATCAGATTGGCCAGCGAGCCAACCATCCAGCCAAAGCCGCCGACATTGACGGCGTAGGCCATGACACGCCAGTCTCGCGAATACTCAGCCAGCGCAATCGCCGCCGGCACATTGCTGACCAACTGCGACGCGCAGATGCCCGCCGCGTACAAGCGCATCGGGTCAGCCAGACCCAACCCGCCGATCACCGCCTGCACTGCATCCAGCCCGGCGATCAGCCGCAGGTCGATGAACATCAGCACGAAGACCAGCAGCAGGCCCCAGTCGACCCGGGCCAGCACGCGCGTTCGCAGGCCGGCCACCACCGTGACCACCGCAGCGCAGGCCCAGACCGCGCCGCCGCGGTCGGTCAGCACCAGGAACGGCAGGTACATCCCCAGCGCCGCCATCAGCAAGGGCCGATCGAGCGGCGCGTCGGTCAACCGGTCTTCGACCTGCAGCGGCGTGCCGGCGAACACCAGCGCTGTCAGCGCCAGCAGCAGGATCGACAACACGGCGACCAACGGAGCCATGTGCCAGGTGAATTCGGCGAATGATGACCGGGACAGCTGCCACAGGAACAGGTTCTGCGGGTTGCCGATCGGCGTCAGCGCCGAGCCGGCATTGACGGCCAGCGCCTCGAAGACGATCAGCCGCGTCGCCGGCAGCGGAGCGATGCGGCACAGGCCCAGCGTCAAAGGCACGATGACGAAGAGCGCAACGTCGTTGGTCAGAACCGTCGACAGGATCGCCGCGGCCGACACCAGGCACAGCGCGGCGATGCGTTCTGTCGACATGCGCCGGACCAGGAGATGCCCGAGCCGGCCCAGTGCGCCCGACGATTCGACCGCCTGTGTCAGCACCAGCAGCCCGGCCAGCGCGGCGATCGTCGCCCAGTCGACGAGCCGCGGATAAGCAGGCATCTTTTGCGGCTGCGCCACCGCGAGGCCTGCCAACACCAGCAACAGGATCCAGAAAAAGCGGTCCTGCTTCAGCGCGGCAAGCGAGGAGAACCAGGGCGTCTTGGAGGCAGTGGGCGTCGCAGACTCAGCCATGGAGCAGCGAGGCGTCCCAGGCGCAGACCGTCTGGAACTGCTCGCCCAGCCCGTCGATGCCCAGGCGCATCGTGTCGCCGGCGCGCAGGAAGCAGGGTGGCTTGCGGCCCAGGCCGACGCCGGGCGGCGTGCCGGTGGTGATCAGGTCACCCGGGTTCAGCGTCATGAAGCGGCTGATGTAGCTGACCAGTTGCGCCACGCCGAACACCATCGTCGAACTGTGGCCGGTCTGCGCCCGCTGTCCGTTCACGTCGAGCCACAGGCCGAGCGCCTGCGGGTCGGGCACCTCGTCGGTCGTCACCAGCCACGGACCGACCGGGCCGAAGCTGTCGAAGCACTTGCCCTTGTCCCAGGTGCCGCCACGCTCGAGCTGGTACTCGCGCTCGGAGATGTCGTTGACGATGCAATACCCGGCAACGTGGGCCAGCGCCGCCTCCTCACTGACGTAGCGGGCACGGGTGCCGATGACCACGCCGAGTTCGACCTCCCAGTCGGTCTTGACCGAGCCTTGCGGGATCAGCACCGCGTCGTTCGGTCCGCACAGACAGCTCGTTGCCTTCATGAAGAGCACCGGTTCGGCAGGCACAGCCAGCCCCGATTCGGCCGCGTGATCGGCGTAGTTGAGCCCGACACCGACGAACTTGGTGCAGCCGCCGTAAGGCACGCCGATGCGTCCCGCCTCGACCGCCGGCAAGGTGGCAGGGTCGATCTCGCGAAGCCGCTGCAGGCTGTGCGGCGACAAGGTCGCCGGAACGATGTCCGAAAGCACACCGGACAAATCACGGATCACCCCCTGGGCATCGACGAGGGAAGGCTTCTCGGACCCGATCGGGCCGTGGCGCATCAGCTTCATGACTGCGTGGAGTGAGTGAGCGAAAAGACGATTCTCGGGCCAGTTCCACGCCTGGACGGCCGCACGTCTTTCGAAGAATCCATCCATATGCCATCCAATCAGATGGTTTATGGATGGTGCTAGGATGCCCAGATGAAATCATCGTCTGTCGGCTCCGCACCGGCCTCACCGCTCGAATCACGGCGCCGGGCCCCTGCCCGGCCCGGTGCTGGTAGCAAGAACGCCAAGACACCTGATTCGGAAAAGATCACGATCAACCTGGGCCACGTTGATCTCGGGCAGGTCGACCTGCTGGTCAACGAGGGCTTCTACGGCAACCGCACCGATTTCATCCGCACCGCCATCCGCAACCAGCTGACGCAGCATGCCGAGGTGATGAAGCAGGTGGTGGCCCGCAAGATGTTCGTGTTCGGCCTTCAGCACATCAGCCGCGACGACCTCCAGCAGTTGCAGCAGGCGCGGCAGAAACTGACGCTGCGGGTGGTCGGCCTTGCCACCATCGCGTCGGATGTGACGCCCGAGCTGGCGTTGGCCACGATCGACACGCTCGAGGTGCTGGGTGCGCTGCACGCCAGCACAGAGGTCAAGCGTGCCCTGGCCGAGCGATTGAAATGAGCGCGCCTCGGCGCCTGTGAACGCCCCACCTCGCCTGTTCTCTTCAAGAAAGCCCCCATGTCCAACACCCTGCAACGCTGGATGAAAGAAGTGACACGGCTGACACGGTCGGGACGCCTCGCCGAGGCCACCCGTGTTATCCAGACCGCCCTTGGCCGCCGACCGGCTCCGGCACAGACCGCTTCGCGCAGCCCTCAGACGACGCTGGATGGAAGCGTCGACGAAATCGCCCCGAAGGCGACGCCCGTTGAACGCGCCCGAACGGACGACGCGGGGTCCACGCGGACCGGCGAGCACAGCGAAGGCGGATTGACACGCAGCTACCTGCTATATCTGCCGCCGACGCCATCCGCCACGCCGACGAATCGCCCGATGCCACTGGTGGTGATGCTGCACGGCTGCACGCAGGACCCGGCGGACTTCGCTGCCGGCACTCGCATGGATTCGCTGGCCCGCGAGCAAGGCTTCGCGGTGCTGTACCCGGCCCAGGCGCAAAGCGCGAACCCGTCGCGCTGCTGGAACTGGTTCAAGCACAACCACCAGCGTCGTGGAAGCGGTGAGGCCGCCGTGCTGGCCGGCATGACCCTCGCCGCGCTGGCCGAGCACCATCTCGACCCGCGCCGCGTCTATGTCGCCGGGCTGTCGGCCGGCGGCGCGATGGCTGCCATTCTTGGTCGGGCCTACCCGGACATCTATGCCGCCGTCGGCATCCATTCCGGACTCGCCAGCGGGGCCGCGAACGACCTGATGTCGGCGCTGTCAGCGATGAAGCACGGGCCGACCTCACCGAGTTCACCGCCTGCGCCCGTGCAAAGCGGCGAGCCGGCAGGGTCGGATCACAGCATCGTGACCTCCATCGGGCCGGTGCCGACGATCGTCTTCCACGGGGACGGCGATGCGGTCGTGCACCCGGGCAACGGCACCCAGGCGATTGCCGTCGCCATCGGCCAGACCGGCGTCGACGAGCCGGTCACGGCGAGCCCACTCGTCGAGGAGGGTGTGTCGTCGAGCGGCAGGCGCTACACCCGCACCACGCACCGCCGAGCGGCCGGCGCGCCTGCGCAGGCCGAGCACTGGGTGGTGCACGGCGGCGGACACGCGTGGTCGGGCGGCAGCAAGCAGGGTTCGTACACCGACCCGAGCGGACCCGATGCCACGCGCGAGATGTGGCGCTTCTTCAGCAGTCACGAACTGCCCGAGGCGCCGGCCCAGCGCGCCTGAATCCCGTCGGGAACCGTGGCCAGCGCCTTCGCAGGTACATTGCGCGTCGTTCTCGGTGTTGCGTCGAGGTGTCTCCATGATTCGTTCGGTTTCCAGCGTGGGACGCGGCCTCCTCCACTCCGCCATGGCGCTTGTGCTGATGGCAGGAGCCGCTGTCGCGTGGAGCGAACCGGCCATCGTGCGCTATCAGGCGGTACCGCCCAGCGCCGACGGCATCGGCAAGGTCTACCGGGGGCGCGAGATCGCGCAGGTGATGGGCTTTCAGGGTGCGTCATGGCTGGAGCGTGCCGAGCGTGAACAGGAGGAGCGCGGCGACCTGCTGCTCGTCGAACTGGGGTTGAAGCCGGGCATGGATGTCGCCGACGTCGGCGCCGGCACCGGCTACCACTCGCGCCGCATGGCGCCGCTGGTCGGGCCGAAAGGCAAGGTCTACGCTGTCGATGTGCAGCCGCAGATGCTGCGCGTTCTCGCCGCCACCGCGAAACGCCCCGGCTTCGGCAACATCGTGCCGGTACTCGGCGCCGAAGACGACGTGAAGCTGGCCACGGCATCGGTCGACCTGGTGATCATGGTCGACGTCTATCACGAGCTCGAATTTCCGCACGAGGTGCTGGCCAGCATCGTCCGCGCGGTGCGCCCGGGCGGCCGAGTCGTGTTCGTCGAATACCGCGGCGAAGACGCGCGCGTGCCGATCAAGGAACTGCACAGGATGACCGAAAAGCAGGTGCGGCTCGAAGCGGCCGAACATGCACTGGTCTGGGAGCGCACCGCCGGCACGTTGCCGTGGCAGCACGTGCTGGTGTTCAGGCGGCCATGAGCAGCTGTCCGACCGGGTCGGCACCAGCGCGCCGCCGAGCGTCGGGATAATCACGCATGCCAACGCCCCCTTCGGCCGTCCCTTCGCTGCCTCTGGCGCTGTCAGGTGAGCGCCGGGAAATCGACAGCGCAGCCGGCATGCTGTCTTTCTACGAGGCTGGGCCTGATGACACGACAGGTGATGCATCGCGGGACCGCACCCCCCTGGTGCTGCTGCACAGCATCAATGCCTCGGGCTCGGCGTATGAAGTGCGGCCGCTCTACGAGCATTACCGCCGGCATCGACCGGTGTATGCGCCCGACCTGCCAGGCTTCGGATTCTCGGACCGCAGCGATCGCCCGTACCTGCCGAGGCTGATGACCGATGCGGTGCATGCGATGGTGGCCGAGATCCAGCGCGTGCACGGCCCGGCACCGATCGACGTGGTGGGCGTCTCGCTGTCCTGCGAATACGCCGCCCGCGCAGCGCAGGAGGCGCCAGATCGCTTTCGCAGCGTCGCACTCGTCAGCCCGACCGGCTTCAATCGCGGGGCGCCGTTCAACGGACCGCCGGGCGGCACGCGCGGCATGGCGTGGCTGCGGCGGTTCTTCTTCAACCCCCGCTGGAGCGACGGCTACTTCAGGCTGCTGACGCGCCCATCTGTGATCCGCTACTTCCTGAAGAAAACCTGGGGTCGCCCGCAGATCGATGAAGGTCTGCTCGACTACGCGGTGCTGACGACCCGACAGCCCAATGCAAAGTACGCGCCGTACTGGTTCGTCAGCGCCTTCCTGTTCAGTGCGGACATCACGCGCGTGTACCGGGCGCTCACGATGCCAGTGTGGATGGTGCATGGCGTACGCGGCGACTTCGTCGACTACCGGCACCAATCGGCGTTCGCGCAGATGCCGAACTGGACCTTCGATGTGATGCCCACCGGCGCGCTGCCCTACTTCGAGCACTGCGACGATTTCACGGCCTTGTACGAGGCCTTCCTGAACCGAAAGGATTGAGCATGCTGGCGATCATCGGCGGTACCGGCCTCTACGAGCTGCCCGGCATGACGATCGAGTCGCGGCTCGACAAGTCCACCCCGTTCGGCGACCCCTCGGGCATGATCAGCGTGGGACGCATCGGCAACCACAGCGTGCTGTTTCTCGCGCGCCATGGTGAGAATCACCGGCTGTTGCCGCACGAGGTCAACTATCGCGCCAACATCTATGCGCTGAAACGGGCCGGGGCAACGCAGATCCTTGGCTTCTCTGCGGTCGGCAGCCTTTCCGAGCCGATCGAACCGGGACACCTCGCGATGCCGAACCAGTACTTCGACTGGACCAAGGGCATGCGCCAGCACACATTCTTCGGCAATGGCGTGGCGGCTCATGTGTCGACGGCCCGGCCGGTCAGTGCAGCGTTGATCGACTGGGTGGAGGACGGTGTCAAGAGGCATGAAGTCAGCCACCCCGGCAGCGCCCCGATCACCCTGCATCGGGACGTGGTCTATGCGTGCGTCGAGGGCCCGCGCCTGGGCACGCGCGCAGAAAGCCTCTTTTTGAGAGGTGCCGGCTGCCAGTTGGTCGGCATGACGAATGTGCCAGAGGCGTTCCTGGCACGCGAGGCGCAGATGGGCTACGCCACCATCGGCATCGTGACCGACTACGACTGCTGGATGGCCGACCCTGGCAAGCATGTCACCGTGAGCTCGATCTTCGATCGATACCGCCAGAGCATCGTATCCGCTCGTGCGCTGCTGGAAACCTTGCTCGCCGGACCGCTGCCCACGCCTGAGGCCGACATCCGGAATGCCCTTGAGCATGCGCTGATGACACCCGAAGGCGAACTGACGGAAGCGCAACGCGAATGGTTCAAGACACTGCGCCTCTGAATTCGACCGCAACCCAGAGAGGTGCGGCGCAGATCGGCCTGTCTCGCGGAGACTACCTCGCAGCACTCACCGTTGTGATCATCTGGGGTCTGAATTTCGTCGTGATGAAAGTGGCGCTGACGACGCTGAGCCCGATGATGCTTGGCGCCCTCCGCTTCGCATTGGCATCGATCCCGTTGCTGTGGGTCGTTCCACGACCCCGCGTACCCTGGCGCTTCGTCGTGATTTACGGGCTTCTGCAAGGGCTGGGACAGTTCGGGTTGCTCTTCACGGCAATGCGCTTCGGCATGCCGGCCGGACTGGGATCGATGGTGCTGCAGACGCAGGTTTTCTTCACGGTGCTTCTTGCCGTTCCGGTGCTGGGCGAACGCGTGAGGCTGAATCAATTGCTGGGCCTGCTTATCGCCGGCGGTGGCCTCGCACTGATTGCGTCCGGGCACGGCACAGGACCGCGCGACATGACGCTCCTCGGATTCGTGTTGACAGTCGGAGCAGCACTCTCGTGGGCCGGCTCCAACCTGTTGACGCGGCTGATGGGGCGCGTATCGTCGCGCTACGAGCCCGTCCATTTCATCGTCTGGAGCAGCCTGGTACCGGTGCTTCCGTTCCTGTTGATTGCGGTGTGGCTGGAAGGCGCCGACGCGAGTTGGCGCTCGGTGCTGGCGATGAGCGCGCGCGAGGCAATGGCCGTTGCTTACCTCTCAATCCTGGCAACGCTGGTCGGATACTCGTTTTGGACCCGACTTTTCCAGCGACATCCAGCAACCCGCGTGGCACCGTTCTCGATGCTCGTGCCGGTGATCGGCCTCTGGGCCGCCTCGTACTTTCTAGATGAACAACTGCGCGGCGTTCAGTGGGCTGGTGTGGCTTGCGTGCTGTTGGGCCTGGTGATCAATCAGTCAGGCGCTTCACTGACGAAAGCAGTCGTTCGAAACACTGGCGGTTGAGCACCCGCGCCATTGAAAGACTGCAAACACGCCGTCAAAGTTGCACAGCGCGGAGCGCCGACAGGTCCGCCGAAAGATTCGAAACCCGCTGCCGATCGGTCACGATCCACTCTCGCGCCTTGCACATCGAGAACATCAGGGCCTCGTCCGCAGTCCTCCAACGATGCCCACAGGCCAAGCCTTCATCGCGGAACACCTCGCGCGCCTTCACTCCCGCCCCCAGCATGCGGCTCACGACCACCGCAGCGATGTACCCGTCGCCCCGCGGCGCATCGAGCGCTCCGGCGTAGATTCGGTATTCACCGTCCACTCGTTCATTGAATTGCATGATGCACTCCCCGTCTATCGATCCACCTGATCTGCGAATCATCGTGTCGATGGGACCCGCGGAAAATCCATCTGGGGGTGGCCCTCTTTGGAGGGATAGAGCTCGCTGGTTGGGCGTGTGAAGGTGAGCGAACTTGGGGTGGTGCTGTCCGGTGAAATCAGGCGGCAGCCACCCGCTGCGCAAGATGTGTCAACGCCTCTTGAACCTGGTCCACGAGGATCAGACACAGATCACCGGGTTCGAGTCGATCGAGCGCCCGATCGATGGCGATGAACTCGCCGTGAATTTCGTCAACCTCTCGGCAACGCCTGGCGCCGGCCAGTCCATCGCGCAGCAGTTTGAGCACCTCGCCGTCGGCGCGACCACGCTGGCAGGCGTCCTGGAACAACAGCACTTCGTCGAAAGCCTCACCGAGGATCTGCGTCTGTTCGCGGATGTCTTCGTCTCGACGGTCACCGGCACCACTGATGACGACCGAGCGCCGCTTCGCAGGCATTGCATCGACCGCAGCAACCAGTGCGCGCATCGCATCGGGGTTGTGCCCGTAATCGGCGATCACGGTCGCCCCGCGGTAGTTCATCACGTTGAACCGGCCGGGCACGTTGTCGGCGTCGCCAGAGAAGCTGGCCAGCCCCCGCCGCACGGCGTCCCAGGCCAGCCCGGAACCCCAGGCTGCCGCCATCGCGGCCATCACGTTCTCGACCTGGAAACGAATGGCGCCATTGCGAGTCAGAGGTACATCGCGCAGAGCGACGCGCTCGCGCCACGCGCCCTGGGCTGCTACCAGCCACTCGCCTTCAACGCACACCGTACGGTGACCTTGTGCGCGGTGCGTCACCATCACCGGATGCTGCCGGTCAGCCGCAAAGTAAATGATCTGGCCGGGGCAGTTGGCGGCCATCGCGACGACTTTGGGATCTGTCGCGTTCAGAACGGCGAAGCCTGTCGGTGCCACGTTCTGCACGATCACCCGCTTGAGAACCGCCAGGTCCTCGACTGTGGTGATGTAACTCAAGCCCAGGTGATCACCGGAGCCGATGTTGGTGACAACCGCAACCTGACAGCGGTCGAATCCAAGCCCCTCGCGCAGCACGCCGCCGCGAGCCGTCTCGAACACTGCGGCGTCGACATCCGGGTGCATCAGCACATTGCGCGCACTCTTCGGACCGCTGCAATCACCGCTGTCGATCTGCCTGCCTTCAACGTAAACGCCATCGGTGTTGGTCATTCCAACACGCAGGCCATTGGTCGAGAATAGATGCGCGATCAGTCGCGCGGTGGTCGTCTTGCCATTGGTCCCGGTGACCGCGACCACTGGAATTCGGCCATCGTCGCCGTGCGCATAAAGATTGGCAATCATCGCTTCGCCGACCGGCCTCCCCTTTCCGTAGGAAGGCGACAGGTGCATGCGCAGACCCGGTGCAGCATTGACCTCGACCACTCCGCCGCCTTGCTCCTCCAGCGGACGAAGCACGCTTTCACACACGACGTCGACGCCGCAAATGTGCAGGCCAATCGTTTGCGCCGCCGTCACCGCGCGCGCTGCCATTTCCGGATGGACGCTGTCGGTCACATCGGTGGCCGAGCCGCCGGTGCTCAGATTTGCGTTATTGCGCAACACGACGCGCCGCCCCTTGTCTGGTACCGAATCGGGCGCCAGTTCCTGCTCGCCAAGGCGCGCGACCGCAATGTCATCGAACCGGATTTTCGTCAACGACGTGGAGTGACCGTCTCCGCGCTTCGGGTCGGCATTGACGATATCGACCAGCTGCCGCACGGTGTGTTCGCCGTCGCCCAGCACCTGGGGCGGGTCACGCCGGGCCGCCGCAACCATGCGATCCCCGACCACAAGCAATCGGTAGTCGCTGCCGGGCAGGAAGCGCTCGACCATCACCTCGCCGATGTCGGCGGCTACACGGTAGGCAAGCTCGAGGTGTTCGCGGTTCACGATGTTGACTGTGACGCCCTTGCCCTGGTTGCCGTCCTGAGGCTTGACGACCACCGGCAGACCAATCTCGAGCGCCACCGTCCATGCCTCTTCAACACTGGCCACCGGGCGACCATAGGGCACCGGCACGCCAGCTGCCAGCAGCAGCGTCTTGGTCAGATCCTTGTCCTGTGCAATGGCCTCTGCCACCGCACTGGTGGCGTCGACCTCGGCCGCCTGGATACGCCGCTGTCGCGAGCCCCAGCCGAACTGAACCAGGCTGCCCTGTGTCAGCCGACGCCAGGGGATACCGCGCGCTGCAGCGGCGTCAACGATGGCACCGGTGCTCGGGCCGAGTCGAACGTCCTCGTGGGTTTCGCAAAGGCGGGCAATGGCCGCTTCCACGTCGTAGGGGTGGTCGTGAATGGCGGCATTGATCAGCTCCTGCGCCAGCTCAAACGCCTGTCGGCCCACCGCTTCTTCGCTGTACTCGACGACCACCTGGTAGACACCGGGATCGACCGTGGCCGAGGTGCGACTGAAGGTCACCGGGCAACCCGCCTGGGCCTGCAGCGCCAGGGCCGCCACTTCGAGGACGTGCGCGAGCGATTTAGGCCGCTGCTGACTCGCGGCATGGAGCGCGCCGATTGCCGGGAAGCGCGCTCGCACGCGGGCCTCGAACCCCGACATGTTTGCCAGCACGCATTCGGGCGCGGCGCAGGAAACGACCGCTTCGATGGCGGTGTGACGGGTCCAGAGATTGGGTCCGCGCAACGCACGGACGCGGGAGACATTCATCGACAGGGCTTTCTGCTGGCCAGGGAGCGGGGGAAATTCAAGCGGCGACGACGGCCGCCGTGGGTACGGCAGCATTGCCGGCGTGGACCGACGGGTAAGCCAGCGCATGGCCAGTTGGAGCCATCACGCCAGTCAGAACCACCACAGGAAACGTCTCGATGCCGGCGGCCATCAACTCGGGCGAGATCCCCATCGCCCAGGCAGTGGCAACCGACGCCAGCAACACGTCGATGGGTTCAGCCACGGGCACATTCGTAGGCGACGTTGCCGCAAACCTGCGTCCGGCGTACGCGACATTCGTACAGCGGGTCTCGACCGAACCGCTCGCGAGGACGGCCCAGCCATCGCGCACGAAGGCAATCCGTCCGCCGGCAGCGTGGTGCGCGACCAACGCTTCGTTCGCTTCGTCACGCGCGTACAGGATGACCTCACCATCGCAAAGCGTCGCCATGTCGGCGATGCGCGGATCGCCGGCGTGCAGTACCGCAACTCCGCTGGCCGTCACCACATCGACTTGCGTGCGCAGCACCTTCACCAACTGGTCGGATTCGTGAAGGTCGTGCACAGCCAAGGCTGCAGCATCGATGTCGTTCAGCGCCAGATCGGTGACGACGCCGACATGGCAGCGGTCGTAGGCCAGACCGTCGTCAAGCACCGACGAAGCGCCATTTTCGATCACCACAGCGTCAACCGATCGGTTGAGCAGCAGGCGGTGACCCGCTTCCCAGCGAGCACCGTCGCTGCGGTCGATCTGACGACTCCCGAGGAACAGGCCGTCACGGCAGGCCAGACCCACGCGCCGACCGCTCAGGTGCAGCAGCCAGGCCACCAGACGCGCCATCGTGTGCGTGCCCAGCGATCCGGCAATGCCGACGATGTCGATGCGACCATCATCACCTTCGGGGAACAGGTGATCGACGATGGCCTGGCCCACCGGGCGCGGCATGCCCTCGGCCGGTTTCAGGTGCATCAGCAGCCCCGGACCCGCATTGACCTCGACAATCGCCCCCCCCTGCGCGTGAAGCGGCTTGGAAATATCCTCGGCCACCACGTCGATGCCGGCGATGTCGAGACCGACCACCCGGGCGGCCAGAGACACCTGATGAGCGACTTCAGGGTGAACCAAGTCGGTGCAGTCGATCGACACATTGCCGTTGCGCTGAATCAGTACACGCCGACCGGCCACCGGCACGTCGTCCGGGCCAAGGCCCTGTCGCTGCAGGTCAAGCAGCACGGCGCCGTCGACCGCAAGGTCGATGCGCCCGAGCGGGTGATCCTCGGTGAGTCCGCGACGCGGATCGCTGTTGATCTGCGCATCGATCAGCTCGGCCACACTGGACCGACCATCACCATCGACCCACGCCGCTTCGCCCCGGGCCGCAGCGACCAGCCGCCCGCCGACCACCAGCAGCCGGTGTTCGTGGCCACGTATGTAGCGCTCGACGATCACCTCGCTGCCTTCGGGCTCGGCCACCGAATAGGCGGCTCGGATGTCCTCGCGCGTCATCAGGTCCAGCGTGACACCCCGACCGTGATTGCCGTCGGTCGGCTTCACGACCACCGGCAGGCCGATGTCCTGCGCCGCCTCCCAGGCCGCTTCGGCGCTGGAAACCACCTGGCCTTCAGGCACCGGAACGCCACATGACTGGAGCAGCGTCTTGGTGAGATCCTTGTCGCTGGCAATACCTTCGGCGATGGCGCTGGTCTGCTCGGTCTCGGCCGTCCAGATGCGACGCTGGCGGGCGCCGTACCCGAGTTGCACCAGGTTGCCTGCGTTGAGACGGATGTGCGGAATACCGCGTTCGGTGGCGGCAGCAACGATGCTGGCAGTGCTGGGACCGAAGTAGCAGTCGTCGATCTTCTCCCGCACCTGCGCTACAGCTGCCGACAAGTCGAACGGCGCACCGTTGATCGCCGACATCAGCAGCCGGTGACCGGCCGCCAGCGCAACACGCGCCACGTGCTCGTCGCGGGCACGGAACACCATTCGGTAGACGCCGCGCATGGAGGTGCTGCGGGTCTGACCGAACCCGGTGGGCATGCCGGCCAGGTTCAGCAACTCGATCACCACATGCTCGAGAACGTGGCCGGCCCAGGTGCCCGATTGCAGGCGCTCGAGGAAACCTCCGCGCTCCCCGACGCCGCAGTGGTGCTCGACCAGTGCCGGCAGCAGCGCGACCAGGCGATCACCGAATCCGGGCAGCAGGTGGCTGGGGTGGTCTTCGAGTTCGCCCAGATCGAGCAAGGTTTCGAGTGCCGGTCGATAAGTCCAGATGTTGGGTCCGCGCAGGTAAGTGATGCGCAGCAAGCGAATATCGTCGAATGTCTTCATGTTTTTGTAGCGGTGGTCTCAGGGCCGGCCGCTCGGCGAGAATCGCGCTCTCTGTTCGATGACACGGATTCACAGTCGTCGAATGGCGCAGAACTCATATGCAGAACCTCCATCCGGCTCAAGCTCACCAAAATCAGTCGACGGCACTCGCCAACTCGGGGGCCGTTCCTCTCGGGTCTCACGAGAACGCTCTGGGAACACTGCTGGTTGACCTGTCCGAGCAACTGCACTTCATCGACGGCGAACTGGTCCTGACCGATCAGAGGCTGCTGGCGCGGACGTTTCCTGGCAACGTCAACAGCGACCCGGCGTGGGCGAGTTGGCAACTGGACGAACCGGCGGCTGACCGACTGCGCCTGCGGCACACCGACCATGCCGGTGTCGGCACGCTGGAATTGCACGACGACCAGAAGCGGCTGGCGATCTGGCGGTTCACATTGGCGCAGAACGTCCATGCGCTGCGCCTGGTGACGCTGTTCGAATCTCAGCAGGCCCGTCGCCCGTGGCGGACGGGCGCGGTCGGAGCCAGCGCGACGGTCGACGCGTTGGCGTCGTGCCCCTCGTGCAAGGCGCCGCTACCGCCCGACAGCGACGACTGCCCGGTGTGCAGCCGCGAGGTGCAGGCGGTTCCGTCGACGTGGGTTCTGCTGCGGTTGTGGCGCTTCGCCAGGCCCTACCGCAAACCACTGGCCGGAGGTTTTGCGCTCACGCTGGCCTCGACTGCCGCCACGCTGGTGCCGCCTTACCTGGCGATTCCGCTGATGGACGACATCCTGATCCCGTTCCAGAACGGCAAGCAGATCGACCCCATGCACGTCCTGATCTATCTCGGCGGACTGCTGTTGGCCGCGCTGCTGGCCTGGGGCCTGGGCTGGGCGCGCACGTACTTGCTGGCGCTGGTCAGCGAGCGCATCGGCGCCGACCTGCGCACCGCGACCTTCGAGCACTTGCTGCAACTGTCGCTGGACTACTTCGGCGGCAAGCGCACCGGCGACCTGATGGCACGCATCGGCAGCGAAACTGACCGCATCTGCGTCTTTCTGTCGCTTCATGCGCTCGATTTCGCCACCGACGTGCTGATGATCGTGATGACGGCTGTCATCTTGTTTTCGATCAACCCCTGGCTGGCAGTGGTCACGCTGCTGCCGCTGCCGTTCATCGGATGGATGATCCACACGGTGCGTGATCGACTTCGCACAGGCTTCGAGAAGATCGACCGGGTGTGGTCCGAGGTGACCAACGTCCTTGCCGACACCATCCCGGGAATCCGCGTCGTCAAGGCTTTCGCGCAGGAGGGTCGTGAAACCCTGCGTTTCAAGGCGGCGAACCAGAGCAACCTGCAGGTCAACGACCGGCTGAACAAGACCTGGTCGCTGTTCACGCCGACGGTGTCGCTGCTGACCGAGATCGGCTTGCTGGTGGTCTGGGCTTTCGGCATCTGGCAGGTGTCGAAGAACCAGATCACGGTCGGCGTGCTGACCGCGTTCATCGCCTACATCGGCCGCTTCTATGGGCGGCTCGACTCGATGAGTCGCATCGTCTCGGTCACCCAGAAGGCCGCAGCAGGCGCCAAGCGCATCTTCGACATCCTCGATCACGTGTCGAACGTGCCCGAGCCGGCGGCGCCGGTGCCGCTGACCCAGCCGCAGGGCCGCATCGAGCTGAACGGCATCGGCTTTCGCTATGGCAACCGCTCGGTGATCCGCGGGCTCGATCTCGACATCCGCCCCGGAGAGATGATCGGGCTGGTCGGCCACAGCGGCTCGGGCAAGAGCACGCTGGTGAACCTCATCTGCCGCTTCTACGACGTGACCGACGGCTCGATCAAGGTCGATGGAACCGATATCCGCCGCTACGGCGTCTCCGACTACCGGCGCCACATCGGGCTGGTGCTGCAGGAGCCGTTCCTGTTCTTCGGCACGATCGCCGAGAACATCGCCTACGGCCGCCCCGATGCGAACCGGCAGGACATCGTCGCCGCCGCCCGCGCCGCGCATGCCCACGAATTCATCCTGCGCCTGCCGCAGGGCTACGACTCGCTGGTCGGCGAGCGCGGCCAGGGGCTGTCGGGCGGTGAGCGCCAGCGCATCAGCATCGCGCGCGCGCTGCTGATCGATCCGCGCATCCTGATCCTGGACGAGGCGACCTCGTCGGTCGACACGGAGACCGAGAAAGAGATCCAGAACGCGCTGGACAACCTGGTGCAGGGCCGAACAACCATCGCGATCGCACACCGCCTGTCGACGCTGCGCAAGGCCGACCGGCTGGTGGTCATGGACCGTGGTCAGGTGGTCGAGGTGGGTCCGCACGACGAGCTGATCGCGCAGCGGGGCGCCTACTGGCGGCTGCACGAGGCCCAGGTTCGGCAGGCTGCTGCCGACGAATGGGGCGGGGCATCCGACGGCGTCGACCCGCCCGTCGCAGCGGCAGCGGCCGGACCGTCGAGTCATGCAGAGTTACCGGCATGAGCAACGCATCTCCTTTCCTGATCGAACGCGATGCCCACGGGCGCTTGCTTCTCACTACGCCCGATGGCGTACGCCACCATGGCGTGGTACCGGTGCGTGCGTTTCCGATCGCCGCCCCGCACGACGGCCTGTCGATGGTCGATGCCGATGGACGCGAGGTAGCCTGGGTGGACACGCTCGATCAGTTGAACGAACCGCTGCGGACATTGATCGAGGAAGAGCTGGCAAGCCGCGAGTTCACCCCTGAAATTCTCCGCATCGTCGCAGTGTCGACCTTCTCAACGCCGAGCATCTGGGACGTTGATACGGACCGCGGCGCCACCCGCTTCGTGCTGAAAGGAGAAGAGGACATCCGGCGCCTGAAAGACGGCGCTCTGTGGATCTCGGACAGCCACGGAATCCAGTTCGTCGTGCGCGACCGACGGACGCTGGACCGGCGTTCCCGCCGGCTGCTCGAACGCTTTCTCTGAACGGTCAGCTACGAGCCGCCGCCGATCCAGCCACCCTCGTCAGGCAGGTCCTGGGCGAATGCCAGCCCGCGATCCAGCAAGGCGTCGAACGACAATGCATCGACCGCCGGCGAGCACAGCGAGCCCTGGTATTGCGTGATGCCGGTGTTGAACAGGAACAGTCGCTGCGCTTCGGTTTCAACGCCCTCGGCGACCATGTCGAGATGCAGTGCATTGCCGAGGTTGATGATCGCCTTGACGATGCCCACATCAATCTCGTCCCTCGGAAGGCCCTGGATGAAGCTGCGGTCGATCTTGAGCCGCCCGATCGGGAAGCGCTTGAGGTAGGCCAGGCTGGAGTAGCCGGTGCCGAAGTCATCGATCGCCAGCTTGACCCCCAGCGCTGCCAGCGCCTGCAGCCGGTGCAGCGCTTCCTGCGCGTCCTGGATCAGGATCGATTCGG
>JBJXEJ010000019.1:0-10813 GCA_046154125.1 Rhizobacter sp. | reverse complement strand
CACCTGCCCCGAACGGGCGAACATGCTGGCCGCCCGGGTTCTCAAGTTGGTCGAATTGCGCCGTAGCGATCGTGCTCAGCGCAAGGTAGCGATCGTCATCTTCAATTTTCCGCCGAACGCAGGCAACATCGGAAGTGCAGCCTACCTGTCGGTCTTCGAGTCGCTGTTTCACACACTGACCGCGATGAAGGCGCAGGGCTACAACGTCGACCTGCCCGAGAGCATCGATGCCTTGAGGGGCGCTGTTCTCAAGGGCAATTCGGCGCAGCACGGCGCCGACGCCAACGTACACACGCTGATTTCGGCTGAAGACCACGTCAGGCGCGAGCGCTGGTTGAAGGAGATCGAAGGTCAGTGGGGCCCGGCTCCGGGGCGCCAGCTGAGCAACGGCAGTTCGATATTTGTTCTCGGGAAGCAGTTCGGCAACATTCTGATCGGTGTTCAACCCGGGTTCGGCTACGAGGGCGACCCGATGCGCCTGCTGTTCGAGAAAGGCCTTGCACCGACGCACGCGTTCTCTGCCTTCTATCGCTATCTGCGTGAGGATTTCAAGGCTCAGGCCGTGCTTCATTTCGGAACTCACGGCGCACTCGAATTCATGCCCGGAAAGCAGAGCGGACTGGGCGGGACGTGCTGGCCCGATCGGTTGATCGACGATCTGCCCAACGTGTATCTCTACGCCTCGAACAATCCTTCCGAAGGGGCGATCGCCAAGCGCAGATCGGGTGCCACGCTGATCAGCTACCTGACTCCGCCAGTAGCTCAGGCGGGACTCTATCGAGGACTCAACGACCTCAAGGCGTCGATCGACCGCTGGCGGGCGCTCGATCCTCATGCGTCCGATCGCACCGAACTTGCCGTGTTGATGCAGTCGCAGGCCGCCGACCTCAACCTTGCCGACGCCGAGCCACTTTGGGATTCGTCGCCACGCGGTAATGCGGATTGCGTCGTCGCCCGCCTCGCCGAGCAGATGCTGGAACTCGAATACACGTTGATTCCGCATGGATTGCACGTCGCAGGTCGAGCTCCGAGCACAGTCGAGCGTGTCGACATGTTGCTCGCGATGGCAGACGCTTCACACGGCATGCAACTTGAGCGCACGGCGATCGAGGCTCTGGTGGCAGGAAGCAGCGCCGAGCGTGCACTCGATGTCGGGCACATCCAGAGGGACGATGCATCGCTCGAGATGATGCGCGGTCTTGCCGCCGCCGACGCGATGCTCGCCGTTGACACCGAAGTGGACGCCATGCTGCGAGCCCTTGACGGACGCTTCATACGGCCGGCTCCGGGCGGCGACATCCTTCGCACGCCAGCCGTCCTGCCCACGGGGCGAAACATTCATGGATTCGATCCCTTCCGCATTCCCAGTGCGTTTGCGGTCAGGGACGGTGCCAAGCAGGCACAACTTCTGATCGACCGGCACCGCGCGGACGGCCACGCGCTGCCCGAGTCGATCGCGATGGTGCTTTGGGGCAGTGACAACCTGAAAAACGAAGGCGCTCCCATCGCACAGGCCCTGGCGCTGATGGGTGCCCTGCCCCGCTTCGACAGCTACGGTCGCATCGCGGGAGCCACCTTGATTCCTCTGGCCGACCTGGGCCGCCCCCGCATTGACGTCGTGATCACGCTGTCGGGCATCTTCCGCGACCTGATGCCGCTGCAGATCAAGCTGCTCGCCGAAGCCGCTTTCCTCGCCGCATCTGCCGTCGACGAACCCGAGGAGATGAACTGGATTCGCAAGCACGCCCTGGCCTACCAGCAGGAGCATGGATGCACGCTCGAGATCGCTGCGCTGCGCGTTTACGGCAACGCCGAAGGCGCCTATGGCTCGAACGTCAACAACCTGGTCGAGAGCAGCAAGTGGTCGGAAGAAGGCGAGATCGCCGAAACCTACACACGCCGCAAGGGCTTCGCTTACGGTCGCACAGGCCGGGCCATCCAGCAGACCGCACTGCTCAAGAGCGCGCTCGCCGACGTCCAGTTGACCTACCAGAACCTGGACTCCGTCGAACTGGGCGTGACCACCGTCGACAACTACTTCGACACGTTGGGCGGCATCACCCAGGCCGTGAAGGTTGCCAAGGGCGGCCGCAGCAGCGACGTGCCGCCGGTCTACATCGGAGACCAGACCAAGGGCGACGGCGCGGTGCGAACACTGCGCGAACAGGTCGCGCTGGAAACCCGGACCCGCATGCTGAACCCGAAATGGTACGAAGGCATGCTCGAGCATGGCTACGAAGGTGTGCGCCAGATCGAGGTGCATGTGACCAACACGATGGGTTGGTCGGCGACCACCGGTCAGGTGCAGCCATGGGTCTACCAGCAGCTCAGCGAGACCTTCATGCTCGACCCTGCGATGCGCGAACGTCTTGCAAAGCTGAACCCGACCGCTTCGGCCCGAGTCGCCAACCGATTGCTTGAAGCGTTCGAGCGCAACTACTGGCAGCCGGATGCAGCCACGCTCGACGCGTTGCGCCGAGCCGGTGAAGAGCTCGAAGACCGGCTGGAAGGTGTCTTTTCTGATTCCCCTGAAGGAGCTCACGCATGAGCACGACGACAGTTCCCTTTCCTGACATCAAGAACCCGGGCGTTCGCAAGAACCTCCGCCTCGACGGCGAGGGAAGCGTTCAAGTCGAACTCGACCCGAGCGTCAAGATTGGCAACGCCAAGGTCTTTGCGATCTACGGCAAGGGCGGCATAGGCAAGAGCACCACGTCGAGCAATCTCTCGGCTGCGTTCTCGAAGCTCGGCAAGCGCGTTTTGCAGATCGGCTGCGACCCGAAGCACGACTCGACCTTCACGCTGACGAAGAAGATGCTTCCAACAGTCATCGACGTGCTGGAGACGGTCGACTTCCATGCCGAGGAACTTCGTGTCGAAGACTTCGTTTTTCCAGGCTACAACGGCGTGATGTGTGTCGAGGCGGGCGGTCCGCCGGCAGGCACCGGCTGCGGCGGCTACGTGGTCGGTCAGACCGTCAAGCTGCTGAAGGAACACCACCTGCTCGAGGACACCGATGTGGTGATCTTCGATGTGCTGGGTGACGTCGTCTGCGGCGGTTTCGCAGCGCCGCTGCAGCATGCCGACCGCGCGCTGATCGTCACTGCCAACGACTTCGATTCGATCTTCGCCATGAACCGCATCGTTCAGGCGATCGGTGCCAAGGCCAAGAACTACAACGTTCGCCTGGGTGGGGTGATTGCCAACCGAAGTCGCGAGACCGACCAGATCGACAAGTACAACGAACGCATCGGGCTGAAGCTGGCCGCGCACTTTCCGGACCTCGACGTGATTCGTCGCAGTCGTCTGAAGAAGTCGACGCTGTTCGAGATGGAGTACTCGCCCGAACTTGAAGCCGTCCAGAAGGAATACATGCGACTTGCCGCCTCGCTGTGGCTCGGCACCGAGCCGATGAGCGCGGTGCCGATGAAGGACCGAGACATCTTCGACTTGCTGGGCTTCGACTGAGTTGCCTGGCCCATCGCATCACGGACACCTGCATGAATCCAACCAGCTACATCGAGCGCCGCGGCAAGATCGAAGACTATTTCGATCGCACTGCGGTCCAGGCTTGGGCGCGACTCACATCGGATGCGCCAGTCGGCCGAATTCGTGCCACGGTGCGCGCCGGCCGCGACCGCATGCGCGCCACACTGTTGGACTGGCTGCCCGCAGATCTACGCGGCAAGCGGGTGCTTGACGCCGGTTGCGGTACGGGCGCACTGGCCGTGGAAGCCGCACATCGCGGAGCGCAGGTGCTGGCGATCGATCTGTCCCCGACGCTGGTCGAACTGGCGCGCGACCGCCAGCCGGCAGAGCTGACCAGCGAATTCAGTGTCGGCCGCATCGACTTCCGCTCGGGCGACATGCTCGACCCGGCTCTGGGCGAGTTCGACTTCGTCGTCGGCATGGACTCGTTGATTCACTATCGCACCCCCGATGCGGTTCGCGTGGTGGCAGGGCTCGCCGAACGCACCCGCTGCGGCCTGCTGTTCACCTACGCGCCGAGCAATCCGGCGCTGATCGCGATGCGTGCCATGGGCCGCATGTTCCCGCGCAGCGATCGCGCTCCGTGGATCGAGCCAGTGGCCGAAGCAGCGCTGCACCGACTGCTGGCGGCTGACTCCTCCTTACAGGACTGGAGGCGCGGGCGCACGCAACGCATCTCGAGTGGCTTCTACACCTCGCAGGCTCTGGAGTTGGTGCGCCAATGAAATCGAGGGCGCCGTCGCTGCTGATCATTCGGGCCCGGCAATGGCTCGATGTGGCGCCGCAGTATTTGCCGTTTGCCGATGCCGCGACGGATGAGCTGCCGCTGGGTCGCCTGCTGAGACTGTCGCTGTTCCAGGTATCGGTCGGCATGGCGAGCGTGCTGCTGATCGGCACGCTGAACCGCGTGATGATTCTCGAGATGGGCATGGCCGCATGGCTGGTTTCGCTGATGGTCGCGCTGCCGCTGGTGTTCGCACCATTCCGGGCGCTGATCGGTTTCAAGTCCGACACGCATCGTTCGGTTCTAGGCTGGAAGCGCGTGCCCTACATCTGGATGGGTACGTGGCTGCAATTTGGTGGCTTCGCGATCATGCCGTTTGCCCTGATCCTGCTCTCGGGCGACACCCGGGCCGGCCCGTGGCTCGGCTATGTCAGCTCCGCGCTCGCATTCCTGCTGGTCGGTGCCGGGTCGCAGACGACCCAGACCGCTGGCTTGGCGCTCGCCACTGACATCGCACCGGAAAGTGCGCGGCCGCGCGTGGTGGCACTGATGTACGTGATGCTGCTCGTCGGCATGGTCGCGAGCAGCCTGATCTTCGGCGCGCTGCTGGCCGATTTCAGTCAGGTGCGCCTGATCAAGGTGGTGCAGGGAGCCGCAGCGGTGACGATGGCGCTGAACCTGATTGCGTTGTGGAAGCAGGAGGCTCGCAATCCAGCCGGCACCGCCAAGAACCTGCCCCGGCCCGAGTTCAGCACCAGCTGGAAGTCATTCGTGCGTCAAGGGCGCACCTTGCGTTTCCTGCTCGCGGTGGGTCTCGGCACGGCGGCTTTCAACATGCAGGACATCATCCTCGAGCCCTATGGTGGCGAGATTCTCGGGCTGAGCGTGAGCGCCACGACGGTGCTGACCGCATTGCTGGCCGGTGGCGCGCTCGCCGCGTTCGGCCTCGCTGCGCGCTGGCTGGGAGCCGGCATCGACGCCTACCGCCTCGCGGCTTTCGGCGTGCTGATGGGAGTGGTGGCTTTTTCAGCGGTCATCTTCGCAGCACCCCTTGAATCGGCTGCGCTGTTTCGAGTCGGGGCTCTGTTGATCGGATTTGGTGGCGGACTGTTCGCCGTCAGCACGCTGACCGCCGCGATGAGCCTCGAGCGCCCAGGCCAGGTCGGCCTCGCGTTGGGTGCCTGGGGTGCAGTCCAGGCGACTGCTGGAGGAATCGCCATTGCGATGGGCGGGGCGCTGCGAGACATCGTCACCAGCTTGGCATCGCAGGGATCGCTGGGCACGGCGCTCTCGGAGGCGTCTGTGGGCTACAGCGTCGTCTACCACCTCGAAATCGCGTTGTTGTTCGCCACGCTGGTCGTCATCGGTCCACTTGTCCGCACATCCGTCGAGTCGAATCCGCGAACAGGTACGAAGTTTGGGCTGGCCGAGTTTCCGGGCTGACCATTTTTTTGCGCAGAAGAAGGAGATCACATCATGGGTACAGGGGCCATCACGGGCTACATCGACGTTGCACAGATCGTGCTTTATCTTTTCTGGATCTTCTTCTTCGGTCTGGTGTACTACCTTCAGATGGAAAGCAAACGAGAAGGCTTTCCGCTCGAGACGGTGTACCCGTCCGGCGAGATGCGAACCAGCCCTGGCTTCGTGATGATGCCCACGCCGAAGACGTTCCTGCTCCCGCACGGCGGATCGGTGACCGCACCCAACAACCAGGTCTCGCCGCAGGTCCTCCACGCAGAACCCCTGCATCGCTTGATGGGTGCACCGCTGGTCCCCACTGGCAACCCCATGCTCGACGGCGTGGGCCCCGGAGCCTATGCAGACCGCGCCGATGTACCCGATTACACCTGGGAAGGCGATCCGAAAATCGTTCCGTTGCGCGTGGCCGTGGACTATGGAGTTGCATCCAATGACGCTGACCCGCGCGGCCTCGATGTCATCGGAGCCGACGGTGAGGTGGGCGGTACGGTCAACGACCTCTGGATCGACAAATCTGAAATGATGTTCCGCTACATCGAGGTGGCGGTTTCTGCGGGAGGCGTGACCCGCAACGTTCTGCTGCCCATGAACTTTGCACGCGTCAAGGCCGACTGCGTGAAGGTAGCGTCCATCCTCGGTCGCCAGTTCGCGCAGGTACCCGCCACGAAAAGCCCAGATCAGATCACCCTCCTGGAGGAAGAAAAAGTCATGGCGTACTACGGTGGAGGCACCCTCTATGCTGAACCATCCCGCCAGGAGCCGCTGGTATGAAGGTGAACTATGACAGCCACGAGCACGAACACGAGTTCGAACCCGAGTACGGCTTGCCCGAGCCGTTGCCAGCAGGGGAGCGCGTGCTGTGGCAGGGAACGCCAGACTGGCGGATGCTTGCGCGCCGGGTCTTTCACGTGCGATCGCTGGTGGTCTACTTCATCGCCATACTCGCCATTCGCGCCGCCGTGGTGATACTGAACGGCGGAACAGCATCCGATGCATTCAGGGCTGTAGCCATGCTGTCACCGCTGGCGGCACTGGCCATCTCTGTTGCGTTGGGCATGGCCATGCTGTGTGCACGCACAACCGTCTACACCATCACCGACAGGCGTGTGACGATGCGCATCGGCATCGTGCTGAACCTGACTTTCAATCTGCCGTTCGGCCGTATCGCAACCGCAGGGCTGCGAGACACCGGCCACGGGACCGGTGACATACCGCTCACGCTCGCAGGCTCCGATCGCATCGCCTACATGCATTTGTGGCCGCATGCTCGCCCCTGGCGTATCGCGCATCCCGAGCCGATGTTGCGATGTGTCCCGAATGCGCCTCGAGTGGCACAGGTGCTGGCGCAAGCTTGGTCGCAAGCGCAGTGTCCTGCCGCAAGCGCTGATCCCGCGATGTCGGCAACGACTGGCAGATCGCGCGGGCACACCGACCTCTCCTCCGCGACCGCAAGCCGACAGGCAACCATCATGGCCCTGCCTCGCAAACGCTGGTTCGCTGCAGACCGCGGCCAACGCCTGACGCAGGGTGCCTGAGATGGAAGCCGCAATTCCAGACAACGTCTTGCCGCGTGGGGTGTTGCTCGCCATCGGCGGTGTGCTGCTCGCCTCGGTGATCGCGGTGGCGGCAGTACGGATGTCGGGCGTGGCGATCCATGTGCCGGACGAGGCAGCGATAGCGATGCGCGAGTTGCGATTTGAAGATCGGCCCGACGGCAGCGTGGTCGTCATCGACGCGCCCACCAAGGCCGTCATACACACGGTGACCGGCGAGAACGGGTTCTTTCGCGGAGCACTGCGGGGACTCGCCCGCGAGCGCCGACGCAACGGCCTCGGTGCGGAGCAGCCGTTCCAGTTGATCGGCCGCGCCGATGGACGGATGACGCTGTTCGATCCAGCCACCGGACAGCGAATAGACCTGGAATCGTTCGGGCCAACGAATGCCGCGGTATTCGCACGGTTCATGACAGACGTGCCAGCAGTTCGTTGAGACGACACACCCATCACGTTCGGAGCAGATGATGACAACGATCACCCAACGAGCCCCCAATGAAGCGACCACCACCGCGCTGCAGAACACGATGCTCACGCCACGTTTCTACACGACCGACTTCGACGCCATGGACCGGATGGACGTGAGTTCGGTACGGGCGCAGTGGGACATCTTGATGGACGAGTTCCGAGCCGATTCCAACACCGACCATTTCCAGCGACCAGCAGACATGGCGGGCAACTATGCGCAGCTGCCACCGGCACTGCACAAGGAGTTCACCGAGTTCATGATCAGCTCGGTCACCTCCGAGTTCTCTGGATGCGTGCTGTACACCGAGATGAAGAAACGAGTGACCAACCCGGACATCAAAGAACTGATGTCCCTGATGGCACGTGACGAAAGCCGTCATGCCGGCTTCATCAACCAGTGGCTGAAGGATTTCGGCATCGGGGTCGATCTCGGGTTCCTGGTCAAGGCGAAGAAGTACACCTACTTTCGTCCGAAGTTCATCTTCTACGCAACCTACCTGTCGGAGAAGATCGGCTACGCCCGATACATCGCGATCTACCGTCAGGTCGAGCGGCATCCCGAGCTGTGCTTCCACCCGATCTTCAGATGGTTCGAGCGCTGGTGCAACGATGAATTCCGTCACGGCGAGGCGTTCGCCTTGCTGATGCGTGCCAACCCGAAGCTGCTGGCGGGACACAACAAGTTGTGGATCCGCTTCTTCGTGCTCGCGGTCTACGCGACGATGTACGTACGCGATCACCAGCGTCCGGAGATGCACGCAGCCATGGGGTTGAACCCGACGGAGTACGACTTCAACGTGTTCCGCATCACCTCGGAAATCACGAAGCAGGTGTTCCCGCTGACATTGAACATCGACGATCCGCGCTTTCGCGAGGGACTCGAGCGGCTGCGCAAGATCTCGATCGCCACCGAAGCTGCCCGAGCCCAGGGTGGCCTGATCGGCGGCATCAAGCGAGCCGCACTGGCCGCTGCCGCGACCGCAACCTTTGTTCGGCTGTACTGTCTGCCAGCAACTCCGAACAGCCTGCCAGTCGACGTTCGCGTGGCACCCGCCTGGTGAAGCCGCGACAGGCTCCCGCGCTATTCCCCGGCTGAATCCTGATGTCGCAGTACGTTTTCCCGATTGCCTACACCCTGTTCATCTGGTGGTTCAGCACTGGCGTGATCCTGTATCTCAATGGTCTGCCGCGCTGGACCTTCAAGTGGACGATGTTGGGCACGTCTTTCGTGCTGTTGATGGCGCTGATCGGACTGGTTGCCACCCGTGACGACACCCGAACGACCGGCGCCTATCTTGCTTTCACTTTCGGTTTGCTGGTCTGGGCATGGCAGGAGGTCGCGTTCCTGCTGGGCTATGTCACGGGTCCCCGTCGTACCGTGTGTCCGCCCGAGTCCACCGGATGGCGCCGGGCCCGTTTCGCCTTCTTGGCGGTGATGCATCATGAGCTGGCACTCGTGTTCCTCGGTGCAGCGGTGTTGGCCGCCACATGGGGAGGCACAAACCAGACCGGCACGTGGACTTTCCTGATCCTGTGGATCATGCGGCAGAGTGCCAAGCTCAATGTCTTCCTTGGGGTTCGCAACCTCAATGAAGGCTTTCTTCCCGCCCACCTGAAGTATCTGCAGACCTACTTCACCCGGCGACCCATGAACCGGCTTTTCCCGATTTCAGTCATCTCGTCGACCATCGTCGCCGCACTGATCTGGCAGGAATCTGCGTCCCTGGGCATAGAAGCCTTCGATGCCACCGCGTTGACCTTTGCCGCCACGTTGCTGACCCTGGCCGTGCTGGAGCACTGGTTCCTGGTGCTGCCACTGCCTTCGGAAAAGCTCTGGGACTGGGGACTGCGCTCGAGAAAAAACGATTCGGGCAACAAATCGGTGACAGATCACTCGAAAGACGCGGATCAGGTCTCGAACCCGGATGCAGAAGAACGTTGCAGCTCCGACGTGACCGTCACCAAGTCGGTATGCGCCAGCATCGGCCACAAAGGGTGCGTCAGCTACTGACCTCCCCCATCGCCAGGCGACGAGCGTCGCCGTGGAAAGATCCTGTGCTGATCAAAGCCCGCCGTGGGCGTCGAGCCGACTGGACCCGGCCCACTGAATCGGTTGCCTGACCCAGGGGCAGCTGACGGCTGCCCCGGCTACAGGGCACAGCGGATCCAGCGAAGGCCGCGTCAGCGACGACTTCGCGGGCTCCGCCCGGCGCGCGCCGGGGTTCACTGTGCGATCAGCGACCAGCGCGCTTGCGCTCGTTTTCCGTGAGGAAGCGCTTGCGCACCCGGATCGACTTGGGTGTGATCTCGACCAGCTCGTCGTCGTCGATGAACTCCACGCCGTACTCCAGCGTCAGCTCGATCGGCGGAGTGATCTTGATGGCGTCTTCCTTGCCACTGACGCGGAAGTTGGTGAGCTGCTTGGTGCGGGTGGCATTCACTACCAGGTCGTTGTCGCGGCTGTGGATGCCGACGATCATGCCTTCATAGACCGGATCGTTGGGCTTGACGAACATGCGACCGCGGTCATCGAGCTTGCCAAGCGCGTAGGTGAAGATCTCGCCCGCATCCATGCTGATCAGCACGCCGTTCTTGCGCCCGGAGATCTCGCCCTTGTACGGCTCGTATCCGTCGAAGATGTTGCTGATCAGTCCTGAGCCACGGGTCAGGTTCATGAACTCATTGGTGAAGCCAATCAGACCACGTGCCGGGATGCGGTACTCCAGGCGCACGCGGCCGCGGCCATCCGGCTCCATGTTCACCAGCTCGCCCTTGCGCTCGCCCAGGGCCTGCATCACGCCGCCCTGGTGGGTTTCTTCCACGTCGGCCGTCACCAGCTCGATCGGCTCGCACTTCTCGCCGTCGATGGTGCGGAACACCACGCGCGGCTTGCTCACGGCCAGCTCGTAGCCTTCGCGGCGCATGTTCTCCAGCAGGATGGTCAGGTGCAGTTCACCGCGGCCCATCACTTCGAAGATGCCGTCCTCGTCGGTCTCGCTGACGCGCAGCGCCACATTCGATTGCAGCTCCTTCAGCAGTCGGTCCCAGATCTGGCGGCTGGTGACGTACTTGCCTTCGCGGCCGGCCAGCGGGCTGG
>JBJXEJ010000018.1:0-9901 GCA_046154125.1 Rhizobacter sp. | reverse complement strand
CGGACTGCAGGGCGCCGATCGCGGCCTTCAATGCCACGCGGTTCTGGGTCAGGTCGGCATTGACGGAGGTGTCGCCCGCCAGCGCGCGATTGACGAAGCCGCGGTGCTTCTGGGTCTCGGCGATCACGTCGAGGCTCAAACCGAGCAATGGATTGCCGCGCGCTTCAAGGCGCGTCGATTCGAGGGCCACATGGGACGAGAGCAACGCGCTGGCGGTCAGCCATGTCAGCGGCACGGTCAGCACCACCGAGATCACGGCGACCTTGGCCGGAAACCGCAACGCCCGCATCAGTTTCATGCCGGGCCACAACAGCGCTCTTCCCACCGGGTTGTCTATCAGGCTCATTGACCGCTCCAGAGGCTGGACACGCTTCGGGATAGAAGAAGTGCCAACTCCCTGGTCGTATCGGCTTGCGGACAGGTATCTTGAGCGGGACGCCCCCACCACCTAGAGAAGGACCCGGGCGAGCAGACCGTCTTCGAGCCACTGCCGCATGATGCCGCCGATCAGATTCGATACGTCTTCGTCGGATCGGCCATCGCCGACCTGCGCGTCGCCGACGGCGGACTCGGCCTCGGCACAGGCCATCGCGAAGGGTGTCCCGTCCAACATCGCCCGCAGCAGCGCTGCCTCGGCCCGATGCAGCGACCGGAAATGCGGTCGAAGACCCTTGCGCCAGACGACCCAGGCGACGTCCACTTCCGATGCCTGCGGATCGGGTGGAGGCTGGTCGTCGTCGAGCGCCTGCCACACCGCCACCGTGTTGTGGCGCATCGTGAGCAGCTGCGAGGTCGGCACCGGCACCAGGCGCAGCGTGGCCCAGGCCTCGGGCGCCAGTTCGGCGAACGCGCTTGCGTCGAGCACCTCGGAGTCGGGTCCGTCGAAGGCGCCGCGCAGGGCCCAGTCGAGGCAGGCGATTTCGGCCCATGCGCTCGACGCCGGCAAATCAGCGCCGCCCGCAGCCAGATGGACAGCGAAATCCCCGCCGTACCAGCGCAGGCTGCGGCTCGTCGGCGGGTGCGCGGCGATGTACGCCAGTGCGGCGGTCTCGAAGGAAGCCTCGCCCATCACCGCCAGCGTCTTCTCGTACGAATCGATCAGCGTGTCGAGCAGCCGTTGCCGGTACGCGTGGGCGTAGATGCGCAGGCCGAGCGCCTGTCGTTCGGGGTGGCCCGCGATCAGCGGCGAGGCGTCGCCTGCACCCAGCATGTGCTGCTGGAACTGCAGCTGCGCCGACATCAGCGACGCACTCACGCGTCGCTCCCGAGGAGTTCACGGGGGGCAGGTGAAAACGCCTTCGCGTGAATCGATCTCGCCTGGTCGAGTTCAGCGACCAGTTCGGCCAGAGGAGGGATGTGGTCGTCGCGCTCGATCATCGTGGCCACCGGGCCGATGCGCGCCAGCGCCTCGGCATAGAGCATCCAGACCGGGTCGGCCACCGGGTGATCATGCGTGTCGATGATGTGATCGCCGTGATCGGCATGGCCGGCCAGGTGGATCTGCTGCACCCGGTCGGCCGGGATGCCGCGCAGGAAGGCGCGGGCGTCGAAACCGTGGTTGACGCTGCTGACGTAGATGTTGTTCACGTCGAGCAGCAGGCGGCAGCCGGTGCGCTGGCAGACCTCGGTGATGAACTCCCATTCGGTCATCTCCGACGCGCGAAAGCTCACGTAGCTGGAGACGTTCTCGAGCACCAGCGGGCGCTTCAGGACGTCCTGTGCAATGTGCACATTGCGCACCACGACATCGAGCGCGGTGTCGTTGTAGGGCAGCGGGTACAGGTCGTGCAGCACACGGCCGTGCACGCCGGTCCAGCAGAGGTGGTCGGAGATCCACAGCGGCTCGACGCGGCTCGCCAGTGCCGCCAGGGCTTCAAGATAGGCGCGATCGGGGCCGTCGGCGGCGCCGATCGACAGCGCCACGCCGTGCATCACGACGGGATAGCTGGCGCGAATCGCGTCCAGCATCGCCAGCGGCTTGCCGCCGGGCACCAGGTAGTTGTCGGACAGGATCTCCAGCCAGTCGACGCGCTGAGGCGCATCGATGAAATCGGGATAGTGCTGGGTGCGCAGCCCCAGGCCGAAACCGGGGTTCATGGCCCGAGACTGCGCGTCAGACATGGGATCAGCCGACGATCACAGGTCGCCGACGGTGCCGCCGCCCTTCAGGCATTCAGCCGCAGCCATGGCCTTGAAGCCGTGGCCCTTGCAGGCGTTCTGGCCCTTGCACGAGTTCTCGCTGGTCTTGCAGTCCGAGTTGCCCTTGCAGCTGTGAACACCGTAGCAGTGAACCTTGTCGCTGGCGGCAATGGCCTTGCCCGAGCTGCCGGCAGGCGCATCGGCGGCAAAGGCGGTGGCAGACAGCGCCAGGGCGGCTGCGGCGGAAGCGATCTGGAAACCTTTGGAAGCATTGAACATGGAAAACTCCTTTGATGGTGGGTTGCCACCTGCAGACATTGCAGGAAGTGGGCGGCGTGGGCCTGAATCCCAGGCACCCACTTGGGTCGGCGCCGATTCGGGGTCCTTACACCACCCTGGCCTGACATACGGAAGCAACGGCCATTCAGATGCGGCGCGGTGATGCGCGGCCTGCTTCGGGATCAGGTGCAGTCGGAGAAGCCCCGACCACGCGCTGGCGCAGCCACGGCCAGACGAAGCGGTCCGCCGACCACCGTCCGGGCCCCCACAGCAGCAGGCCGATCAGCACGCTGCCCCAGAAGATGTGCTGCTGCAACGCCGGGATCGGCATGTCCTCGACGCTGATGACCGCGACGATGTTGAGGACGAACAATCCCGCAGCCGCGAAGCGCCCGGCGAGACCGAACAGGATCAGCACCGGCAGGGCCAGCTCGGCGCTGGTGCCCAGCGCAGCGGCGAGCGCGGGGCTGAGCAGCGGCACGTGGTATTCGTCGGTGAACAGCGCGACGGTGGTTTCCCAGTCGGCGATCTTGGTCAGTCCGGAACGGAAGAAGACGCCGGCGATGAACCAGCGCGCAGCGAGCTGGGCAGCTGGCTGCAGCGCATTCAGGCCGCGAACGACGGTCTCGCCGAAGGCCCACAGGCGGGACAGGATCGACGGAGCGTGAGGCTGATTCATCGTGGTTCTCCAGAGGGACTTCCCATCAGTCGGGATCGACGCGGATTCCTTTCAGCCAGCCCTCGCGAAGTGCCATGGCAAGCCAGGTGGCCAGGTCGAATGCGGGACCATCCGTGCCATCGCTCGCGGCATCGACCGCGCTCAGCGCATCGGCGAGCGATGCGCCCGCGAGCAGGTGTTCGGTCCATGTGGCCGTGGCGGCATCGATCCGATGCACCTGCGTGCGCCAGCTTCCTGGAGCCCGCGCGACCAGAGCCGACTCACCGACTCCGAGCGCCAGTGCTTCGCGCAACGAGGCCAGCGCCGGCGCCAGGTCGGCCTGCCGATGTGCCTCGTGCAGCATCACCACCGGCCAGTGCGAACGAAGCACCGCGACGCCAGGCCGAAACAGGAAGTGCAGGAACTGGGGATCGGTATCGCCGAGGCGGGCGATCGATTCGGCATCGAGCACCGCGTCAGCAGCGCGCTCGCACCGGTGAACCGCCCAGTCGAGGCGCGCGCAGTCACCGAGATAGTGCCAGTCGGCCAGCGCCGGATGCTCATCGAGCCAGCAGCCCAGCGCCCCGCCCCACTCGGCCAGGTCACCGCACACCGGTGCCGTCTGCAACCAGTGATCCCGCGCCAGACGCCGGAAATCGTCGGCCCCGATCAACGCCTGCACCGTCGGGAATGCCGCCTCCAGGGCGCGAGCCGCATTCGCTCCGGCATTGGCACGGTAGGCACTCAGGCCGCGAGCCACGGACACGGGGCCCTCGCGGCAAGGCAGGTCGCCCGAGGCAGAGCTGTCGGCGGACCACAACGCTGCCAGCAGCGAATGCTGCCGTTCTGCTTCCGCCGCCGCATCCGCCGGAATGACGGGCGTCTCGCCGATGCTCACCGAGCCACCTGCGCGAGTCGGTCGGTGGCCAGTTGCGCCTGTCCGAGCAGCACGTCCAGCGATGGCACATCGGTGTCCCATTCGATGAGCGTCGGCAACGCACCGAAGCGTTGCAGCGCGTGCTCGTACAGCGTCCAGACGGCGGGCCGAACGACGCTGCCGTGGTCGTCGATGACGATGTCCGGGGTCTCGCAATAGCCCGCGAGATGGATCTCGCCCACGATGCCGTGCGGCAGGGCATCGATGAACGCACGGCCCTGCGCGAGCGGATCGGCCACTCGATCGTTCAGTGCATTGACCATCAGGTTGTTGACATCGAGCAGCAGGCCGCAGCCGGTGCGATGGCACAGTGCCGCGAGAAATTCGTGCTCGGTGAGCGTGTTGTCGTGGAAGGTCAGATAGGCCGACAGGTTCTCGACGAGCAACGTCCGTTGCAGGCGGTCCTGCACCCGGCTGACGTTGTTGCAGAGGACTTCCAGCGAGGCTTCGGTGAACGCGATGGGCAGCAGGTCGTTGGCGTGCACCACCGGGCCGCCAGGCGCAAGCGCCGCACGTGCGAAGCAGGCGTGGTCGGACACGAAGGCCGGTTCGATGCGACGCACGAGGCGATCGAGGCGATCGAGGTGCCAGGGGTCGATTCCGGCTGCCGAGCCCAGCGACAACCCGACGCCGTGCAGGCTGACGGGGTAGCGCGCGCGGGCCTCGTCCAGCACCGCCAGAGCGGCGCCGCCATCGGCGTAGAAGTTCTCGGAGTGAACCTCGACGAAACCGATGGCGGGCGGGTCCTCGATCACCTGTGCGTAATGGGGCTGGCGCAACCCGATCCCCGCGAGTTCGCGGCAGACCGGGAACGAGGCCACTGGCACGGAGGGGATCAAGATCCGAGCGAGGGGCTCGCTCTTATTTCTTCATCATGGCCATGGCCTTCTTGGCTTCGTCGGCAGACTTGCCACCCAGCGAAGCGCAAGTGCCCTTGGCGACGTACTTCCATTCGTCGGCGCCGTTCTCCGCCTTGGATTGGCCGGCGCACGAGTGCGTGCCCGAGAGGTTGGCGCAATCGTTGGCGCCGGCCTTGGCGATGCCGAAGCACTTTTCCTTGGCTGGCGCGTCGGCGGCGGAGGCGGTCGACAGCATGCCGAGGGCGAGCACGGAAGCCAGGGCGGACGAAGCGATGAGGCGGTGGTTCATGGGGTTCTCCTGAATTGAGTGTGGATCGACTGCGTTGGCCGGACAATCCGGCACTGGCCTGAATGAGTCGGACGACGTGATCGACTCTTACGCGACGTCAACGACCCGTGCATTGTGTCGCGCCACTGCCGATCGATTTGCCGGATCCGGGATCGCTGGACAGGTCCGTTCGTCCGGCCACGGCGGCGGGGTTCAGATCAGGAACATCGTCGCAGCAACGATCGTCGGCAACAGTGCCCCCAGCAGCAGCCCGCCGGCGCCGATGGACTGATCCTCGAAGCCCTGCTTGAGCAGCGTGACGCCCGCCGGGTTCGGCGCGTTCGCGATCACCGTCAGCCCGCCCCCCGCCACCGCGCCCGCAACGAGCATGTACTTCGCCTGCTCGGACATGCCGTCGATCAACGACCCCAGATACGTGAGCGCCGCGTTGTCGGTGATCGCGGTCAGCCCGAGCGCCCCGAAGAACAGCGCCGTCGGCTGCAGGCCGGAGACGATCGGCTGCAGCCACCATTGCTGCATCCCGCCGAGCACGACCAGCCCCGCAAGAAAGAAGCCGACGAGCAGCGCCTCCTTCAGGATCAACGGGCTCTGGTGCCTGGCGTAGGCCTGGGTGAAGCCCAGGAACAACATGAACACGCCGAGGAAGATGACCGGGTGGTGCGCAAAGGTGACCACCAGCGAGAGCACCACGAGGTGGATCGCGCTGACCAGCGGCGGTATGCGTGAACTTTCGGCATCCGCAGCGGCCCTTTCGGGCTCGGTCAGATGACGGCTCAGCAGCGCGGTCACGGCGGTCGCATTGATGGCCACGGCGACGGCCGCCTTCCAGCCGAAGTGGCTGGCCATGTGGGCGCTGTCCCAGTTCCAGGTGGTGGCCACCATCAGGACCGGCGGCGCGGCGAACGAGGTCAGCGTGCCACCGATCGACACGTTGACGAACAGCACGCCCAGCGCGCCGTATTTCAGCCACTCGGGCATGCCCGCACGGAACACCAGCGGCGAGAGCATCAGTGCGGCCAGCGTCATCGCCGCCGGCTCGGTGATCAGCGACCCGATCAGCGGCACCATCGCCAGGCACAGCCACACGCGCGCCACGGCCGTGCGCAGCGGTGCCAGCCGGGCCAGGCCCTCCACCAGCGCCTTGATGGCTTCCAGCACCGGGCGCGACGCCGCCACCACCATGATGACGAAGACGAACAGCGGCTCGGTGTACTGGCGCGACTCGGCATACACGATGGCTTGCTGGCTGCCCTCCACGAGCGCCATGAAGCCGATCAGCACAAAGGCCCAGAACCCGAACACCACCTCGATCTCGCCCAGCAGGTGGAACAGCCCGGCATTGCGCGGGCTGCGGTGCGCGAGACGCTCGAAGAACTTGACCGAGAAGGTGTGTACCAGCGCGATCGCGAAGATCACGGCGGAGATGAGATCGATGGTGCTCATGGAATCTGTGCGCCGGGACCGGCGATCGTTCAGGCGGCAGCCTGCACCACGCAACAGTGGTGACGGCAAGACCAGTCGAAGACGCGAGTATCCGTGACGCCACACGAGGTTCGCCGGGGCCTGCCGGCGACAAATCAGGCCGAAGTCAGAACCGGGTCGCCCAGTACAGCCAGCTCTGAGGCAGCCAGTCGTTGAAGCGGGCCTCGATCCGTTTGTCGAGACCGGAGACGACCGCCAGACCCAGTGCCAGCAGGACGACGCCGAAGACCCGCTTGACCAGCGCGGCCCGGCCGATCACCCAGCCGCGAATCTGGCTGAAGCCGGCCCGAGATGCATAGGCAGCCGCCACCAGCGGCACCGCCGCACCGACGCCGAACAGTCCGAGGATCAGCGCACCGCGCCCAGCCCCGCCTTCAGTCGCGACGAGCGCCAGCGCAGAGCCGAGCAACGGCCCCGAGCACGGGCTCCACACGAGGCCGAGCACGCCCCCCAGCGCGAGAGCGCCGGCCAGCGAGCCACTGTTCAGTCGTGAACCGGCCGCCTGGGCCGACGAGGCCAGCGGGCTCATCCAGCGGCTGAACCGCGCATCGAGCGCCGGCAACAGCATCACCAGCCCGAAAGCGACCAGCAGTGCACCGCCAGCACTGCGCACGCCATCGCCGGTGAGACCGATCGCATCGCCCAGCGTGCCGACCAGCAGGCCGATCAGCGCGAACGACGAAGCCATGCCCATACCCATGGCCAACGGCGCGGCGCGGTGCCCCTGAAGGGACCCTCCGAGCACCAGCGGCAGCAAGGGAAAAACGCAGGGCGACAGCGTGGTCAGGCCGCCCGCCGCGAGGCTCAGACCCAGTTCGGACCAGCTGACCATCGCCTGGAACCGTGGTGGCCCGAGCGCGATTCAGAGCGCGGTCTTCAGCGCCGCCTTCAGCTTGTCGGGCTGCGTCTCGCCGGCCAGGCGGGCACGCTCGGTCGCGCCTCGGTAGACGATCAGCGTCGATTGGCTGCGAACCTTCAGCTGCTGTTTCAGGTCGACCTCCTTGTCGTAGTCGACGCGCAGCACGGTAAGCTTTAGCGACGGATCGGCCTGGAGTTCGGTCAAGGCCTTGTCCTGCGCCTTGCAGGTCGTGCACCAGTCGGCGTGGAAATGCAGCGCGACGGGTTCACCGGCCTTCTGGGCCTCGGCCAGTGCGGCCGCACTGTAGGGCGCCAGGGTCAGCGCCTGGGTCATCGAGGCAGCAAGCAACAAGGCGGTCGCGGCGAGCGTGCGGCTGAACTTCATCGGAGTACTCCTTGGAAACGGGCAATCGACCTTTTTGTCGAAACCCGGCGAAGTTTCTTACCGCTTCAACCGAGACAGGCTCGGTCCGCGACTTGCGGAGCCGGCGGCGATCAGGTCACTTGACGGTGGCCAGGAACTCGATCAGGTCGGCGCGCTCCTTCGCGTCGGGCAGGCCGTCGAATTTCATCGTTCCCCCCGGCACCGCCTTCTTGGGCAGCGTGATGTACGCGTCGATCTGCGCTGCCGTCCACTGGAAGCCGCTGGCCTTCATCGCGTCCGAGTACTTGAAGTCGGCGATCGAGGCCGCCTTGCGACCCACGATCGCGAACATCGACGGCCCCTTCTTGTTCTTGCCCTCCTTCAGGCTGTGACACTCCGCGCACTGACCCGCGAAGACATCGGAGCCGGCCTTGGCGTCACCGGCGGCCTGGCACAGTGCCGGCATCAGAAAGGCGCCAGCAATCACCAGCAACGCAGCCATCCCGGGAATGTCAGAAAGACGAACTGACGTCATGCCCATCGCGCGGCTCAGAAGGAAGTCCATGCGAACAGGAACAAGGTGTCGTTGTCGGACGCCTTGCGTCCCGCCCCGTCGTAGTTGCGCGACGATCCGTTGTATTTCGAGAACGCCGTGTACTGCGCGCCCAGACGCAGATTGGCCCACGGCGAACCCCACGAGTCTTCCTTGCCGAACGGCGTCCAGTCGAGCTGGAAGACGCCGCCCTCGGTGTTCGGCCGCGTTCGGGTGTTCGACGAGTACAGCGTCACATCGGAATCGCCGGTGGTCTTGAAGAATCCCGCCGAGGCGCCCCAGGTCTGCCTGTAGTTGTACGAGGTGTTCAGCTTCAACTCGTTGAGGTGACCGTGCTTGTTGCTGGCCTCGCCAGCCTGGATGAGGGCGGTGCGGCGCTGCATCTCGTGCAGGTAGCTGCCCTGCACCGTGAACACGTGCTCGCGGGTGCCGAGGAACTGGTACTGCGCGTCGATGCCGATGTCGTTGTAGTGGTTCGAAGGCGTGCCCGACGTGCGATCAGGCTGGATGCTGCTGTTCAGCCCGAACAGGCCGACCGAGTAGGCGCTGGTCTTCATGTCCTGGAACCAGGCCAGTCGCCAGTAGGCCGAGCCCGCGCCGAGCTTGCCCGGATCGTCGCCCTTGCCCAGCCCCATCTTCCACTGCGACCAGGTCGACAGCGAGCGGTAGGTGCCGATCTCTGCGTACAGGCTGTTGTCGTAGAAGGCATATCCAGACAGCCCGAGAACCCGCTGCTCCAGGCCGCCATTGATCAGCGAGCCGCTCTCGGGTCCGCCGAATCCCAGTGGCGAACCGGCATACGGATAGCCCCAGACCGGCATCGTGTTGAACGGATCCTGAACGCCCGGGTTGTTGTTCAGCGACAAGCCAAGGACCAGGTCCTTGCCCTGAAGATTGGTGGCGTGGGCCAGACGCAGATCCATCTGGTCCAGCGCGGTGTCCCCCGAGACACCGTCATAGGTCACCTGCACGAAGGCACCGACCTTGTCGGCCAGCTTGCCGGCCAGGAATGCCGAGATCTCATCGACGGCGAAGTTGTTGTTCCTCTTCGTGTTGGGTCCCGGTTCCTCGTCCTGCTTCTTGTTCGTGTGCGTGAACGACGCCACCGCCATCCCCGACAACGGGACCTTGCCCTCCTTGCCATCGCTGTCGGTGTAGCCGCCGATCTTGAACTTGATGCCATAAGGCGTCAGTTGCGGGCCGTACGCGCCGATGTGACAGGCCGCGCATTCCTGCCCGGTCTGGCGCGCAAAGCTCGGCACGGCATGGCTGGGCGTGGCCACCAGCAGCGCGCCGGCCAGACCGATGGCGGCGGCAAGCCCGCGAAGTAATCGATGAGACGACATGGATTGATATTTCACACAAGGATTGAAGAAGGGGAAAAAGAAGCGGACCACTGCCGGTCAACTGCGCGCGCGCAAACCGGGCCACATCGCCCGCAGCACGTCGTCGCGGCGCACGCGGTGATGCCAGACAGCGGCG
>JBJXEJ010000017.1:0-3272 GCA_046154125.1 Rhizobacter sp. | reverse complement strand
AAGCCTGGCCGAACTGCCCGAGGAACAGCCCCGATTCGTCGAAGTGCATGAACTGGTTGGCTTGGCCGACGTTGCCGGTCTGCATGTCCTTGTAGAACTCGCCGTGGTAACCATAGATGATGTGTCGACCGTGCGCCCACACCGCATTGCCGCCATAGTTAAGCGATCCGTCCACCGCCTTGGTCTGGAAGCTGCCCTTGCCGTCCAGCGCACCGCTGGGGCTGGCCTGCCACAGCCACTGGCTGCCATTCACGGCCGCGGCGCCGAGGTGAAAGCCTTCGTTTCCAACAACCGACTGATCGAAATAGACGACCCGTCCTGAAGCGGTCACGGGAAAGCGAGGCGGCATGCCACTGAATGCGCCGCGGTAGTAGGGGCTGCCAGGCAGTGTCGGTACGCTGGCCAGCTTGACCGGATCGGTGGACCAGACCGGATCGCCCGAGCTGTCGAACCCGGTGAGTGGCAATCGCATCACCGACTGCGTGCTGGGTCCTGTCAGCGCATAACCGAGGTCACCGTTCTCGTACATCACCTTGGCCGTCGCGCCGCGAAACGGTGCCGCCAGCGACCTGACCACGCGCAGCGGCCCCGCCGCCGGCAGTTCCACGATCACCTGCCGGCCCTGCGCAGATACCATGCCGTAGGTGCGACCATTGGACAGCGTCTCCACGCTGGTGAAGCCGCCGAATCCGCCATTGAAGGCACGGTCGTCCTTCAACGCACTGGGCAGGCCGGCCAGCCAGTTGCGCACCAGCTTCCACGAGCGCCCGGGCACCAAGGGGGCTGTGTTCTCAACATCGAACTCCAGGAAGTTCGCGAACACGCGGCGCGGCCTTCCGTGATCGACGGTCGAGGTGTAGAACGCCGGCAGGTAAGCGATCTGCGCATTGATGCGGCCGGCGTTTGCAGCATCGGTCAACAGCCGCAGCATGCGGTTGTTGCAGGTGTCGACCACCCACACGCTGCCGTCCGGTGCAGCCGCCAGCGCGGTCTGCTCTCGGCCGTCGCGGGCCTGGAAGCACAGCTTGCCGGTGTGCACCGCGGGGTCGTCGGCATAGCCGCCCAGGGCGCCCAGCGTGGCGAGTTGCCGGCCCTGCGCGTCATAGCGCTTGAGCTGCTGACTGCCGCCGCCGTCCGCCACCCAGAGGCCGTCGTCGCCGCCGGGCGTGGCCGCGAGCGCGAGCGGCCGTGTCAAGCCGTTGATGGTTGCCTTGACCCTCGGGCTGCTTTCCAGGTCGGTGTAGCGAAGTACGCTCCTGCTCGAGGCGACCCACAGGTCGCCGCCAGACGACATCGCCAGCTGGTTCAGGCCCTTTGCATTCAACGGGACCGACATCTCGCGCAGCAGCGCACCACTGCTTTTGTCGTACAGGCGGATCAGGTTACGCCCGCCGTGTGCCACAGCGAGCACGCGACCGTTGCGCTGCACTGCGAGGCCGGTCGGGGTATCGACTTCCTCAGTATGCAGGTCGATGACGCTGGCATAGCTCTGGTCTGGATAGCAACTCGTCGAGTTCGGCCAACGGTTCAGGCACACCGGCGCACCGGCCGAGAACGTCGCGACGCGCGCCGTGTCGAGATCAAGGACGCCAACGAAGCTGGTGTGCGAGAGGCCGCCGGTGTTGGCCCAGTACAGCCGGGTTGAGTCTGTCGCGACCAACCCCATCCCAGCAAAAGGATCTTTCGACGCCAGCGGGCGCGTGTTTCGGTTGGGGTCAGACAGCATGAAGCCGTGCAATCCCGTTTGCATTTCGTTGTAGCCCACCGTGTAGAACGCACGGTTGCCCTCGATCGCAATGCTGGCCGGCATCAGAAAAGCCTTGTGCAGTTGGGGTCCACCGAAGGCACTGCTGCTGTTGCCCACCACGCCTTCCCAGACATAAGCGAGACGGTGATGAATGACCCGGATCTCGATGTCCTGCGGCGCCACAGGCTGGCCGCGGTCGTCGCGTCCGTCCCAGGTCTGCTGATGAGGGCCAGCGGGCAACTCGTCGGCCCGCCACAAGGTGCGAAGCAGGCGGCCCTCGCTGTTGTAGACGCCGGCGCTGGTCGTCGAGCTGCGGGGCAGGTTGAATGTCCACGGGGTGCCCTGTGCCGTCAGGTTGCCGCTGTTCGATGGAGCCTGGGCGGCTGCTGTCATCGCCGTGGCGAACAGGGCTGTGCCAGCGCCTGACAACGCCCAAAGCACAGTGCGGCGAATCACATCACACACCGACGAAATGAGTGTTGCAGAGCTCCGTAGCACTGCCCAGGTTCGCCAGTACCCGGCGGGCTTTTGCAGCGTACGCATCCCATCCGAATTCGCGTGCGCGTAGCGCGGCCTTGCGCCCCATTTCTGTACGCATGTCAGGGTCCCGGTACAGGCGATCGAGCCGATCACAGACGGCGTCGGCATCTCGCTCGGGGATCACGAAGCCATCGATGCCGTCGCGCACGATGTCGGCCGGGCCGTTGGCGGTCACGATCACCGGCAGGCCACAGGCCATCGCCTCGAGCACCACCAGCGGCATGCCTTCGATCAGCGTCGGCAGCACGAACACATCGCTTTGCCGATAGCGTTCGGCAAGGGCAGGCCGGGTCTGGTGCGGGATGTGCTCGAACAGATCGGCGAATGGCCGCAGCGGCGCATCGCTGCCGACGATGCTGCCGACGAGTGTCAGGTGTGAGTCCTGTCGAGCGAACTGTCGGTAGCCGCGCAGCAGGTAGGCGATGCCCTTGCGCTGCGTCAGCTGCCCGGCATAGATCACGTTGAACCGGTCCGACCGAGCCTGGCTTCCAGGTGGTGCTGGCGTGAAAGTGTGAAGGTCGACGCCATACGGCACCACGCGCATCTTGGAGCGCTCGATGCCTTCGGCGACGAAGCTGTCGGCCACATAGCCCGAGCCGACCAGCACCGCATCGGCCAATCGAATTTCCTCGTCGAGCCGTTCTTCGTGGCCTTCTGGCCAGTCATTGAAGCCCGGCCAGGTCACCGCGAACTCGGGCTCGCGCTCGTTCTCTTCCAGCCGCACACGGCGCCGCTGGCGGTGGTGGGCCACAGGGTAGTTCAGCACCGCCGAGCGTCCGCCAATCGAGTGCGCGGCTTCGAACGCCGGCAGCGCAAATCCTTCGTAGCCCACGATGCAGTCTGCGTACTGCACATGCTTGCATGCCGCCTGCGCCACCGCTTCGCGCACCGACATCACGAGTTGATTCGTCCAGCGGTGGCGGGTGTGCGGCGGCAGCAGATGCAGTCTGCCGATGCTGGCCGCACACAGGTCAGGCCAAACGCC
>JBJXEJ010000016.1:0-4883 GCA_046154125.1 Rhizobacter sp. | reverse complement strand
CGAGGCGCTCGCCGAGAAACCCGCGTAGCGCGCCGCGTCGGGCGCCAGGCCGCCCACCTGCAACTGGTAGCCGCGGAACACGCGGAACATGAAAACCCACGTCAGCCCCACCGCGACCAGCGCGATGATGAAGCCGATGTGCAGCCGCGTTCCACTCAGCAGGTTGGGCAGCCAGGTCGACGGGTCGAAGTTCTTGCTCTGCGGAAAGTTGAAGCCCGCCGGGTCTTTCCACGGGCCGAACACCATGTAGTTGACGAGTTGCTGCGCCACGTAGACGAGCATCAGGCTGACCAGGATTTCGCTGGCATTGAACTTGTCGCGCAACAGCGCCGTGATCGCTGCCCAGGCCATGCCGCCGAGCACGCCACCGAGCAGCACCAGCGGCACCGCGATCAGCTTGGGCAGCACGATGCCCTGAGTGGTCAACCACAGCGCCACGCCACCCCCGGCCAGCGCACCGAGCAGGTACTGGCCTTCGGCACCGATGTTCCACACGTTGGAGCGGTAGCACACCGCCAGGCCGAGCGCGATCACGATCAGCGGGGTGGCTTTGAGCAACACCTCGCTGAACTGACGCATGCCGGAAAGCGGCTCGACGAAGAAGATGCTCAATCCCTTGACCGGGTCTTTGCCGAGCGCGACGAACAGCAGCGCGGCAATCAGCGCAGTGAGGACGAGAGCCATCAGCGGCGAGGCGAAAGCCATCGCCTTCGACGGTTGCGGGCGGGCTTCAAGCCTGAGCATGGCGAACTCCTCCCTCTGCGGGGCCAGTGCGGCCGACGGGCGCGGGCGGCGCATCGGTGGGGGCGGTGCCCTCCTTGGCCCACAGCCCGCTCATCCATTCACCGATCAGCTCGATCGTCGCGTCCGACGTGGCGATCGACGGCGACATGCGGCCCTGCGCGATGACGATCAGCCGGTCGGAAATCTCGAACAGCTCGTCCAACTCTTCGCTGACGATCAGCAGCGCGCAGCCGGCGTCGCGCAGCTTCAGCAACTCGCCGCGGATCAGCGCCGCGGCGCCGACGTCGACACCCCAGGTCGGCTGTGAAACGATCAGCAGCTTGGGGTCGGCGTCGATCTCGCGGCCGACGATGAACTTCTGCAGGTTGCCGCCCGACAGCGACTTGGCCGCCGCTCCGGTGCCACCGGCCTTCACGTTGAAGCGGCTGATCAGGTTGGCCGCCAGCAGGTTCACCTGCGTGTTGTTGATCCAGCCCCAGCGGTTGACCGACGCGGTGCGCGTGAGCAAGGTGTTTTGCGCCAGAGACAACACCGGCACCGCGCCGCGGCCCAGCCGTTCTTCGGGCACGAAATGCAGGCCCACTTTGCGTCGATGGCGCGGCGAGTGGCGCGCGATGTCTTTGCCGAACAGCGTGATGCTGCCCGGCTCGGCGCGTGGATCTTCGCCCGACATCGAGGCCATCAACTCCTGCTGCCCGTTGCCCGACACGCCGGCCACGCCGACGATCTCGCCGGCGCGAACCTGCAGCGCGATGTCTTTCAGGTCAGTGCCGAACGGCGACTGCTTGGGCAAGCTCAGGCCCTTGACTTCGAGCACCACCGCACCGAGCCGGGCCTGCTTGTGCTGCAACTCGGGCGGCTCGGCGCCGATCATCAGGCGCGACAGGCTGGCATTGGTCTCTTTCGTCGGGTCGACTTCACCCGTGACCTTGCCGCCGCGCAGCACGGTGCAGTTGTGGCACAACGCGCGGATCTCGTCGAGCTTGTGGCTGATGTACAGGATCGAGCAGCCGCCCTCCGACAGCCGGCGCAACGTGACGAACAGTTTTTCCACCGCCTGCGGCGTCAGCACCGAGGTCGGCTCGTCGAGGATCAGCAGCTTGGGGTCGGTCAGCAGCGCGCGCACGATCTCGACGCGCTGGCGTTCGCCCACCGACAGCGTGTGCACCGGCCGCAGCGGTTCGACATCCAACCCGTAGGCCGATGCCACCTTGACGATGCGCGCGCTCACCTCGGGCAGCGACAGCGCCTTGCCCAGCCCGAGCCAGACGTTTTCGGCGGCGGTCAGCGTGTCGAACAGCGAGAAGTGCTGATACACCATGCTGATGCCGAGCTCTCGTGCCGCCGCCGGGCTCGCCACCTGCACCGCAACGCCGTTCCAGCGGATCTCGCCTTCGTCGGGCCGCACCGCGCCGTAGATCATCTTCATCATCGTCGACTTGCCGGCGCCGTTCTCGCCCAGCACGGCATGGATCTCACCCGGCTTGACGCGCAGATTCACCTTGTCGTTGGCGCGCACCGCCGGGTACTGCTTGCTGACGTTGATCAGTTCAAGTCTGAGCATGGCTGTCTCCTCGTGATGTGCCGCCCGTGGCCTGCAGGCGCAGGCCCGGACGTGCTTCTTCTTCTGAATCCGTGAACCCTTGGAAATCTATCGGTCTGGTCCTGAATTCAGCGCCGCGAATGCAGCACTGCGACCGGACTTGCAGTGAACCCTTTCGAATCGTCACGCCGGACCCGAATGTACTGACCGGCCCCGGCCGCGTAAACCCGCTCCGACCCCAGTGCGGCAGCGCCGGCACCGGCACGGCGGGTGGATGTCGGTCCAGCCTGGAATTCGGGAAAGGCGATGGGCATCGATCAGGCCCTCTGGTAGCGCGCCTGACCGGCGACATACGCCGTGACCAGGTTGCGGTCGTCGCCGAGCGTGAGCCAGGCGAAGACCTTTTCGTGCAGCGAGAAGGCGAGCGCCAGGCGGCGCTGCGCCAACGCGCCGACGGCCCAATCCCAGACGCACAGGTCTGCGAAGCGGCCGGGCTCGAACGAACCGATCTCGCCGCCCAGGCCAAGCGAACGTGCCGCACCACGGGTGGCAGCGTGCAAGGCTTTCCAGGCGGTGAGCCGCTCACCCGCCATCGCCTGGACCTTGTAGGCGTCGGCGATGGTGCGCAGCATCGACAGGCTGGTGCCGCCGCCCACGTCGCTCGCCAGCGTCACTGCCGCGCCGGCGTCTTCAGCGGCGCGCCAGCCGAACAGGCCACTGCCGAGAAACAGGTTCGACGACGGGCTGTGCGCGATCTGCGCCCCGCTGTCGCGCAGCACGGCGCGGTCGGTATCGTCGAGCCAGATGCCATGCGCCAGCACGCTGCGCGGATTGAGCAGGCCCGCGCGCGCATAGACATCGAGGTAGCTGCGCGCTTCGGGAAAGAGTTCCGCCGCCCAGCGCACCTCGGCGCGGTTTTCGGCGACGTGGGTCTGCATGTAGAGCGTGGGGTCGGCAGCGCACAGGGCGCCGGCCATCGCCAATTGCGCGGGCGTGCTGGTCGGCGCAAAACGCACCGTCACCGCGTAGGCGAGCCGGTCGCGGCCATGCCAGCGTTCGATCAGGGCTATGCAGTCGCGCTCGGCCTGCACCACGTCGTCGCGCAGGCCATCCGGTGCATGCCGGTCCATCAGCACCTTGCCTGCAATCAGCCGCATGCCGCGCGCCTGGGCCGACGTGAACAGCGCCTCCGCCGACGCCTTGTGCACCGTCGGGAACACCACCGCGGCGGTCGTGCCATGCGCGAGCAGCGCATCGAGGAACAGTTCGGCGCCGGCCTGGGCCTGCACCGGGTCGGCGTGACGCCGCTCGGCGGGAAAGGTGTAGGTGTTCAACCAGTCGAGCAGTTCGGTGCCGTAGCTGGCGATCACGTCGAGCTGCGGGCTGTGCACATGGGTGTCGATGAACCCCGGCAGGATCAGCCGGTCGGCGTGGTCATGGCGTTCCCAGCCCTCGTCGGGCGCCTGCTCCTGCACCGTGACGATGCGGCCGTCTTCCACCAGCAGCCAGTGGCCGGGCCGCCAGCGCACCGCGTCGGACGCGGTGTCGCCCCAGGCCGGCTCGGCCTGGAAGTCGAGCAGGTCGCCGAACACCGCCAGGCGTTGCACCATGTCGGATCAGCCCGCGGGCAACGCTCGCCGGCGCTGCAACATGCCATGGCCGGCAAGGTTGTGCGCGACGTCGCGCACCTGCTCGCGCAGCCAGCGGTTCGCCGGCGAGGCATGCGTCAGGTCATGCCAGAGCTGGTAGTAGATCAAGGGTGGAAATTCCACCGGGCAGCGCAGGATGCGCACCGGCAGCGCGTCGACATAGCGCGAGCAGAACAGCCGGCCGGTGGTCAGCACGAGCAGGGTCTGTGCCACCATCAGCGGCGTCAAGCCGAAGTGCGCACAGCGCACCGCGATGTTCCGGCGCAATCCCAGCGCGCTGAGATGCTCGTCGATCACCCCGGGCGCGCCCCCCAGCGGGTTCGCGTGCAAGGGGGTCGGCGCCACGTGTTCGCTGGCCAGATAGCGCTCGGTCGACCACGCGCGGGCACTCAGGCGCAACGCTGGGTGATCCTCGGCGACGAGGCAGACGATGTCGTCCGTCATCAGGCGACCCAGGTGCAGTTCGCCAGGGGGCTCGAGCCAGTTGCCGATCACCAGATCGACCTCGCCCTGGGCCAGGCTGCGCCGGTAGTCGTAGGCACCCGTCAGCGGCAGCAGCTCGAGGCGCGCCAGCGGCGCCTCGTGCTTGATGTGAGCCACCAGTTCGGGCAGGAACAGCGGATCGAGGTAGTCGGCCGCGGCAATCCGAAACGTCGACTCAGCGGCCGCCGGCTCGAAGTGGCGCTGGCGCGCACGCGGGTTGAACAGCCGGTCGGCGTCCTGCAAGAGGCGATTCGCGGGCTCCAGCAGTTGCAGCGCCGTTTCGGTGGGCGTCATCGCATTGCCGGCGCGCACCAGCAGCGGGTCGGCGGTGAGCGCGCGCAGCCGCTTGAGCTGGGCACTCACGGCAGGCTGGGAACTCTGCAGGCGCATGGCTGCCCGGGAGACGCTGCGTTCGGTGATCAAGGTCTGCAACACTCGGATGAGGTGAAGTTCGATCTTGTCGA
>JBJXEJ010000015.1:0-7133 GCA_046154125.1 Rhizobacter sp. | reverse complement strand
AAGTCATGATCACAAGTGAGTCAGAATTGCCCGAAGGCGCATTGCTTTCTGCCGAGAATGGAATTTTTCGTCTAAGTCCTTCAAGCCTCGGTGCCCGGCACGCTCGGTGTGGTGGCGGCACGCGAGGCGGCGACCATCGACGCGTCAGCGTTGGACGGCTTTGCGGACAAGGTGCTGCAGGGCCGTGCGGCTGCCGTGGTGGGCGACACCGCTGAACAGCAGCCGGCGTACAAGACCGCGCTCAGGGAGGTCTCGCCGCAGTACGCCGGCCTGGCTGAACGGGCCTATGCCGAAGAGCAGCAGCGGTCAGCTGCAAAGGAAGATCGAAAGGCCTTGGAGTACGCCAGCCGACGCGACGATGCAGCCAACAGCATTGCTGGGCGGTACGCAACGATGGCGAGCGCAGGCCTGACCATCAAAGACTTGCAGGGCCCGGCGCTTGATCGCTTGGCCGTCAAGGACAGCAGGGACCTGTTGCTGATCGAAGGGTTTCCGCCGCACCCGCGTGCGAGCGAAGTCAAAGCGTTGGTTGCAGACAGCATGAAGAGCGATGCCTACCGTGCGACGTTTGATCGCGAGACCGCCGAATGGGCGATGCCCGGGGTGGGTCGGACGACAAGCTTTCCAGCGCGTGCGGTGGCGGTCGAGCTACCAGAACAGGTGCGCGCATCCGGTGTGATGGCGGATGCGAAGCAGGGCAGCACGATTCCGCCGTCAGCCGAACGAGTTGACGCGGACATCAACGCGATGCGACCGGAAGGGGACACCGCAGAGAAGCGCCGTGCGATCCCTCCGCTTGAAGACCGCTTCAACGTCAAACGCATCGGCTTGGTGGAGCAGGAATACCACTTCAGGGATCAAGCGGGCAAGGTTGCCTTCACCGACAAGTTCATAAGTATCAGCACGGGCAGCGAGAGCCCGGCGGCGATCAAGGCCATGGTGGATCGAGCTGCTGAGCGTGGATGGGAAACGGTGAGGCTCAATGGTTCACCGGAGTTCGTCCGGCAAGGATGGATTGCGGCAACAGCACAGGGCCTGAAGGCCGTGGGGCATACGGTGACTGCTGGGGACCGAGAGGCGGCCGCAAAGGAACGGACGCGGCTGCAAGTTGGGCATGATGGACTAGCGCCGCAGCGACCAGGTGAAGCCGTCGGACGAGTTCAATCGGATTACGCCGAACGTGCCAGCGGCCACAGGAAAGCTGCCGAGCTTGGTGGGCAGCGCCAGCTTGCCGCAGCGATTGAGAAGGCCCTCGTCGAGGGCAAGGTGTCTCCCGAGCTTCGTGGCCAGGTGCGCGCCATGATGGCGGCTGAGGGTGCCAAGAGAGTTGCGAGAGGCGAGAGGTTCAAGGTCCCGGTATATGACGCGCGCGCCCCACGAGCGCGGGCCAAGACCGTTCAGGCTGGCCCTCAACGACACGGCGACCGGGAACGGTCGCGCTGACTCTGGGGCGGCAGCTATGCCGCCCTCAGCTGTCGCCCGATGCCGCCAAGTCGATTTCTCCACCCGGCTGCAAGCGGACCTACTTACGAGTGTGAAAGAGCGGTCGTTCGCTTGCTAGACACCGTCCTCCGGCGCCAAGGCACAGATTGCGCTATCGTTTCCATGGTGAGATTCAGCAAGGTCCTTCGTTCGCGCCTTATCGGCATCCTGTCGGTGGCTTTGGTGCTATCGCAGATCGCTCTGGCTGCCTACGCCTGCCCGGCCGTGGGGGAGCGTGCCGACTCAGCCGACATGGCAGCGATGGCGGGGATGCCGTGCGCCCAGATGATGGCCGCCGAGCTGCCACTCGACCCCGAGCAGCCGACGCTGTGCATGCAGCATTGTCAGTTCGGCTCGACCACGCAAGTCGTCGACCATGTACTGGCGGTGTTCGCGCCGGTGACGGCTTTCCCCGCGCTGTTCACCGTATCCGGAGATGAACGGCTGGAGCCTGGGCTGAGTTCCTGGGCCGAGGCTGAGCGCCTGCGAGACCGACCTCCGCCGCTCGCTCTCAGCATCGCGAATTGCTGCTTTCGCATCTGACCTCCTGAAGTCGCCCGCTTGATCGGTCGCGGCGCTGCCGCGGCCCGGTTCCGGACTTCAGGAGTTCCCATGATTTCGACCCTCCCCCGAAGGCCAGACGGTCTCCGTCTGGCTTCATCTCTCGTGCTATGGCTGGCCTTGGGCGCTGCGCCTGCCTTTGCTCAGACCTCGCTCTCCTTGGAGAGCGCCGTCGCCGAAGCCGCCGTGCGCTCGCGGCTCGTGAGCGCCATCGAGTCGCAGGCCCAGGCTGCGCGCGAGATGGCTGCGGCTGCGGGCCAGCTGCCCGACCCGCTGCTCAAGCTCGGCCTCAACAACCTGCCGATCGACGGCCCGGACCGCTACAGCGTCACGCGCGACTTCATGACGATGCGCTCCGTCGGCGTCATGCAGGAGCTGACCCGGGCCGACAAGCGCAGCGCCCGCACGCGCCGTGCCGAACGCGATGTCGAGCTGGCCAAGGTCACTCGCCAGGCCACCATCGCAGACCGGCAGCGGGACGCCGCGACGGCCTGGCTCGAACGCTCGTACCTGGAATCGATGCGCGAGCTGCTACAGGCGCAGATTGCCCAGGCAGAACTCCAGGTTCAGGCCGCCGAGACCCTATACCGAAGCGGCAAGGGCTCGCAGGCTGAGGTCTTCGCCGCGCGCGGATCGGTCGAGCAACTGCGCGACGGGCTGGCACAGGCAGAGCGCCAGATCGCGGTAGCGACCACCCAGCTTGGGCGGTGGGTGGGTGAAGGCGCTCGACTGCCGCTGGGGCCACGTCCTGCGCTCAGGCTACCTGCATGGACCGAAGGTGCCCTGGCGGAGCACCTGACCCAGCACCCCCAGATCGCCGCTGCAGCGCAGCAAGAGGCCATCGCCGACAGCGACGCCGCCGTGGCGCGTGCCGCGCGATCGTCGGACTGGAGCGTCGAGCTGATGTACAGCCAGCGCGGACCCGCCTACTCGAACATGGTGTCGATCAATCTGTCGGTGCCGCTGCAGTGGGACCAGAAGAACCGGCAGGACCGTGAACTCGCGGCGCGGCTGGCCGGCATCGACGAGGCGCGAGCCCGTCGCGAGGAGCTGCAGCGCGCCCACGAGGCCGAGGTTCGCGCGATGCTCCAGGAGTGGCGCAGCCACGAGGATCGATTGCGTCGCTACGACGCTTCGCTGTTGCCGCTGGCGACTCAGCGCAGCGAAGCTGCGCTGGTGGCCTACCGCAGCGGCACCGGTCCGTTGCCGGCCGTGCTCGAAGCACGCCGCAGTGAAGTGGATGTGCGCATGGAGCGCCTGCGCATCGAGATGGACAGGGCCCGGGTCTGGGCTCAACTGAACTATCTGCTGTTGTCACACGACGGCGCCCAAGCCAAGCCGGAGGCGGCACGATGAACACCCGAAACACCTTGTTGACGGCCGTCGTTGCCCTCGCGCTGGCAGCGAGCGGCTTTGCGCTCTACCAGGTCGGCATGCACCGCGGCATGGGCCAGGCTGGCGCCGGAGCAGCAACTGCATCCGGCTCGACTCCTGCGGAAGACCCGACCAGCAGCATCGCTGCCGGCGAGGCCGCGACGCGACGCCACATCAAGGACGGCATCAAGGCCGGCGAGATCGATCCTGCCACCGGCAAACCCGTCCTCTACTACCACGACCCCATGGTGCCCGGTAAGCGCTTCGACGCGCCGGCCAAGTCGCCGTTCATGGACATGATGCTGGTTCCCGTCTATGGCGGTGCTGGTGGCGACGACCAGGGCACGGTCACTGTGAGCCCGCGCATCCAGCAGAACCTGGGGGTGCGGACAGCCGAGGCCGTGGAGGGCACGCTGCAGCCGATGGTCAGCGCCGTCGGCAGTATCGCCTGGGACGAGCGCGACCAGTCGGTGTTGCAGGCCCGGGCGACGGGCTACATCGAGAAGCTGCATGTGCGAGCCACGCTCGATCGCGTGCGCGCAGGCCAGCCCTTTGCCGAACTCTACGTGCCCGAGTGGGTGGCGGCGCAGGAGGAGTATCTCTCGGTCAAGCGCTTCGCGAAGGATGATGCGGGGCTGGCAGCTGCAGCCCGCCAGCGCCTGCTGCTGGCCGGCATGAGCGAAGCGCAGGTCGCGCGTGTCGATGCGGCGGGCACCGTGCAGCCACGCATCACGCTCGTCGCACCGTCGAGCGGCGTAGTGGCTGAACTCGTGGCTCGTGAGGGCATGACGGTGAGCCCGGGGATGATGCTGGCCCGCATCAACGGTCTGGCCAGCGTCTGGGCACTCGCCGAGCTGCCCGAGAGCCAGGCCGCGCTGGTGCGCCCCGGCAGCCAGGTCGAGGCACGCAGCCCAGGCGTCCCAGGGGCGGTGTTCCGCGGCAGCGTGCAGGCGCTGCTGCCCGAAGTGAACGCGACCACGCGCACGCTTAAGGCGCGCGTGCAGTTCGCCAACCCTGGCGGTCAGTTGGTGCCCGGCCTGTTCGTCACGATGCAGTTCACGGACACCCGCGCGGGCAAGGCACTGCTGGTGCCGACGGAAGCGGTGATCCAGACCGGCAGGCGCGCGGTGGTGATGGTGGCCGAGGAGGGCGGGCGGTTTGCCCCGATCGATGTAGAGACAGGCCTGGAGACCGGCGGCCAGACCGAGATCAAGCGCGGCCTGAAGGCGGGCCAGCGTGTCGTCGTCTCGTCGCAGTTCCTGATCGACTCGGAAGCCAGCCTGAAGGGCGTCGAGGCGCGGCTCAACAACCAGCCGGCGCCCACAGCCGCCAACACCGCCCAGCGCCACAGCGCCCAGGGCCTGATCGAGTCGCTGGACCGCGAAAGCGTCACGCTGAGTCACGGCCCGATCCCGAGCGTCGGCATGGGCGCGATGACGATGGAGTTCAAGCTGCCGCCGCCTAACAAGCGGCCGCGCGGCCTGGCGGTGGGTGACCGCGTCGACTTCGAGTTCTACGTCGATCCGACCGATGGGCCGACCGTGACCACGTTAACGCTGCTGCCCCCGTCTGCGCCTGCCGCCGCCGCCCCGGGAGCGTCGCGATGATTGCCGCGCTGATCCGCTGGTCCATCGTCAACCGCTTCCTGGTGCTGCTGGCGACCGTCATCGTCACCGCCTGGGGCCTGTGGGCCGTGCAGCGCACGCCGCTGGATGCGCTGCCCGATCTCTCGGACGTGCAGGTGATCATCCGCACGCCCTACCCGGGGCAGGCGCCGCGCATCGTCGAGAACCAGGTCACCTATCCGCTGACGACGACGATGCTGTCGGTGCCAGGTGCGAAGGTGGTTCGCGGCTACTCGTTCTTCGGCGACAGCTTCGTCTACGTGCTGTTCGACGACGGCACCGACCCGTACTGGGCGCGCTCGCGGGTGCTGGAGTACCTGAACCAGGTGCAAGGGCGGCTCCCCGCCGCCGCGAAGCCGGCGCTTGGACCGGATGCGACCGGCGTGGGCTGGATCTACCAGTACGCGCTGGTGGATCGCAGCGGCACGATGGACGCCGGACAGCTGCGCGCGCTGCAGGACTGGTTCCTGAAGTACGAGCTGAAGACCGTGCCCAACGTCGCCGAGGTCGCCTCGGTCGGCGGCATGGTGCGCCAGTACCAGGTGCTGCTCGACCCGGACAAGCTGGCGGCCTACAACGTGTCGCACGGCGCGGTGATCGATGCGATCCGCAACGCCAATCAGGAGGCCGGCGGCTCCGTGCTGGAACTCGGCGAGGCCGAGTACGTCGTGCGCGCCTCGGGCCTGCTGGCAACGCTGGACGATTTCCGCAAGATCCCGCTCAGCGCCACCGACGCCGGCGTCAGCGTGCGCCTGGGTGACGTCGCGCGCGTCCAGGTGGGGCCCGAGATGCGCCGCGGTATCGGCGAACTCGACGGCGAGGGCGAGGCCACCGGCGGCGTGATCGTGATGCGCTCGGGCAAGAACGCGCTGGAGACCATCGCGGCCGTGAAGGCCAAGATCGCGTCGCTGCAGGCCAGCCTGCCGAAGGGCGTGGAGATCGTGCCGACCTACGACCGATCCAGCCTGATCGAGCGCGCCGTGGAGAACCTGAGCCACAAGCTGATCGAAGAGTTCATCGTCGTGGCGCTGGTCTGCGTGGTGTTCCTGTTCCACCTGCGCTCGGCGTTTGTGGCCATCGTGACGCTGCCGCTGGGCATCCTGGCCAGCTTCATCGTCATGCACTACCAGGGTGTCAATGCGAACGTGATGTCGCTCGGCGGTATCGCGATTGCCATCGGCGCGATGGTCGATGCGGCGGTGGTGATGATCGAGAACGCGCACAAGCACATCGAGGCTTGGCGGCACGACCACCCGGGCGAGGACCTGAAGGGAGAAGCGCAGTGGCGCGTGGTGGGCGACGCGGCGGTCGAGGTCGGCCCAGCGCTGTTCTTCTCGCTGCTGATCATCACGCTGAGCTTCATCCCGGTGTTCACGCTGGAGGCGCAGGAGGGTCGGCTGTTCTCGCCGCTCGCATACACCAAGACCTACGCGATGGCAGCCTCGGCTGGCCTCGCGGTGACGCTGGTGCCGGTGCTGATGGGCTACCTGATCCGCGGGCGCATTCCGGACGAGCGGCGCAACCCGTTGAACCGTGCGCTGATCGCGATCTACCGGCCGCTGCTCGATGGTGTGCTGGCCTGGCCGAAGACGACGATCGCGGTGGCGCTGCTGCTGCTGGCCAGCACCGCCTGGCCGATCCTGAAGATCGGCAGCGAGTTCATGCCGCCGCTGGACGAGGGTGACCTGCTCTACATGCCAACCGCGCTGCCTGGCCTGTCGGCTGGCAAGGCGGCCGAGCTGCTGCAGCAGACCGACCGGCTGATCAAGACGCTGCCTGAAGTGCAGTCGGTCTACGGCAAGGCCGGCCGCGCCGAGACCGCCACCGACCCGGCGCCGATGGAGATGTTCGAGACCACGATCCAGTTCAAGCCGAAGGGCGAGTGGCGTGAGGGCATGACCAGCGACAGGCTCGTCGAGGAGCTGGACCGCATCGTCAAGGTGCCCGGCCTGTCGAACATCTGGGTGCCGCCGATCCGCAACCGCATCGACATGCTCGCCACCGGCATCAAGAGCCCGGTGGGCGTGAAGGTGGCCGGCACCGACCTGGCCGAGATCGACCGCTTGGCCGGCGAAATCGAGAAGGCGGTGA
>JBJXEJ010000014.1:0-2744 GCA_046154125.1 Rhizobacter sp. | reverse complement strand
CCGTCACCGCCGGGCATCGGCGGGGCCTTCTTCTCCGGCTTCTCGGCCACCATGGCTTCGGTGGTGATCAGCAGGCCGGCAACCGAGGCTGCATCCTGCAAAGCCGTGCGCACGACCTTTGTCGGGTCGATAATGCCGGACTTCACCAGGTCCTTGAACTCGCCGGTCTGGGCGTCGAAGCCGTAGTTATAGTCACCGTTGTCCAGCGTCTTGCCGGCGATCACGGCACCGTCCTCACCGGCATTTTCGGCGATCTGACGCAGCGGGGTCTGGATCGCCTTGCGGATGATCTCGATTCCGAAGCGTTGGTCGTCGTTGTCAGCCTTCAACTTGCCCAGGATGAGGCTGGCGCGGGCAAGGGCCACGCCGCCGCCAGGGACGATGCCTTCCTCGACCGCCGCGCGGGTCGCATGCAACGCGTCGTCCACGCGATCCTTGCGCTCCTTCACCTCGACTTCGGTCGAGCCGCCGACGCGAATCACCGCGACCCCGCCGGCAAGCTTGGCCAGCCGTTCCTGCAGCTTCTCGCGGTCATAGTCCGAGGTGGTCTCCTCGACCTGCGCCCGGATCTGGCCGCAGCGACCCTGGATGTCGGCTTTCTTGCCGGCACCTTCAACGATCGTGGTGTTTTCCTTCTCGATCAGGACCTTCTTGGCCTTGCCGAGATCAGCCAGTTTGACGTTTTCCAGCTTGATGCCAAGGTCTTCGCTGATGACCGTGCCGCCGGTCAGGATCGCGATGTCTTCCAGCATCGCCTTGCGACGATCACCGAAGCCAGGCGCCTTCACGGCCGCGACTTTCAACCCGCCGCGCAGCTTGTTCACGACCAGGGTCGCTAGCGCCTCGCCTTCCACGTCCTCGGCGATGATTACCAGCGGACGGCCCGACTGCACGATGCTTTCCAGCAGCGGCAGCATCGGCTGCAAGCCGGACAGCTTCTTCTCGTGGATCAGGATATAGGGCTGATCCCTGTCGGCGATCATCTTCTCTGCATTCGTGATGAAGTACGGAGAGACGTAGCCGCGGTCGAACTGCATTCCTTCGACGACGTCGAGTTCGGTCGTGATGCCCTTGGCTTCTTCGACCGTGATGACGCCCTCGTTGCCGACCTTCTGCATGGCTTCGGCGATCATCTTGCCGATATCGGACTCACCGTTGGCGGAAATCGTGCCAACCTGCGCGGTCTCGGCCGGGGTGGTGATCTTGCGGCTACGCTTCTTCAACTCCTCGACGACGGCCGTCACGGCCTTGTCGACGCCGCGCTTCAGGTCCATCGGGTTCATGCCGGCGGCGACGGCCTTCGCACCCTCGCGGACGATCGACTGCGCCAGGACAGTCGCGGTGGTCGTGCCGTCACCAGCGACGTCGTTGGTCTTCGACGCCACTTCGCGCACCATCTGCGCACCCATGTTCTCGAACTTGTCGGCCAGCTCGATTTCCTTGGCGACCGTCACACCGTCCTTGGTAATCCGCGGCGCGCCGAAGCTCTTGTCGAGTACGACATTGCGGCCCTTGGGACCCAAAGTGACCTTCACGGCGTCAGCGAGAATGTCGACGCCTCGCAGCATGCGCTGGCGCGCATCACCGCCAAAACGAACGTCCTTGGCTGCCATGAGATAAATCCTTATCAGTCAGTGGTTGAGGAGGGTGGAGAAAAAGCGCCGATCAGGCGGCCTTCTTCTTGGCGGCTGAGCCCTCGATGATCCCCATGATGTCGGACTCCTTCATGATCAGAAGTTCCTCACCATCAAGTTTCACCTCGGTGCCGGACCATTTGCCGAACAGGATCTTGTCACCGGCCTTGACGTCCATGGCGACAAGTTGGCCTTGTTCGTTGCGGGTACCGGGGCCGACCGCGACGACCTCGCCCTCCATCGGCTTTTCCTTGGCCGTGTCGGGGATGATGATGCCGCCCGAGGTCTTTTCTTCGGCGTCTAGGCGCCGGACCACGACCCGGTCATGCAAGGGACGAAAATTCATTCGGATCGCTCCTGGGTTTGTCGCAACCAGTGTTGGTGGAACAGCCACCGCCGGCCGACCCCATCAAGGGGCTCGGCACGATCGCTGGCACTCCCCGCAGAGGAGTGCCAGCGATCTAGGCGCGTCAGCCGCGAGAGTCAAGGGTATGGCAGCAGTCTCATCCTTTTAGTGCTAAAATGCTGTTATTAAACACTTTCCTCTTGATATCTTCGGGTGAGGACAGCCATCCTTCCGTCATATACCGCAGGAACGGAGGCATCGGGCCATGCATCGCGTGTCATCTCCCCGCGATTATCACCTGACGACAGCGGAGATTCTGTACCATCTGCCCGACCACCCCGGGTTGCTGCAGTCCTTCATCTGGCAGGATTTCGATATCGCCCCGCGCTATCCGGTGCTGCACAAATTCCTCGGCTTCTGGACGCGTGAACTGGATGGCAAGCTGCACTCGGTGCGAGTTGCACCCGCGCCTCTGGCAGGCCGCCAGCGTGTACGCCACGCCAGCACCGTGCTCAGTCTTCCCAGCACGACGCGCAATTTTCACTGAGCAGCCAAGGGGAAACCTGACCGCTGTTTCGCCCATGCGTCCGCCGGCAAAGGAATGTTCGATCGCTCACGCATGAGGCTTGGCGCCATTGTCGGGAGAGACTATGGAGCGCTCTGGTCTGATATGGACAATCCATGACACGCGTTCGCTTTGCCCAACTCGCCCTCGGCCTTGTGCTGGTGTTCGGCCTGGCCGCGTGCGGCAATTCCCGCCCTAA
>JBJXEJ010000013.1:0-32180 GCA_046154125.1 Rhizobacter sp. | reverse complement strand
CAAAATCTTTGCCGTGAACGCCGACACCGGCGCGCGCACCTGGACCTTCGAAGTGCCACGCGACGACCAGAAGAGCTGGCCGGGCGACAGCCGCAAGGTAGGCGGCGGATCGGCCTGGCTGCCGGGTCCCTACGACCCGACCACCGACACCATCTACATCGGCACCAGCAACGCGGCCCCCGACTTCAACCGCGAGTCGCGCATGGGTGACAACCTGTACACGGCCACGCTGCTGGCGCTCGATCCGAAGACCGGCGCCGTCAAGTGGCACCGCCAGGAAGTGCCTAACGACTCGTGGGACTTCGACGCTTCGTACGAGGCGCTGCAGATCCCCGATGGCAAGGGCAAGCTGGACATCGTCCACCTGAACAAGAACGGCTTTGTCTATGTGATGAACAAGGACAACGGGTCGATGGTGAACGCTTGGCAGATGGCCGAGAACGTGAACTGGACCAAGGGCGTCGACCCGAAGACCGGCCTGCCGATCGACCCGGTCTACCCGGAGACGGACAAGCAGAAGATGCACTGCCCGAACCTGCTGGGCGGACGCAGCTGGAACCACGGCGCCTACAACCCGTCCACCAAACTCTGGTACTCGCACGGCATGGAGGTCTGCAACACCGTGACCAGCGCCAAGCAAGGGCCGGTGCCTGGCGTCGGCGGTCTGTCGCTGGGTCTGTCGGAGATCACGCTGGTCGATCCTCCGGGCAAGAAGGCTGACGGCTACCTCGGCGCATTCGACCCGCTGACCGGCAAGCAGGCCTGGAAGGTCCGCTTCGATCTGCCACCACTGAGCTCGGTGCTGGCCACCGCAGGCGGTCTGGTGATCACCGGCGACATGCGTGGCAACCTCTACGCCTTCGATGCCGACAACGGCAAGGAGCTGTGGAAGTTCAACGCAGGCTCGGGTGCACGCGGCGGCCCGATCAGCTACTCGGTCAAGGGCAAGCAGTACATCGCGATCCCGACGGGCCTCGGCTCACACGCACCGGGCTTCCTGACAGGCGCGTTCCCCGAGATCCGCACCTTGCCAGGTGGCGCAGCCCTGATGGTGTTCACGCTGGACTGATCCTTGCTCTATTGAAACTTCCGTTTGTCATCTGTGCGGCGTGAGGGTCGTACATTCAGGGGGGCCGATTCGTTCGACCCCCCGTTTTTCCTTCTGATCAAGCAATTTCGTATCTTTCCATGATGAATCTGCAACGCACCCGCGACGCCTGGTGGTCGGTCCTTCTGGTGCTTTCCCTGGCTTCGACAGCGGCATTCACTCCTGCCTCGGCGACGCCGTCCGAGGGCGCAGCCGCTTCGGCACCCGCGGCCGGACCTGGCGAGCCGTCATTCGACCTGACCGACCCGGCGCGTATCGCGATCGGGAAGAAGCGGTTCAATGCCAACTGCGCGGCCTACTGTCACGGGGCCGAAGGCTCGGGCGGGAAAACGCCGGCGTTCAAGGGCAACAAGGATTTCAACGCCCAGGTGGCGTTCAAGACGATCACCGACGGTCGACGTGCCGCCGACGTGATGCCCGCCTGGGGCAAGGGATTCACACCCGAAGAGATCTGGGAACTGGTGTCCTACATCCAGTTCCTGTCGACCCAGCCTCCGGCACCCTGACGAGAGATGCAACCGCGCTGGCGTCGACTCCGGCGCCGCGCTGTCAGCAGAGCACGGCGCGCTCGCGCACAGTCTCGCTCAGTGACATCAGCACCGATGTCGTCGTGAACGCGGTGGGCGCATCGCCCAGCAGATTGGCAATGGCGTTCTGCTGGTAGGTCTTGTCGCTGCCGAGCTGGCCCTCGAACTCGTTGGCGCATTGCGTCAGCAACTGAAGATTGGCGCACACCATCAGACAGGCATGCGCCAGTACGACATGCTCGGTCTTGCTGAGTCGCTGCCAGTACTGCGCCGTGCCGGCGACCTTGCGACCATTCATCGCCAGATTGAAGCGCCCATCGCAGAAGGAGCCGTGGACGGCCTGCGCATTCAGGTCGATGGCGAACGGCTCGACGGCGTCCTGCAGCAGGGCGCACAGCGCCTCGTAGACCCGCGTCATGCCGGTCGCCATGTCGACCTCCGTGCGCCAGGCCAGACTGATGTTCACCACCCCGCGATCCTGCGGGACCAGCCCCCCGCCGGAACGTCGCACCGACACGGGCCAGCCGCGCTGCTCGAAACGTTCACACAACATCGGGAAGCGGTCGTAGCGCTGGTAGGTGCTGGGCACCACCAGCGACGGGCCCGGCTCCCACACACACGCCGCTGGTTCACCACCCGCAGCACTGTCGAGCAGGTTCTGCTCGATCGCGAGGGGCTGCGCCCCCGCGCACCGACTGATCAGCAAAGCGAGCCGCGGTGGCTCCGATGGGATCGCCATCGGAGCGTAGCGCGGTCTCTCAGACACCCACATGCCGCTTGATCAGGGCATTGACGTCGTTTGCTCGCTCGAGTTGAACCATGTGTCCGGCACCGTCGAAAACCTCGACGGTGGCGCCTGCTGGCGCGTTGCCCGCATGGCTGGCAGGCACGATGCGGTCCTCGCGGCCCCAGACCGCCAGAACAGGCTTGCCGGTCGATCCAAGCTTCAGGCCTGGTTGCTCGGACTGGCGGCCGCCATTGAACAGGCCGGCGTTGAGTTCGGTCAGCAGCGCATCGACGCCATCGAGCCGCTTGTACTTCAGCACGTCGTCGATCATCTGACGACTGACCAGCGATCCATCGTTGAACAGCTGCTCGAGCAGCGGCTTCAGATCACGTCGCGAGCCCGCCGCAGCAAATCCGCCCGTGTACCCGACGTTGATCTCGTCACCGAGACCGGCGCTGGCGATCAGCGTCAGCGAGGCGACCCGGTCGGGGTGTGCCAGGGCCAGTTGCGAGGCCACCGCACCGCCCATCGAGTGACCGACGATGTGTGCCTTCGGGAGAGCGATTGCAGCCATGAAATGGTCGACGAACTCCGCCAGAGCGGTGATGCTGGCCCCCGGCAGCTTCACGGTCGACTGGCCGTGCCCTGGCAGATCGAGCGCCACCACCGGCGAGTGCTCGCCGACGGCATCGATGTTGAACAGCCAGTTGTCGAGGTCGCCACCGAAGCCGTGGATGAAGAGCACCGGCGTGCCGGACTCCGCACCGCGCTTCGCGTAGCGGATGCGCAGGCCGTCGACGTCGGCCCACTGCGTCTTCGGGCCGGCATCCTCGTCGTCGCCGGCCACCTCTGGCGTGACATAGCTGGCCACATAGGCGTCGATGTCGGCGTCGCTGACATCGTCGCCGCCCATGACCCCGAGCAGCGCCTTGACCGGCAGCAGCTCGCCTTCATTGGCGATCTTGCGCCGCAGCAGGCCCGGGTCGGCCGCCTCGACCGCGTTGGCGATCTTGTCGGTCTCGACATCGAGGATGGGCATGCCGACGGTGATTTCGGTACCCTCGTCGACCAGCCAGGCCATGACGGTGCCTTCCTTCATCGACAGACCCCACTTGGGCATGACGATGGGTGTGATACCAGCCATCAGTTCTTCCCCTTGACCGTGCGGCGAACCGCTTCGGCGATAGCCGGAGCGCCCGGAATGTAGAGGTCCTCAAGGCTCGGCGAGAACGGCACCGGCACGTGCGGCGGGCAAACCATCTCGATCTGGGCCTTCAGCGCCCTGAACGCATGCATCGCCACCTGAGCGGAGATGTCGGTGGCAATGTTGCAGCGCGGGCTGGCTTCGTCGACGCAGACCAGGCGACCGGTCTTGGTAACGCTTTCCAGCACGGTGTCGATGTCCAGCGGCGACAGGGTGCGCAGGTCAACCACCTCGACATCGATGCCTTCCTTCGCCAGGGCGTTCGCCGCGTCGAGCGAGCGGTGCACCATCAGGCCGTAGGTGACGATCGTGCAGTGCTTGCCTTCGCGAACGATGTTGGCTTCGCCGAACGGGATCGTGTACGAGCCTTCGGGGACTTCGCCCTCGATGGCGTACAGGTTCTTGTGCTCGCAGAAGATCACCGGGTCGTTGTCGCGGATCGACTGGATCAGCAGTCCCTTGGTGTCATAAGGATTGCTCGGGCACACCACCTTCAGTCCGGGGATGTGGGCAAAGATCGGCGTCAGCATCTGGCTGTGCTGAGCGGCTGCGCGGAAGCCCGCTCCCACCATCGCGCGGATCACGACCGGGGTCTCGGCGTGACCGCCGAACATGTACTTGAACTTCGCCGCCTGGTTGAAGATCTGGTCGAAGCACACGCCCATGAAGTCGATGAACATCAACTCGGCGATCGGGCGCATGCCGCAGGCAGCTGCACCGATGGCGGCACCGACGTAGGCACTCTCGGAAAGCGGGGTGTCGAGCAGGCGATCGCCGTGCTTCGCGTACAGGCCCTTGGTCACGCCGAGCACGCCGCCCCAGGCGTCCATCTCGCCGTCGGCACCGGTGCCGCCGACGATGTCCTCGCCGAGCATGATCACCGTCGGATCGCGGGTCATCTCCTGATCGATCGCTTCGTTCACTGCCTGTTTCAGGCTGATTTTTCTGGCCATGGAAGTCTCCTGTGAATTTATTGGGGGCGTGCGGTCAGTACGACACGTAGACGTCGGTCAGCAGGTCGGAAGGCGGCGGCAGCGGCGCGGCCTTGGCCTGCTTGACTGCGTCCTCGATCAGCGCGAGCACCTGGTCGTCGATCGAGCGCAGTTCGGATTCGGCGATGACGCCGGCACCGGAAACCGTGGCGCCGAAGATCTTCAGGCAGTCGTGGTTGGCGCGGATGTCATCGAGTTCGCCAGCGGCGCGGTAGGTCTGCGCATCGCCTTCGAAGTGGCCGTAGAAACGGACCATCTTGCATTCGAGCAGCGACGGACCACCGCCTTCGCGGGCGCGGCGGATGATCTCGCCGGCCGCCTCGTAGACAGCGAAGAAATCGGTACCGTCGACGGTGATACCCGGCATGCCGAAGCCGGCCGCGCGGTCGACGTAGCTGTCCACCGCAGTGGCGTAGTCGCGTGAGGTTGCTTCGGCGTAGCCGTTGTTCTCGATCACGAAAAGCGCAGGCAGGTTCCACACGGCCGCGAGGTTCAGGCTCTCGAGGAAGGTGCCCTGGTTGGACGCGCCATCGCCGACGAAGTTGATCGCGACTTCATTCTTCTTGCGGTACTTGGCAGCCAGTGCCGCCCCGCAGACCAGCGGCGCACCGGCACCGAGGATGCCGTTGGCGCCCATCATGCCCTTCGACAGGTCGGCGATGTGCATCGAACCGCCCTTGCCGTTGCACGAACCGCCCTTCTTGCCGTAGATCTCCATCATCATCTTCACCGGGTCGACGCCCTTGGCGATGCAGTGGCCGTGACCGCGGTGCGTGCTGGCGATGCGGTCACCGTCGCCGAGGTGGCTCATGATGCCCACCGCAGTGGCTTCCTCACCGGCGTAAAGGTGCACGAAGCCCGGGATGTCCCCGCGGGCAAAGTCGACGTGCAGGCGCTCCTCGAACTCGCGAATGGTGCGCATCGTGCGGTAGCACTGGATCAGGTCGTCCCTGCTGAGTGGAAATGGGTTGCTGGCAGCCATGGTGTTGTCTCCTTCTAGGTCTGGTCGGTCTGGGAAGTAAAGCGGAACATGCCTTCGCATGCAGCAATCTGCATGCAGCGGGCCACATCCACGGTCGAAAAAGCGTTGGAGCGCACGGTGATGCGCACACGATCGTTGGTGTCGAAAGGCATCTCGCGCTCGCCGTCGAGAGCGACGATGCCGGCTTGCAGCCCGACCGCGAACTCGCTATCGGCTGGCATCTGCTCCCAGTCGGCGATGCCGGCGTCGCGGATCATGCCGGGCGCGATGGGCACGCGCAGCCACAGGCGGCGGGTGGCCGGATCGTCGCTCAGGCGCACCGCGAGCCCGCCGGGATCGCGTCGCCCCACCGGCTGCAACAGGCCACCGAGTGCAGAGAGCCCGATCGCCTGCGGGTCGGCGAAGGTCAGGTAGACCTCGCGCAGGCTGTCGGTCTTCCAGAGCGCGCGCGATCCGATGTATCGGTCGGTGGATATCACCGCATCGACCAGCGCGATGTCCTGCCGTTCACCGTCGTTGATCGAGACGTGCAACACCTTGTTGGAGGCAAGCGCCTGGGCGGCGCTGAGCCGGCCGGTGGCATACAGCGCGACGGCCATCGCGGCAATCGTCGGCTCACGCATCTCGGGGAAGGCGTTGTTGGTGCCCGTGGACAACCCGGCGATCGGCACCGTGGAGCAGCCCTTGATGACCGCGCGGTGCGTGCCGTCGCCGCCAAGCACGACGATCGCGCGAACGCCCGCCTCACCCATCATCCTGGCGGCGAGGATCGTGTCGTCGACGGTGGAGGCCGCGTTGATGTCGAGAAACTCGACCTCAGGGAAAACGTGATGCAGGTTGCGTTCGCGATTCAGGTGGCGAGTCAGCATCGCCCGGATGCCGGCACGGTCCGGCATCATCAGGACGCGCTTCACGCCGAAGCTGCGCACGGTGCTCAGCACCCGCAGGACGATGTTCACCCGCTCGGAGATCTGCAGGCTGCTGGCATTCGCGACGATGCGCCGCACATCACGTGCGGAAACCGGATTGGCGATGATGCCGATGCAGTCCTGCGCACCGGACCCGTGTGAAACCATCAAGATTGCCTCCCGCGTTGCTGTGACTGCTGTGACTTCAAAGGGCGCAAGGGGCATGCCACAACACCCGATGCGACCGACAGGGGCACGCCGCCGCCCGGAAAGCCGCACTGACTCTGCCTTTCGGCCTGAGGGTGTCGCGGATTCACCTGGAGCCGGGTGTCACACCGCGACAGTTGCGTCATCCACCGATGACACAGCCGTCGCACATTCCGTCTCGGCCGCAGAGCGGGCCGCGTTGAGCGCGGCAAGGCAGTCGGGATCGGCGCTGAGCTCGCGGACCAGTTCCGCATGCACAACCCGGTTGTGCGCGTCGAGCACGAGGACAGCCCGGGCCATCAGGCCGCGCAGCGGCCCGCTGACGATGTCGACGCCGTAGCTGCGCGCGAAGGATGGATTGCGGAATGTCGACAGCGTGACGCTGCGACACCGGACGCCATCGTCGTTCTGCATCCCGCCGGCGAATGGGAGATCGGGCGAGATCGTCAGCAGCAGGGCCTGCGGCACGCCGCGCAGACCGTCCTCGAGGTGTCGCGTCGAAACTCGGCAACTCGGCAGCTCGATGCTCGGCAGGATGTTGAGCACCTTGCAGCGCGCCCGGAAGTGATCGAGCCCCACATCCTCGAGCGTCGCCGTCGTCAGCGAGAACCGGGGCGCCTCGTGACCCAGCCGCGGCAACGTGCCCTCGGTGTACGTGGGAATGCCGTTGAGCGTCAATCGGGTCACGATGCGGGTTCTTCCTGGGGCAGACCGCTGCGTCAGGCCTTGGCGGTGATCGATTGCCCGACGCGCTCGGAAATCAACCCCATGACCGCCCCGCACACGATGGACACCAGCACCCAGCCAAGCTTGGTATCGAGCGGGGCGCCCGCGCCGAAGAACGAGGCAGCGCCAATGAAGGCGCCAGGGATGAAACTGAACAGATCGATCTTCGACAGCTGGCACAACGACCAGCCGAGCAGAGCCAGCAACGCGCTGAAGATCAGCAGGCCGAAGCCCTGCACGCCTCCGCCGAGGTAGCCATTCAACCAGACGACCGCCGCGGATATCAGCGTGCCGGCAAAGGCGCTGGCGATCGCCTTCGTCAAACCGGCCTTGCCGCCGCCAGCGGCGAAAAACGAGGCCCAGGTCAGGAAGGTGACCCAGGTCATGACCTTGGGCTCCAGGTAGCCCAGCGTGGTAAAGCACCAGATGCCGACCCACAGGCCGACGCTGAGCGATATCGCGTTCAATGCATTCATCGAGTTGTCTCCAGGTTGATGGCAGTTGCCGCTGGCCCGATGTGTCGCGCGGGTCGCTCCTGTCTGTTCGCAGGCCCATGGAAAGCGCAATCACCATGCCATCTTCAGCGGGCGACAGGAACGCAGGCCGCCAAGGCTGCTGCGCGGTAACGGGCCCAGTACGCGACCCATCCCGATCGCACGCTGCCGCGCGCAACAGGTGTCGCGAATTGAAGCAGCCCGGAATGCGACAGATGTCGCACACAAATCAGCCATCGCCAACGTCTGAAAAGTGGACCCGCAGCGGTCCTGGCGCGGCCGCATGCAAGGCAAATGGGTAGCGAGCCGCGAATGGGCGTCGGTGGCACGCGAATCGCTTGACCGGCCGCTTGCAAAAATGATGTCCGGATTGCCGCCTCGATCCTGCCGCCAAAGCACGGGGAAATGCCCCCTTGCTCCGCAGCAAAGTCGGACTCACCATCACTGGCCGCTTAACCCGTCAGATCGCCAGCAGAGCGATCGACTTCAGGAGACGACCGATGAGCAACGCACTGATAGAGCACATCGACAACGTCATCAACGTTGGATCGAATTTCGCCAACCATCGTAGTGCCGACGCCCTGATCCACAAATCGTGGACGCGGTGCATCAAGCAGCACGGGCTGGACCCGTCCAGGCCCAAGGCCGCACACATCCTCCCTTTCGAACGGGTGCGCGAGCATCAACAACGGCTGGAGGGCTTCATCCGGGTGGCGCGTGCCGGCATGGAAGACATGTACCGCCGTGTCGCCGACCTCGGTTACATGATGCTGTTGACCGACAGTGATGGCGTCACCGTCGACTACATCGGCAACCCGGCCTCCGAGAAGCAACTCAAGGCGGCCGGCCTGTACCTCGGCGCCGACTGGAACGAGGCGCACGCGGGCACGTGCGGCGTCGGCACCTGCCTGATCGAGCAGGAAATCATCACTTGCCACCAAGCCGAGCATTTCGACGCCACGCACATCGGACTGACCTGCACATCTGCGCCACTGTTCACGCCGGATGGACAGCTTCTGGCAGTGCTCGACGTGTCAGCCCTGCATTCACCCGAAGCGAAGGAGAGCCAGCACCTGGTTTTTCACCTGACTTCGATGTACGGGCAGATGATCGAGGACGCCAACTTCCTGCGCCACTTCGACAAGCAATGGATCCTGAGACTCGGCAATGCCTGCGGGCTGGTCGAAGTGTCCGGCAACATCATGCTGGCATTCGACGATGATGGACTGATCGTCGGCGCGAACACGGGCGCCCGGAAGAAATTCGCTGCGCCGGGCGTGCCGCATTGGGCAAGCAACAGCTTGGTCGGACAGACCGTCATGGACCTGCTTGAAACGTCGATGGACGAGCTGTCCCGACTGGCGAAGGGCGGGACCACGATGGAGCTGTCGGGCATCGGAGCGCATCTGCAGGACCGCCAATACGCGACGGTCATTCCACCCAGGAACCAGGTTGCCGTTCGAGCCATCCCCGCGATGGATACGCCGCTTGCCCTCGCGGCAGTCCAGACCAAGGCGGAAAGCCGCGACGAGCCACTGGCGCTCGATCGGCTCGCCGGAAGCGACCCGACCATGCAGAACCTGATCCGGCAAGCCAAGCGCCTGGTCGATCGCAAGGTGAACATCCTGATCCAGGGTGAGACGGGTTCGGGCAAGGAAGTCTTCGCGAAAGCACTGCACGGATACAGCAGGCGCGCGCGCAAGCCCTTCGTGGCCGTCAACTGCGCGTCCATACCGGAATCCCTGATCGAGAGCGAACTTTTCGGCTACATGCCGGGCAGCTTCACCGGCGGGCGCAGCAAGGGAATGAAGGGCCTGATCCTGCAGTCCGAAGGTGGATCGCTGTTCCTCGACGAAATCGGTGACATGCCCTTGCAACTGCAGACAAGGTTCCTGCGCGTGCTGTCCGAGAACGAGGTGCTGCCACTGGGCGCAGACCATCCGATCGCGGTCAATTGCACCGTGATTGCAGCCACCCACCGCGACCTGCGGGATCAGGTGGAAGCCGGCACATTCCGCGAGGATCTTTATTACCGGTTGTGTGGCGCCACGCTCAGCCTGCCTGCGCTGCGAGACCGCGCGGATCAACGCTACCTGATCGAATCGATCTTCCAGGACGAGGCGCGCCGGCTGCATTCCCGCTCGACGCTGTCGTCGGCGATCGTCGACCGATTGACGGCGTACCGCTGGCCGGGCAACGTGCGCGAACTGCGCAGCGCATTGCGCTTCGCGATCGCACTCAGCGACGACGCGCCCGTCACGCTGGCCGACCTGCCCGACGAACTCTGCCTCGAGGGGCATTCCGATCGCGTGCGGCCGACGGTGTACTCCCGATCAGTCTGCGTGGAGGCACCCGCGTCGCTGGCACCTGAAACAGGCGCGGACTCGTCCGAACGGTTGCTGAACGCCCTGAAGCGTCACAAGTGGAACGTGACGCGGGCTGCCGACGAACTGGACCTGTGTCGGGCCACGATCTATCGACAGATGAAGCGATTCGGGATCACTGCGCCGAATCAGCTTTGAAGCTTGCTGGTGGTCCATGCCGACGCATGGACCGCCAGCACGGCGAGAGCCCGACCCGCGAGAGCGGGCCACGACCTACTTCGCCTGCTGCGGCGTCCCTGCGCATGTCCTGGTCTTGACCGTCGACCGGACGCGGTGATAGGTCAGGCTGTCTTCGAGCGATCGCAGCACCATCTTCTTCGGCGCCATGTTGACGATCTCGTCCTTCAGTGTTTTGCCTTCGCCCACTTCGTTGACGATCGTGCCGTCCCAGACGTACCACTTCGAGTGGACGGCACCCGAGACCTTCTGGCACTCCTTGTCCTCGTACTCGATGTAGGAGTAGGTGCCGTCGGCGTTGAACACTTCGGCGCTCGGGATGCCCTCGTAGTCGGCGCTGTCCGGTGGGTTGACCCACGTGCCGACGATCATGGCGGACAAGGCGGCGTCGTCCTTCTTGACCAGCTTGGCCGCTTCGGCGGGTTGCCCGGCCATAGCACCGGCGGCTACGGCTGCCATTGCGAGTTTTGTCATCACGGCGGTTCCTTATGAAGTGATGGTTGTCTTGACGGTTGAAATCACCGGATGCCGTGGGCACTCGATGGAAGTAGGTCTTGTCCCGAGCAAAAAAATGACACGGTTCCAACCTCCATGTTACGTAGAACCGCAACTTCTGGATGCGCGAACGCGCTTTCTTCGCAAACTGTCGCGGGTCGGGGCCGCAAGACCCTGGGGTAACCCTTGCAGCGAATCGAGGCCGCTCAGGCCGCATTCGGCAAACGCTGCACGCCAGGCCACGAGCTTGCGATCGAAGCCCCAGCTGGCGTTGGCCGGGCTGGTGGAGGGCAGGCGGATCACCGCCACGCCCAGCGCCTGCGTCTGACGCATCGCCCGGGCCGACTCACCCCCGTTGTGCGCCACGGCCTGCAACTTCGGCGCACGTTGCCCGAGGCTGGCCAGGTCGTTGAAGACGGCCTCGCGGATCGCGCTGTCGAGGCTGCCGGCTCGGCGACAGCTCGCGTACACATCCCACAAGCCCAGACCGCGCGCGCTCGCCTCGACGAGCCGCTGCGCATAGGGCAGGCCGACCAGGTCGATGCCCCAGATCGCCGACAACAGCGGCCAGAACTGGTTGCGCGGGTGTGCGTAGTACTGCTGCGCGCGCAGTGAGGCGACGCCGGGAAAGCTGCCGAGCACCACCAGCCGCGTATGCGGAGCCAGCACGGGCGGCAGGCTGCTCAGCCACTCGGCGCCCGCTGCAGGCTCGACCTCCCGGCGCTGGGTCATGCGAGCCCCTTGAGCTTCGGCAACGCCTCATGGGCGTTGGCCCAGGTCGCTGCCGCGATCTCGGTCGGACTCGATCCGCGCAGAGCTGCGAGGGTCTCGGCGATGCGAGGCAGCTGCGCCGGTTCGTTGGGCGCCACATCGCCGGGCGAGGCGATGCGCTCGGCAGCCGTGCGATACAGCCACTGAGGCGGGATATCGGGCGCGTCGGTTTCCAGCACGATCGCCCGCAACGGCAATCTCTGCGCGAGACGCCTCAGCTGCAGTGCGCGCTCGAACGTCAGCGCGCCGCCGAATCCCAGCTTGAAACCCTGCTCCACGAAGGCGAGCGCCTGCTGCTCGCTGCCATTGAATGCATGCGCGATGCCGCCACGAACAGGCGTGCGGCGCAGGTGCTTGAGCAAGGTGTCCGCCGAGCGCCGCACGTGCAGGATCACCGGCAGGTCGAACTGACGGGCGATGCGCAGCTGCTCGGCATAGAAATGTTCCTGCCGGGCACGGTCGGTGTCAGGCACGAAATGGTCGAGACCGATCTCGCCGACCGCCACCAGACGCGGATCGTCACGGTGAGCCTCGAGCATCCCAAGCAGACGATCGATGTCGCCCTCGTCGGCACGGTCGACGTACAGGGGATGGATTCCCAGGGCATAGACCAGATCGTGCGCGTGGGCCAGCAGGCGCACGGCTTCGAAATTCGCGACCTCGACTGCAGGGAGGACCAGTTGGACGACGCCTGCAGCGCGTGCACGTGCGACCACAGCGGCTGCGTCCTGGCCGAACTCGGGAGCATCAAGATGGCAGTGGGTGTCGATCCATCGCATGATCCGATGATGCCTCGGCACGGGCCAGCCCTCGCGACCCGTGCACTTTGCAATCGCCCGTGATACGGTTCGACCGCACAGGGCGATCCGGACCGCCACATCGGGAGTGCAGGGATGAAGAAGGCTCCGCTTTACAGCCGATCGCGACGCCCCGTTCCGGCAGCAGATCCCGTCGTGGAGCCGCCGCCATCGCCCGCGACTGACGCAACCGCGAAGCCCCCCCGAACCACCCGATGGCAGGGCGTACGCAGGTTCGTCGGCCGCCACGACGGCCCCGTCTGGGCGCTGGGCGGCGCACTGGCCGTCGTGGCGGCCCTGCTGGTGCTGCAGTCGGGGTTGTCGCCGGCACACCAGATCACCCAGCGAGACATCGATGCCGCCGTGCGCAGCAGCATCGAGAAGCAACCTCTGCCCTCGCCCTACGCAGCTGCCTATGCCGCGATCCGGCCGTCGGTGGTCAAGGTCATCGGGTCGGATGTCGACGAGGCCGGCGGCGGATTGCAGCGTGACACCCCGATGGCGGTGCAGCGATCGACCGGCACCGGCGTCGTGATCGTCGACAACGGCACGATCCTCACCAACCTGCACGTGGTGTCGGGCTCGAAGCGGTTGCGGGTCGTGTTCGCCGACGGACTGGAGTCAGAAGCGGTCGTCATCAGCACCCAGCCCGAGAACGACCTCGCCGTGCTGCGCGCGCGCCGCATACCGGACGACCTCGTTGCAGCCACGCTCAGCTCATCGTCGCAGCTGCAGCCGGGTGACCAGGTGATGGCGGTCGGCTTTCCGTTCGGCATCGGCCCGTCCGGGTCGGGCGGCGTCGTGTCGGGCCTGAAACGCGAGTTCCAGGCCGACGAGGACGGCAAGCGCCTGACGAACCTGATCCAGTTCGATGCGGCCGCCAACCCGGGCAACTCGGGCGGGCCGCTGGTGACGATGGACGGCACGGTGGTCGGCATCGTCACCGCCATCCTGAACCCCGGCGACGCCGGCACATTCATCGGCATCGGATTTGCGGTGCCGATCGAGAACGCGGCGGGTGCCGCAGGCATGCCGCCTTTCTGACACCGGACAACCGCCACTGCACGGGCCCGACGATGGACACATCCGCCAATTCGATCAACACCGCCACGCTGATGGAACGGGTGCTCTACGAAGTCAAGCGCGTCGTCGTGGGTCAGGACAGGTTCCTCGAACGCGTGATGGTCGCGATGCTGGCGCAGGGCCACCTGCTGGTCGAGGGCGTGCCGGGCCTGGCCAAGACGATCACGATCAAGACGCTGGCCACCACCTTGCGCGGCAGCTTCAAGCGCATCCAGTTCACGCCCGACCTGGTGCCGGCCGACCTGATCGGCACGCGCATCTACAACCAGAAGACCGGCGAATTCAGCACCGCGCTCGGGCCGGTGTTCGCCAACCTGCTGTTGGCTGACGAGATCAACCGCGCCCCGGCCAAGGTCCAGAGCGCGCTGCTCGAGGTGATGCAGGAGCGCCAGGTCACGATCGCCGGCGAGACACACAAGGTGCCATCGCCGTTCCTGGTGATGGCCACGCAGAACCCGATCGAATCGGAGGGCACCTACCCGCTGCCCGAGGCGCAGGTCGACCGATTCATGATGAAGGTCCTGGTCGGCTACCCGACCGAAGAGGAAGAGTTCGTGATCGTGCAGCGGGTCACCGGCGATCCGGTGCTGGTCTCGCCGGTCGCCAGCACCGCGCAGCTGGCCGAGTTGCAGGGCGAATGCCGCCAGGTCTACGTCGATCCCTCGCTGATCGCCTACGCGGTCAAACTGGTCGGCGCGACGCGCGATCCGGCGAAGCACGGGCTGCCCGAACTGGCGAAGCACCTGAACTTCGGCGCCAGCCCGCGCGCGACCATCGGCCTGATCGAGGCGTCCCGCGCGATGGCGATGCTGCGCGGCCGCGCATACGTGCTGCCCGACGACGTGACCGACCTCGTGCCCGATGTGCTGCGCCACCGGCTGGCGCTGAGCTACGAAGCGCTGGCCGACGAATTGACGGCCGACTCGATCATCGGGCGCATCTTGGCGAAGGTGCCCAGACCCGACCCGCCAATGGGACGACCGGGTGACAGACGTGCCTGAGACGGTGAGCACCGAAGCCCTGCTGCGCCACCTCGAGTGGACGGTGATTCGCCGGCTTGACGGGCTGCTGCAAGGCGAGCACCGCACGCTGATGCGCGGTGCCGGTTTCGATCTGGCCGACCTGCGCGAGTACCAGCACCACGACGACGTGCGCCACATCGACTGGAACGTCACCGCACGGCTGCAGGTGCCGCACGTGCGCCAGTTCACCGAGGACCGCGAGCTGACGGTGTGGTTCATCCTCGACCTCAGCGCCAGCCTCGATTTCGGCAGCGTCGGCACCGTGGCGGCCAACGGGCGTGAAACGGTACGGACCAAGCGCGCGGTTTCCACCGAATTCACAGGCCTGATGGCGCGGCTGTTCACCCGCCATGGCAACAAGGTCGGCGCGCTGCTCTATCGCAATGCGGTGGATGCGCAACTGCCGCCGCGCTCCGGCCGTCTGCATGTGCTGCACCTGATGCGCAAGCTGCAGGACCACGCCGCGCCGGCGTCCGGCACCGAGACACAGTTGCGCGATCTGCTGCAGGCCGCACAAAAGCGCATACGCCGCCGGGGCATGGTGTTCGTCGTGTCCGACTTCATCAGCACCCCGGGCTGGGGCACTGAGATGGCCCGCCTTGCGCAGCAGCACGAGGTACTTGCGGTTCGGCTGCACGACCCGGCCGAACTCGACCTGCCCGACGTCGGCCTGATGACGATCCAGGACGCCGAAACCGGCGAGCAGTTGTTCGTCGACACCCACGATGCGGCCTTTCGCCGGCGCTTGCTCGCTGCAGCCGAGCAGCGTGAGGCCGCCGTGCGCAGCGACCTGACACGCGCCGGCGTCGACACCCTGGAGATCGCCACCGACGACGACCTGGCAGACACGGTGATGCGCTACGCCGACCTGCGCCGACAACGCAGCCGTTTGTCGGCGACCGGTGCACTGCCCGCTCACCTGAAGCCGGCTTTCAGCACACGTGCCGGAGCAGTTGCATGACCTTCCTGTGGCCCGAGCTGCTGTGGCTGTTGCTGTTGCTGCCCGCGCTGGTGGCGTTGTATGCGTGGCTGCTGATGCGGCGCAAGAAGACCACGCTGCGCTACACCAGCCTGTCGCTGATCAGGCAGGCCGCCGGCAGCGGTCCCGGCTGGCGGCGCCACCTGCCGCCGCTGCTGATGCTGGCAGCGCTGGCCGCCCTGTTGCTCGCGACCGCGCGGCCGGTCGCCGTCATCAAGCTGCCCAGCCAGCAGGAAACGATCATCCTCGCGATGGATGTATCGGGCAGCATGCGCGCGGCCGATGTGCAGCCGAACCGCCTGGTCGCCGCACAGGAAGCAGCCAAGGCCTTCGTCGCCGACCTGCCCCGCGCAGTACGCGTGGGCATCGTGTCGTTTGCAGGCACGGCAGCCGTGGTTCAGCCGCCGACCCACAACCGGGCCGACGTGGTCGCCGCGATCGACCGCTTTCAACTGCAGCGCGGCACCGCGATCGGCAGCGGCATCGTGCTGTCACTGGCGACGCTGTTTCCGGATGCCGGCATCGACCTGTCGCAGGTCACCGGAGCCCGTGCGATGCCGGCCGCCACGCCGCCGGACAGTGCACCGCTGGGACAGGCGCGCGATGGCCGTGGTGACCCACCCGCTCCTGCGTTCACGCCGGTGCCGCCCGGAAGCTATGGCTCGGGCGCGATCATCCTGCTGACCGACGGACAGCGCACCACCGGGCCGGACCCGATCGAGTCGGCCCGGATGGCAGCCGATCGCGGGGTCAAGATCTATTCGGTCGGCATCGGCACGCGCGACGGAGACAGCATCAGCTTCGAAGGCTGGACGATGCGCGTCAAGCTCGACGAGGACACGCTCAAGAGCATCAGCACGATGACGATGGGCGAGTATTTCTACGCCGGCACCGCGGCCGACCTGAAGAAGGTCTACCAGTCGCTCAGCACCCGCCTGGTCGTCGAACAGAAGGAAACCGAGGTCAGCGGACTGTTTGCCGGCGCGGCCGCCGTGCTGGTGCTGCTGTCTGCCGGGCTGTCGGTGGCATGGTTCGGTCGCATCGCCTGACCGTCTTCACGCCTCTCTGCCCGCCCTCTCCTTCAGGACACTTCGCGCCATGGCACTCAACACCTTCGTCCTCCACGTCGACCACCGCTACATGAGTCCGTACGCGATGTCGGCCTTCGTGACGCTGGTCGAAAAGGGCATCGACTTCGAGCTCGCCGAGCTCGACCTCTCGTCAGGCCGGCACCGCGAGAGCGATTACCAGTCCCGCTCGTTCACCGGGCGCATCCCGATGCTGTCGCACGGAGACTTCGATCTGTCCGAATCGTCGGCCATCTCCGAGTACCTTGAGGAGCTGTTTCCAGCGCCCGGCCACGTCGCGGTCTACCCGGAGCACATGGCCGATCGTGCCCGCGCCCGCCAGATACAGGCGTGGCTGCGCAGCGATCTGATGCCGATCCGCGAGGAGCGGCCAACCACGGTCATCTTCGACCAGCCGATCGACACGCCGTTGTCGCCCGCCGCCCGCGCAGCAGCCGACCGTCTGTGTGCCGCCGCGACCGAATGGCTGGGCCACGAAGCCGATCAGCTGTTCGGTGCCTGGTCGATTGCCGACACCGACCTCGCGCTGATGCTCAACCGTCTGGTGATCAACGGCGACGCGGTGCCCGAATCGCTGGCGCGCTATGCGCACCGGCAGTGGCAGCGCCCCTCGGTGCAACGCTGGCTGTCGCTGTCCCGCAGCTGACGGCCCGCTGCCGTCATCAGCTCAGGGAACCAGCCGCCCGAGCTTCAGCCGCAGCACCCGATCGCAACGCGCAGCCAGCGCGTCGTCGTGGGTGACCAGCACGAAGGCCATGCCGCGGTCGCGGGCCAGCGACAGCATCAAATCGAAAACGCCGTCGGCAGTTTCGCGGTCGAGGTTGCCGGTGGGCTCGTCAGCAAGCACGCAGGCCGGGCGACCGGCCAGCGAGCGCGCGATCGCCACGCGCTGGCGTTCGCCGCCCGACAACTGCGCCGGCCGGTGACCCAGGCGGTGACCGAGCCCGACCTGCTTCAGCACCGCCTCGGCGGCCGTACGCGCCTCGGGCTGTGCGACGCGCCGGATGCGCAGCGGCATCGCGACGTTGTCGAGCGCGGTGAATTCGGGCAACAGGTGATGGAACTGGTAGACGAAGCCCAGATGCCGGTTTCGCCACACGCCCTGCGCCTGCGCGTCCATGTACATCAGGTCGTGGCCCATCAACAGCACCTGCCCCTGCGTTGGCGCTTCGAGCCCGCCCATCAGATGCAGCAGTGTGCTCTTGCCCGAGCCCGACGCGCCGACGATCGCGACCGTTTCACCCGCCGCGATGTCGAGGTCGACGCCTTGCAGCACGTGCACATCGAGAGCGCCTTCCTGGAAGCGCTTGTGCAACCCGACGGCGCGGATCACGCTGCCGCACGGCGAAACGGGTTCACTCATAACGGAGCGCCTCGGCCGGCTGCACGCGGCTGGCGCGCCAACTCGGGTAGATCGTCGCGACGAAGGCCAGCACCAGCGAGATCGCAACGATCGGCACGATGTCGCCGCTTTGCGGATCGCTCGGCATGCGACTGATCAGGTAGATGCTGCTCGGCAGAAAGCTCATGTGGAGCGCGCGCTCGATCGCCGGCACGATGACACTGATGTTGAACGCCACCGCGAGCCCGAGCACCATGCCGGCCAGCGTGCCGATCACGCCCGACGCGGCCCCCTGCACCATGAAGATCGCCATGATCGAGCGCGGGCTCGCACCCAGCGTGCGCAGGATCGCGATGTCGGCCTGCTTGTCGGTGACCGTCATCACCAGCGTCGACACCAGGTTGAACGCGGCCACCGCGACGATCAGCGTCAGGATGATGAACATCAGCCGCTTCTCGATCTGCACCGCCTGGAACCAGTTGCGGTTGGTGCGCGTCCAGTCGCTGAGGCGCACCGCCGGCCCGAGCCGTACCTGCAATTCGTCGGCGACCGGCCGCGCCTGCTGCGCATCCTTCAGACGCAGCTGCACGCCGGTCGGGCCTTCGACACGGAACAGCCGAGCGGCGTCCTCGACGTGGATCAGCGCCAGCCCGTTGTCGTACTCGTAGTGGCCCGCATCGAAGGTGCCGACCAGTGTCAATTGCTTCAGTCGCGGCACCACGCCGGCCGGCGTCACCTGCCCACCGGGCGCGACGATCGTCACCTTGTCGCCCACCCGGAGTCCGAGCCCGCGCGCCAGCTCGCCGCCGAGCACGATGCCCCAGCCACCCGGCACCAGCTTGGCGAGCGTGGTGTCGCGCAGCTTGGCGGCCAGATCGGTGACCGTGGCTTCTTCCATCGGCGAGATGCCGCGCACGATGGCGCCCCGCATGTCGTCACCGCGAGCGATCAGCGCCTGCGCCGCGATGAAGGGTGCCGCACCGATGACCTGAGGGTTGAGTCGCGCCTGCGCGGCGGTGGCCTGCCAGTCGGGCAGCGCCTGGCCCTGGGACTGATAGATCTCGACGTGCGAGATCACCGACAGCATGCGATCGCGGACTTCCTTCTGGAAGCCATTCATCACCGACAGCACGATGATCAGCGCCGCCACGCCGAGCGCGATGCCCAGCATCGACACGCCGGAGATGAACGAGATGAACCCGTTGCGCCGCCCGCTGCGGCCCGCGCGGGTGTAGCGCCAGCCGATCTGGAGTTCGTAGGGCAATTGCATTGCGGGCGGATGCTACAGGCTCTGGATAGTGCACCGCCCATTGACGGATGTTGCATTCGGCAGACCGCGTCGGGTTCCGCCCCGACAGGCGGGCAACTTTCATTTGGGGCAACAGAAGAAAGTGACTCGGCCGCCGCCGGACAATAGAGCAGATATGCACGTGCTCATCCCCCACGCCAGCGCCCTCTCCGAGGCCAGCACCCACACGCTGCGTGATCTCGCCCTGCCGAACCTGAGCAAACTGCTGACACTGCTGCAGCCCACCACGCGCGATGTCGACGACGAGTACACGCTGTCGCCACCACACGAACGCGCGCTGGCCACGGCGCAAGGCTGGCACGGAACCGACGGCCGCTGGCCGTGGGCCGCGGCGATGGCACGCAGCGACGGCATCGACACGGGCAAGCGCCCCTGGGGCTTGCTCACGCCGGTCCACTGGCATGTGGGCCGCGAACACATCAGCCTGGCCGACCCCGCCGTGCTGGAACTGTCAGCCGAAGAATCGCGAACGCTGTTCGATGCGGTCCGGCCGCTTTTCGAGGACGACGGCGGCTTGTTGACCTGGGCCGCTGTCGATCGCTGGTATCTGGCACACGATCAGCTGGCCGACCTGCCCTGCGCGTCGATCGATCGCGTGATCGGCCGCAACGTCGATCTCTGGCTGCGCGGAGACCCGCAGGCTTCGGCCGAGCAACTCGCGCGGGTTCGCTGGGTGCGCCGGCTGCAGAACGAGGTGCAGATGCTGCTGCACCAGCACGTGGTCAACGAAGCGCGAGAGGCGCGCGGTGCGCTGCCAGTCAACTCGTTCTGGCTCAGCGGCTGCGGCCGCACCCAGCCCGCGACGGCTGCGGTGACGGTCGACGACCGCCTGCGCGCACCGCTGCTGGCCGAGGACTGGGCAGGCTGGGCCGACGCATGGCGTGCTCTCGACAACGAGGTGCTCGGCTCGCTCGCGGCACAGGCAGCCAGCGACGCGTCGGTGTCCTTGACCTTGTGCGGCGAACGCGGCTGGCAACGCCACGACGCGGTGCCGCGCTCGCTGTGGCAGCGCCTCGGCGACCGCTTCAGGACCGTCGAGCCGCACACCGTGCTGACCGCGTTATGAGCACACCGACCCTGACGCTGCGCGCCGCTGTCCCGCGCGCCGCCTGGACGCTCGAGCAGGCCGGCGTGCATCCATTGCTGGCACGGCTGTTCGCGGCTCGCGGCGTGCGCGGCATCGACGAACTCGACGACGGGCTGTCCCGTTTGCTGCCGCCCACCGAACTGCGGGGGGCGGCAGCGGCCGCCGCGCTGCTGGCCGATGCGCTGCGCGACCGCCGACATCTGTGCGTCGTCGCCGACTACGACTGCGATGGCGCCACCGCCTGCGCCGTCGCGCTGCGCGGCCTCGCGCTGCTGGGTGCGGCGCCCGGCACGCTGGGCTACGTGGTGCCCGACCGCGCGGTCCACGGCTATGGGCTGACGCCCGCCATCGTCGACCTGGCACTCGCGCAGCGCGCGCAGGTGCTGGTGACGGTCGACAACGGCATCGCGAGCCTGGCCGGCGTCGCCCACGCACGAGCGAACGGGCTCGCCGTCGTCGTGACCGATCACCACCTGCCGGCGCAGGAAGACGACTCGATCGTCCTGCCCGACGCCAACGTGATCGTCAATCCGAACCAGCCGGGCTGCGGCTTCGCGAGCAAGCACCTGGCCGGCGTCGGCGTGATGTTCTATGTGCTGCTGGCGCTGCGCGCCGAGCTGCGTGCACGCGGCGTCTATGCCGAGGGGCCGGCAGCGCCGGGCTCCGTCCCGGCACAGCCCAAGCTCGACAGCCTGCTCGACCTGGTCGCGCTCGGCACCGTGGCCGACGTGGTGCGCCTCGACGCCAACAACCGGCGGCTGGTCGCGCAGGGCTTGAAGCGCATACGAGCCGGCCGCATGCAGCCCGGCGTCGCCGCCTTGTTCGCGGCTGCCGGCCGCGATCCGTCGCGCGCCGCCGGGTTCGATTTCGGTTTCGCGCTCGGCCCGCGCATCAACGCAGCCGGTCGCCTTTCCGACATGACGCTCGGCATCGAATGCCTGCTGACCGACGACCCGGCGCGCGCCGCGCAACTGGCGCAGCAGCTCGACGCGATCAACCGCGAGCGGCGCGAGGTCGAGACCGGCATGCGCGAGCAGGCCGAAGCGCTGCTTGACGCGCTGATGGAAAAGATGAGCGACCCGGGCGCAGCACCGCCGGCGCTGGCGATCTACGACCGCGACTTCCACGAAGGCGTGGTCGGCATCGTCGCGTCGCGGCTGAAGGACCGGGTGCACCGTCCGACCTTCGTGTTCGCGCGCGGACAGGACGGGCTGCTGAAGGGTTCGGGCCGGTCGATCGAGGGCTTCCACCTGCGCGACGCGCTCGATCTGGTCAGCAAGCGCCACCCGGGCGTGCTGAAGAAATTCGGCGGGCACGCGATGGCGGCCGGCTGCACGCTCGATGAAGCCGATTTCGCGACCTTCGATGCAGCGTTCCAGCAGGTCGCGCTCGAAGGGCTGGATGCCGCGACCCTGCAGCGCCGGCTGCTCAGTGACGGGCCGCTGGGCATCGAGCACTTCACCACCGACATGGTGCAGTCGCTGAATGCGCAGGTCTGGGGCCCGTCGTTCGAGGCTCCGCTGTTCAGCGACGAGGTCGAGATCGTGTCGCAGCGCCTCGTCGGCGAGAAGCACCTGAAGCTGAGCGTCAGGCACGCGGGCACGCTGCGCGACGCCATCTGGTTCGGCCGCGTCGACCCGTTGCCACCTCGCGTGACACTGGCGTATCGCCTGAGCGTCGACGAATACAACGGCCGCCAACGCCTGCAGATGATCGTGGAGGCCGTTCAGGTGACGGATGACGCAAGCAGCGCCGACCCAGGACGCGCAAGCCGCCCGCCGGCCGGGGCTTGACACACCTGGCAACGCAAAACCGGTGTCTGGTCGCGGTGAACGCCGCATACTCGAGTCGAGTCCACAGGAGTCTCCATGCCACACCCTGCGACGCCCGATCCATGCGCCGCCGCACCCGCTGACATTCGCCGCCGACAGCTGATCGAGGCCGCGTGGAAGGTGACCGCGCTCGCGACCACAGGCAGCGGCATTCTGGTCGGCATGTCCGCCTGCGGAGGCGGCGGAGGCGGCGGTTCGGCGAACGCTGCGCCTGCCCCGGCGGCGCCACGCGCCGTCGTCCTGAATGCCAGCCTGTCTGCTCCCTGGGGGATGGCCTTCCTGCCCGACGGCAGGATGCTGGTCACGCAGAAAAGCGGCTCGATGGTCATCGTCAGCGCGAATGGCGGCACCGTGTCGGCGCCGTTGAGCGGTGTGCCGGCGGTCGCATCGGCCGGTCAGGGCGGCTTGCTCGATGTGGCGATCGACCCCGATTTCACGATCGATCCCTGGGTGTACTGGACTTACGCCGAGACAGGCAGTGGCGGCAGCGGCACCGCCGTGGCGCGAGGTCGACTTTCGGGCCTGGCGCTGACAGACGTTCAGGTGATCTTTCGGCAGCTCCCGAAGGTGGCCGGCGACGGGCACTTCGGATCGCGCCTCGTGTTCCGCGGCGACAAGACCCTGTTCGTCACCCTGGGGGAGCGGCAGAAAGGCAGCCCGGCGCAGGACCCGACCACGCACCTGGGCAAGGTGGTCCGCATTGCGCGCGACGGCAGCGTGCCCGCAGGCAATCCAGACCTGGGCGCCTCGGCGCGGCCCGAGCTGTGGAGCCTGGGTCACCGCAATCCGCAGGGTGCCGCCCTGCACCCGACGACCGGTGACCTGTGGCTGGTCGAGCACGGGCCGCAAGGCGGCGACGAACTGAACCGGGTGACGGCAGGCGCCAACTACGGCTGGCCCGTCAAGAGCTACGGCTGCAACTACGGTGACCCGATCGGCGAGGCCTGCCGAATCGGTGGCGGCACGCATGCGCCCACCTACGTCGAACCCGTCTCGTTCTGGGTGCCGACCTCGATCGCACCGTCCGGGCTGGCGTTCTACACCGGCGCCGGCTTTCCCGAATGGCAGGGCAACGCGATCCTCGGGGCACTGGCCGGCACCGCGCTCTGGCGCGTCGTGCTCGACGGATCGACCGAGGTATTGCGCGAACGCCTGTTCGGGAACCTCGACGAACGCATGCGCTGCGTGCGTCAGGGCCCGGACGGTTGGCTGTACCTGCTGACCGACAACGGAAAACTGATCCGCATCGAACGCTGAGGCACGACGTCTGCGCCCGGCTTCGTGAACCAATACCGATGCCCCTTCGGGCCGTCGGCTGCAGCGGGTCTCGGAAGGCACCCCCTGCCTACAATCAACTGGTGAAAATCCCTACCGCCTGGACCAACGCCGACCTGCACTGCCACTCCTGCGTGTCGGACGGCACGCTGACACCCGAGGCGCTGGCAAGACGCGCCAAGGCCAACGGCGTCGAGTTGTGGGCGCTGACCGATCACGACGAGGTGGGCGGCCAGCGGCGGGCACGCGACGCCGCAGAGGCGGTGGGCCTGCCGTACTTGTCGGGCGTCGAGATTTCGGTCACTTTCGCCGGACTGACGGTGCACATCGTCGGGCTCGGGATCGATCCCGACAACGCTGCACTGATCCAGGGGCTGGCGGACACCCGCGACGGCCGTATCGCCCGCGCGCACGAGATGGCCGACGGGCTGGCAAAGGTCGGCATCCAGCACGCCTTCGAGGGCGCACTGAACTACGCGGGCAACCCGGAGCTGATCGCCCGCACCCACTTCGCGCGCTACCTGGTCGAGACCGGCGTGTGCGCCAGCACGCACGAGGTGTTTCGCAAGTACCTCGTCGAAGGCAAGCCCGGATTCGTGGAACACCGCTGGGCATCGCTGGGCAATGCGGTTCGCTGGATCACGCAAGCGGGTGGCATCGCCGTGATCGCCCACCCGGGGCGGTACAAGTTCACCGTGAATGAGGAATACGCGCTGTTCACCGAGTTCAAGGGCCACGGCGGGCGCGGGGTGGAGGTGGTGACCGGCAGCCACACCAGCGCCGACTATGACAAGTACGCTGCCATGGCGATCGAGTTCGACCTGCTGGCATCGCGCGGGAGCGACTTCCACAGCCCCGAGGAAAGCCGCACCGATCTCGGCACGCTGCCGGCGCTGCCGACACGGTTGACGCCGGTCTGGGAAGCGCTCGCGGAACGGGTGCTGCTTCCGGCCTGAGGCAAGGGGGCGGACGGGACTCGTCGAGCAGCGGTTCGACGCCGCTGACAATCGGCTCATGTCCCAGCACTTCGAACTCCACCCCGACAACCCGCAGCCGCGCCTGCTGAAACAGGCGGCGCAGATCCTGCACGACGGTGGTGTCGCGGCCGTGCCGACCGATTCGAGCTACGCGCTGGTATGCCGGCTGGACGACAAGGCCGCGGTCGAAAACCTGCGGCGCATCCGTGGTGTCGACGACAAGCATCACCTGACGCTGCTGTGTCGTGACCTGAGCGAGCTGGCGAGTTATGCGCGCGTCGACAACCGGCAGTACCGCTTGCTGAAGCTGGGCACGCCGGGGCCGTTCACCTTCATCCTCGAAGCGTCGAAGGAGGTGCCGCGGCGCATATCGCACCCGTCGCGACGCTCCATCGGCCTGCGCGTACCTGAACACAAGGCCTTGCAGGAGTTGCTGGCGGTGTATGGCGAGGCACTGGTGGCGACCACGCTCATCCCGCGCGACGAGACCGAACCGCTGAACGATCCGGACGAGATTCGCGAGCGGTACCAGAAGGTGTTGCAGGCGGTGGTCGATGCAGGAGCCTGCGCTGCACAGCCGACCACCGTGGTGGATCTGACCGGTGACACACCGCTGCTGGTGCGGATCGGTCGCGGCGATCCGGCCGCGCTGGGTCTGCAGGCCAATTGAGCCGCGCGCACCGGCCTGTCAGCCGCCGAGCATCTTCGTGATGCGGCCGGGATCGAAGCCGACCTGGCGCTCACCGCGCACCATCAGGGTGGGCGTGCCCGGAGACTGCTGCGCGCGATAGCGATCGGCGCATGCGGCGTCCTTCTCGATGAAGCATTCGCTGAAGGGTACCCGGTGCTCCGACAGCCAGCTTCTTGCCTGATCGCAGTAGCGGCAGACTTCGGATGACAGCATCACGATATCGCCGGGCTTCGCCAGTGCAGCCAGCGCAACGCCGGCCTGCTTGTCGGTGCGGCCCTGGATGGCCACCAGCAGCACATAGGCCGCCGCGGCGATCAGCAACGGACGGACCCAGGATCGGCGCAACCGGGGCACGGGGCCTGCGCCGGGTCGGGATGGTTTCATGGGCGCCTCACGCGCCCGCCGACAGCGCGGCGGTGACGACGATCTCGATCTTCCATTCGGGCCGCGCAAGGCGGGCCTGCACCGTCGCTCGCGGGGGTGCATCGCCGGGTGCAACCCAGTCGTCCCACACTGCGTTCATCGCGTGGTAATCGGCCAGGTCGGCGAGGTAGACGGTCGCCATCAGGATGTGCGCGTTGTCGGTACCGGCTTCGGCAAGCAGTCGGTCGACCATTGCCAGCACCTGGCGGGTCTGGCCGGAAATGTCCTGCAGGGCATCGCTCGGCACCTGCCCCGCGAGGTACACGACGTTCTGGAAGATGGCCATCTCCGACAGCCGATCCCCGACATGGAAGCGTCTCAGGTTCTGTGGCATCGCGCGTCTCTTTCCGTGGTCGTCGACATCAACGCTTGGCACCGCGCCGTGGTGCGACCACGGTCGGCTTTCCCTTCTGCCCCAGCTTGCTTTCGGTGCCGTCGAGCAGTTTCCGGATGTTGGCACTGTGTCTCCACACCAGCAGCAGCCCCATCACACCGGCAGCGATGGCGATCGGCCCGGCACCCCAGATCAGCAGCTGGTAGAACGGCGCGAAAGCCGCCGATACGAGGGCCGCCAGCGAAGAGTAGCGAAAGAAGTACGCGATGATCAGCCAGGTCACCAGGGTGGCCAGCCCGAGCCAGGGGTTCAGCGCCATCAGAACGCCCGCTGCGGTGGCGACACCCTTTCCGCCCCTGAACCCAAAGTACACCGGCCACAGATGCCCCAGGAACGCCGCCACACCGACCAAGGCGGCCGTGCCTTCGCCCAAGCCGAAGGGGCCACCGAATGCGGCCACCGCCCACACCGGCATGAACCCCTTCAACGCGTCGAGCACCAGGGTCAGCAGGGCCGCGCCCTTGTTGCCCGAGCGCAGCACATTGGTCGCGCCAGGGTTGCCCGAACCGTATGTGCGCGGGTCACCGAGACCCATCGCGTTGCTGACGAGCACAGCGAAGGAAAGCGACCCGATCAGGTAGCCCAACAGGGTGGCGAAGAGGGGAAGGATGGGCTCCATGGATATCTGTAAGTGACGGCGCGCTCAATTTTGCGCCCTGCGCCACCCGCGGTCTGGAGGCGAGCCGAAGTGGCGTGGTGGACGGAACAGCCTCGACGATCTAGCGCTGCGATTTCAGCGGCCCCTGCGACACGACGATGCCTCCCGTCGCGCACTGCACCGGACGAGCGCCGAGCAGCGTGACCAGCACCTTCGGGTCGATGCCGACGAGGTAGCCGCGCTGGCCGCCATTGATGTAGACACGTGGCAACTCGAGCACCGTGGCCTCGACATAGACCGGCATCGCCTTCTTCGTGCCGAACGGCGATGTGCCGCCGACGAGGTAGCCGCTGTGCCGCTGCGCGACCTCGGGCTTGCAGTTCTGCACCTTCTTCGCGCCAATCTGGCGCGCCAGGTTCTTGGTGCTCACCTGCAGATCGCCGTGCATCAGCACGACCAGCGGCTGGGCCGTCTCGTCTTCCATGATCAACGTCTTCACCACGTGGTGCTCGTCGAAGCCGAGCTGACGCGCCGACTCTGCCGTGCCGCCGTTGTCGACGTAGTCGTAAAGGTGTTCGGAATAGATCACCGCCCGGCGCTTCAGCAACTGCGTCGCGGGGGTCTCGGAAGCGTGGTCTTTTCGGCTCATCGGGGGATCAACAGTCGGCGGTAGAGGGGCGATGCGGTCACTGCGCCGGATCGCGGTGCGTCCAGCGGATCGCATCGATGCGTTGCAACAGGTCCGGCGACAGCGTGGTACTCCATGCCGCGAGATTCTCGTCGAGCTGCTCAATGGAGGTGACGCCGATGATCGTGCTGGTGACTCGCGGGCTGGAGTAGCAGAAGGCGAGCGCGAGCTGCGTCGGCGTCAGTCCATGGTCGCGGGCCAGCGCGTTGTAGAGGCGCGCGGCATGCAGCGTCTCGGGGCGCGCCCAGCGCTGCTGACGCATCGACTCGAACAGCGCGAGGCGACCCGGCTGAACGGCGCCGGTGAGCGCGACATCGTCGAGCCTTCCCGTGAATCCGACTTCGTCGTATTTGCCGGTCAGCGTGCCGAAGCCCAGCGGCGAATACGCGAGCATCGCCACATCCAGCCGGTGCAGCGCCTCGTCAAGCCCGTTGTCGAGCGCGCGGCTCACCAGCGCGTAAGGGTTCTGCACGCTCGCGACACGCGGCAGCCCGTGCTGCTCGGCCAGCCGGACAAATTCGCAGACACCCCACGGGGTCTCGTTGCTCAGCCCGATGTGACGCACCTTGCCGGCCCGCACCAGCGTCTGCAGCGCATCGAGCTGCTCTTGGATCGAGGTGACGGCACGCTCGGTCTGCGGATCGAAGTACAGCGCACCGAACACCGGCACCTGGCGCGATGGCCAGTGGATCTGGTACAGGTCGATCACGTCGGTGCGCAACCGCGCCAGGCTGTCGTTGCAGGCGCGCACGATGTCGGCGGCGGTCAGGTCGGCGCTGCCGCCGCGGATCCAGTCCATGTTGCGCGAAGGTCCGGCGACCTTGGTCGCCAGCACCACCTTGCGCCGCGTGCCGGGCCGACTGGCGAACCAGCAGCCGAGAATGCGCTCGGAGGCGCCGAAGGTCTCGCGCCGAGGGGGCACCGAGTACATCTCGGCGGTATCGATGAAATCGACGCCGTGCGCCACCGCATGGTCGAGCAGCCGGTGCGCCTCGGCCTCGCCCACCTGCTGGCCGAAGGTCATCGTGCCGAGACAGATCGGGGTGACCGCCAGCGAGCTCCGGCCCAGCGCAACGGGTGTGAGCCCGAACCGTCGAGTCCCGCGGCGAGTTCATCGTTCAGCCACGGAAGCGCTGCAACGCGTCGCCGGTGACGCGGCAGATACGCCAATCGGGCATCACCATCGCACCCATCCTTTCGTAGAAACGGATCGCGTTCTCGTTCCAGTCGAGCACGCTCCATTCGAAGCGCCCGAAGTCGCGTTCGACCGCGATCCGGCCGACCCGGCTCAGCAAGGCCTCGCCGATGCCGCGGCCGCGCTGCGCGGGCTGGACGTACAGGTCTTCGAGGTAGAGCCCGGGCTGCGCGAGGAAAGTCGAGAAATTGGTGAAGAACAGCGCAAACCCCAGCACGATCCCGGCGCTGTCGGCGACCAGCGCCTCGACCACCGGCCTCTCGCCGAACAGGTGGGGGCGCAGCTTCTCCGGCGTGACCTGCAGCAGGTGTGTCAGGTGTTCGAACTCGGCCAGCTCGCGGATCAACTGCACGATCGCGTTGACATCGCGCAATTCGGCGGCACGGATCGAAAAGGGAAGCGAGGTGTCAGGGTTCATCGGGAATCGTCGTCATCTTCGGCCACCCCGTGCTGGCGGTCGAGCTTTTCCATGTGGCGGGCATAACAGGCCACCAGGATCACGTAGACCAGCGGCGCCCCCTGTGCACCGACCCAGAAGCTGAACGGCCAGCCGAAGAAAGTGAAGTCCAGGTCGCGCGCGAGGAAGCCCGGCACGAAGGTCACGACGAACCAGATCGCCAGCAGCAGCCCCGTGATCCTGAGGTTCTGGCGCCAGTAGGCCCGGTGCCGTTCGGTCCATTGCATCGCTTCGCTTTCCTTGGTTGATCCGCAGGCCTTGCAGCCCGAGTCTACGGGGGTCGCGTGAGAGAATCGACCATCCAAATATTTGCAGGAACGAGCCGATCATGGACGTCGAACACATCAACGCGATAGGCAACCACCTGGCCGACCTCAGCAAGCGCACGGTCGACCTCCGGGGGTATCTTTGACTACGACCGCAAAGCACTGCGACTGAACGAAGTCAACGCGGCGCTCGAGAATCCGAGCGTCTGGAACGAGCCCAAGCGGGCCCAGGAACTGGGGCGCGAGAAGCGCACGCTGGAAGCGGTGGTGCAGACCATCGACCATCTCACCAGCAACCTGGCCGACAACACCGAGCTGTACGACATGTCGAAAGCCGATGGCGACTTCGACGGTCTGCAGGCCATCGAGGTCGATGCGGCCAAGCTCGAGGAAGCGGTCGCGCAGCTCGAATTCCGCCGGATGTTCAACAACCCGGCCGACCCGGGCAACTGCTTCATCGACATCCAGGCCGGCGCTGGTGGCACCGAAGCCTGCGACTGGGCCGGCATGCTGCTGCGCCAGTACCTGAAGTACTGTGAACGCAAGGGCTTCAAGGCCACGCTGGAAGACGAGACCCCCGGCGACATCGCCGGCATCAAGAGCGCGACGATCAAGGTCGAGGGTGAGTACGCTTTCGGACTGCTGCGCACAGAGACGGGCGTGCACCGGCTGGTGCGCAAGAGTCCGTTCGATTCGGCCGGGGGTCGCCACACCTCGTTCGCCAGCCTGTTCGTCTATCCCGAGGTCGACGACTCGATCGAGATCGACATCAACCCGTCCGACGTGCGCACCGACACCTTCCGCGCGTCGGGCGCGGGCGGCCAGCACATCAACAAGACCGATTCGGCGGTGCGGCTGACGCACATCCCGACCGGCATCGTCGTGCAGTGCCAGGACGGCCGCAGCCAGCACAGCAACCGCGACGTGGCCTGGAAGCGGCTGCGCTCGCGGCTCTACGACCACGAGATGCGCAAGCGCATGGAAGAACAGCAGAAGCTCGAAGACACGAAGACCGACGTGGGCTGGGGCCATCAGATCCGTTCGTATGTGCTCGACCAGAGCCGCATCAAGGACCTGCGCACCAACGTGGAAATGAGCAACACGCAGAAGGTGCTCGACGGCGACCTCGATGTTTTCATCGAAGCCAGCCTGAAGCAGGGCGTCTAGATGAGCGTCAAAGCCCTGTTGTTCGACCTCGACGGCACGCTGATCGACAGCATGCCGCACCACCACAGCGCGTGGGTCGAGTGGCACGCGCGGCGCGGGATGAAGATCGACGCCGACAGCTTTTTCGTGTCGACGGCCGGGCGCTCGAACGACGAGATCTTCAAAGACATGCAGCCGGGCACGAGCGCCGCGGAGATCGCGGTGCTCGTCGATGAGAAGGAAACGCTGTACCGCGAGTTCGCGGCGCCGTCGCTGGCCTTGATCGCAGGTGCCAAAGACTTCGTTCAACGGGCCAAGGCGGCGGGCCTGCGGCTCGCAGTGTGCACTGCGTCGACACCGCAGAACATGGCGCTCGCGTTCCAGCGCTTCGGCATCGACGGCTGGGTCGAAACCGTGGTCAGTCCGGCGGATGGGCTGCGCGGCAAGCCCCATCCCGACATCTTTCTCGAAGCGGCGCGGCGGCTCGGCATCGCGCCCGGGCATTGCGTGGTCTATGAAGACGCCCCACTCGGCGTGGAAGGCGCACGCCGCGCCGGCATGCAGGCCGTGGCGCTCACCACCACGCTGCCGGCCAGTGCCTTCGCAGGGTTCGACAACCTGCTCGCCATCGCCGCCGATTTCACGTCGCTGGCACTTCCCGCCTGACAACACAAGAAAGCTCACACCATGATGCGTGAAGGCAGCTCCCCATTGATCCGCCGCGCCGACTACACGGCACCGGCTTTCTGGATCAAGTCGGTCGACCTCAGCTTCGACCTGGACCCGGCCAAGACCATGGTCATCAGCCGCATGCAGGTCGTGCGCAACGCAGACGTCGAGGCCCAACCGCTGCGCCTGCACGGCGAAGAGCTGAACCTGACGCGTGTGCTGGCGGGCGGCGCCTCGGTGTCGTTCCGCCACGAAGACGGTTTGCTCGTGATCGACAACCTGCCCGAAGGCGAGTTCACGCTCGAGATCCGCAACACCTGCGCGCCCGAGAAGAATACGCAGCTGTCGGGCCTGTACACGTCGGGCGGTGGTTTTTTCACGCAGTGCGAAGCCGAGGGCTTTCGCCGCATCACCTACTTCCTCGACCGGCCCGACGTGATGGCGGTCTACACGGTCACGCTGCGCGCGAACAAGGCGGCCTACCCAGTGCTGCTGAGCAACGGCAACCTCGTCGAACAAGGCGATCTGGAAGGCGGCCGCCACTTCGCGAAGTGGCACGACCCGTTCCCGAAGCCGAGCTACCTGTTCGCACTGGTCGCCGCCGACCTGGTGGCGCGCCAGCAGAACATCCGCACCCGTGCCGGCAAGGACCACCTGCTCCAGGTCTACGTGCGCCGTGGCGACCTCGACAAGACCGAACACGCGATGAACTCGCTCATCGCTTCGGTGGTTTGGGACGAAGCGCGCTTCAAGCTGCCGCTCGACCTCGAGCGTTTCATGATCGTCGCCGTTGAAGACTTCAACATGGGCGCGATGGAGAACAAGGGCCTGAACATCTTCAACACGAAGTACGTTCTTGCCTCGCCCGCGACCGCGACCGACAACGACTACGCCGGCATCGAATCGGTGGTCGGGCATGAGTACTTTCACAACTGGACCGGCAACCGCATCACCTGCCGCGACTGGTTCCAGCTGAGCCTGAAAGAAGGCCTCACGGTCTTTCGCGACCAGGAGTTCAGCATGGACATGGCCGGCAGCGAAAGCAGCCGTGCCGTCAAGCGCATCGAAGACGTGCGCCGCCTGCGCGAAGCGCAGTTCCCCGAAGACGCCGGCCCGATGGCGCACCCGGTGCGGCCCGACAGCTACGTCGAAATCAACAA
>JBJXEJ010000012.1:0-2572 GCA_046154125.1 Rhizobacter sp. | reverse complement strand
GTGGCGATCGGGTTGGCCTGGTACGAGTAGACGTTGTAGATCGGCTTGCTCGACGAGCCGGCCGCGTTCTGCCCGCAGACCTTGTAGACCTTGCCGGTGCTGGCGACGAAGCCGCCGAAGTAGCGGCTGATGCGGCCGATCTGCGGGTCGCTGTTGTTGAACGGGGTCGTGCCGGTGCCGGTGCTGCAGAGCACCCACTGGTTGGTCAGGCAGTCGAACTCGTTGGTGTAGTTGCTCGGCGAGCCGCCGAAGTTCGGGCCGTAGACGTAGACCGTGTTGGTGGCGACGGTGATGCCGTTGCCGCCCTGCATGACGACGCGCTTGCGCAGCGGGTCGTAGACGGCCTGGTTGCCGTTGACGCTGCCCGGCCACGTGGCGCCGATGCCGGTCGGGTTGGTCAGCACGTCGCAGTCGCTGATCTTGGTCCAGTTGCTGCCGTTCCAGGTCCACACGTCGAGGAAGCGGATCTGCTCGGGCGTCGCGATGCCGTTGTCGATGCCGCCGCACAGGATCACGTCACCGAAGTCCGAACGCGTCATCATGCTCTGCTGGCCGCGCGGGGCCGGCGAGTTGGCCGGGCTCAGCTGGCTCCAGGCACCGCCGAGGAACAGCCACGTCTCGTTGCTGTTGGTGTTGGGCGCCACGTCGTTGGTCTGGCCGCCGAACAGCAGCATGCCGCCGAGCACCGGGTCGAAGGCCAGCGCCGTGAACTGGCGCGGCGTCGGGCTGGTCACCGGCGTCACGTTCAACCACGTGTTGGTCACCGGGTCGTACTCCCACGTGTCGTTCAGCAGCGTCGGCGTGGTGCCGCGCGTGTTGCCACCGAACACCACCAGCTTGTTGCTGGTCGGGTTCCATGCCACGGCGTGGCGACCGCGCGCCGGCGGAGCACCGGCGGTGCCGTGCGCCTGGATCTGCGTGAACGTGCCGGCGAGTGCGTCGAACGCCCACAGGTCGTTGGTCACCGTGCTGGTGTTGTTGCCGAGGCTGCCGCCGAACACCCAGAGTTTGTCATTGCTGGCCGCTCCGCACGAATCGGCGCGGAACGTCGTGTTGAAGTTCGGGACCGCCGGCGGCGTGCCGGCGGGCAGCGTGGTGCCGGCCGTGGTGATGGCGACCCAGGTCGCGCGCGGGGCTGTGCGGTTGGTCAGGGTGACGGTGGGGAGCTGGGCTGCGGCCGTGGCGGCCAGCAGCGGCAGGAGGACGAGGCACTTGCCGTGGGACATGGTGGTTGCGGAGCGTGGGGGTCGAGCGGGCGCCGCACCGAAACAGGTGTGGCAACCGTCAGGCGACGTTCCCTCTGCACTGGCCGGGGAATTCGTGGATTCCGGGTGTCCGGTCTGTCCCGCTCACTGCTCCATGCGCACTTCGGTCGGCAGTCCCGCCCCCGCTACGTCACGGCAGGAACTTGTTCGCTGCCTTCAGCTTGTCCGGCAGGTACTCGTCGATGACGAAGTTGAGCCCGTGCTTGGCGAGCGCCTGCTGCTCGGCGCGTTGGCCCGACTTCAGCATCATCTCGATCGCGCGCTGCCACTCCTTGTGCGCCTGGAAGAACGGGTCGTTCTTCAGCATGTCCTGCGCGCGCTTGATGTCGACGTCCTTCAGGTCGTGCGTCGGCAGGTCGTAGTCGACGATGTCCTGCGGCGACACGCCGAGGACGTGCGCCTGCGGCACGCAGAAGACCTGGTTCAGGTGCACGGCGGTGCCCGAGCCGACCTTCAGCGTGCGGTAGATGTTGCTGAAGGCGTACGGATCGCAGTCGTTGAACGCGTAGACGGGCAGCTTGTGCGCGTCGGCGAGCTTGCGCACGAAGCGGCGCGTCGCGCGCGTCGGCACGCCGGCGGTGCCGATCAGGATGCAGTTGGCGGTCTTCCAGTAGCTGTGCTGCGACAGCCGTTCGAACATGCCGATGGTCTCGATGACCAGGATGAACTTCGCCTTGGTCTCGAAGCCGAGGTGCTCGACCGAGGTCGGGATCGAGTACGCGCCCGAGCCGAAGCCGGTGCAGTCGATGCGCAGCGCGCGGCCCGAATCACGATCGCGGTCCAGCACGATCAGCTGGCCGGCGACCTTGCCGCCGTGCTCGTCGGCCTTGAAGCGCAGGTGTTCGCGCATCACGCCTTCGAGCGAGAACAGCGCCTCGATGTCGTCCATCGCCGCGTCGCTCTCCGGCTGCTCGTCGAACTTGGCCTCCTCCCAGTTCTTCGACACGTAGTACGCTTCTCGTTTGGTGGCGAAGTCGTCCTCGTCGACGAGCTGTTTGCTCAGCGACATCATCTTCAGCGTCTGCGCGAACGACTTGACGGTGTTGACCGACAGCGTGCGTTCGACGCGCGAGCGGCCCATCACGAAGTAGCCGTCCTTCTTGTCGTAGCGGGCGTTCTTCAGCGAGCGGTCGGGGAACTTCAGTTCGGGCTTGCCCTGGTCCTCGATCGCCTTGTGCACGTGCACCGCGCAGTTCTTGATCTCGCGCAGCGTGACCTTGTCGAGCTCGGACAGGGGGCCGCGGTCCTTCTTCTGCGGCTGGGGCTTCGGGGTGAACTTCTTGGCTGCCATGGGAGTCGTTTCGTTG
>JBJXEJ010000011.1:0-7829 GCA_046154125.1 Rhizobacter sp. | reverse complement strand
ACCACGTGATCGATGCCCCGCATCAGCTCTTGACTCTGTTCGGATTGGCCTAAACTAGGACGCTTGGGGCTGACCTGGCTTCGACGTGGGTTCGGAGTGGGATCAGGGCATGCCGAGCACCAGTACGCTCGTAAATCCACTGGAAACAAAGTAACTGCGAACGACTCTACGTACGCTCTCGCCGCTTAAAACCGGTGAGCTTCGCAACAGTTGGCCGATGGGCTGGGTCTGAGGGGTAACCCAAGGACTGCGAAGTCATACACATGGGCTCGTCCGGCATCGCGTCATTCGATGCAGGATCAAACTAAGTGAATCGAGGTGATCTCAGCGTGCTGCTGCGCGGTGACCGCCTTTAAATCCAAATCAGTCAGCTACGCATGTAGAACTACCTGATGATGGCTTGCGGACGGGGGTTCGATTCCCCCCGGTTCCACCAGATGACGATTCGCAGAGGTTCGCTGAGATACGGTAAGTCTTTTAAAATCAATGACTTACGATCAGAAGGCATCCGTAGAGATGCGAGAACTTCCGCCGAAATCCACTCAAACTTGCAAGAACTAATGCAAGAACCCCAGAATCAGGGTTCTTGCACTTCGGAAGTTCTTGCATGGCACGCGACCTGATTCCCTCCGATGCCACGATTAAGGCGATCAAGCCTGGCGACACCCGCAAGCGCCTGAACGATGGCGACGGGCTGCACCTGCTGCTGTTCGTCAAGGGCGGGGCCCACGGCTGGCGCCTGGCCTACAGCCTGAACGGCGCCCGCAACATCCTGAGCCTCGGCACCTACCCGGACACCGGTCTGGCGCTGGCACGCCGCAAGGCGAACGAAATCCGCAAGCTGGTAAGCGAAGGCATCGACCCGAGCGATGTGCGCAAGGCGGGCAAGGTCGCTGCGGCAGACAAGCGGCAGGCCGAGCGCCTAGCCAACGCCGGGCTTCCGCCCGAGGGCAGTTTCGAGGCCGTGGCGCGGGAGTGGCTGACCACCATACACAGAGCCAAGACGACCGAGGGTCATTCGGAGCGCACTCGCATCCGCATGGAGCAGGACCTGTTCCCGTGGCTCGGGCGTCGGCCAATCGGCGAGATCGAGGCACCTGAGTTGCTCGCCTGCCTGCGAAGAGTTGAGGCCCGGGGTGCGATCGAAACTGCGCACCGCGTCAAGAACGCGGCCGGGCAAGTGCTGCGGTACGGGATCGCAACGGGCAAGTGCAAGCGCGACCTGACCGCCGATCTACGGGACGCCCTTGCGCCTGTGCAGGTGAAACACCACGCGGCGATCACGGACCCGAAGCGGGCTGGTGAGCTGCTGCGAGCCATCTCCTCATACAAAGGTCACGGCGTGACCCGTGCTGCGCTTCAACTGGCGCCGCTGGTGTTTCAGCGCCCCGGCGAGCTGCGCAAGGCCGAGTGGTCCGAGATCGACCTGGACGCGGGACTGTGGACGATCCCGAGCGAACGACTCAAGCGGAAGAAGCAAGAGAAGGCCAGCGGGCAGTCGCACGCGGTGCCGCTTGCGGCGCAGGCGGTGGCGATCCTGCGTGATCTGCACCCGCTGACCGGGCACGGCCGTTACCTGTTCCCGAGCCTGCGCACTGGCGAGCGGCCAATGTCCGATGCAGCCGTGCTGGCAGCGCTGCGCCGCATGGGGTTCCCGAAGGATGAGATGACCGGCCACGGCTTCCGGGCGATGGCCCGCACCATGCTGGCCGAACGCCTCGGGGTGGCCGAGTCCGTGATCGAGGCGCAGCTAGCGCATGCGGTGTCCGACAGCCTCGGCCGCGCCTATAACCGAACGCAATTCCTCGACCAGCGGCGCACCATGATGCAGACGTGGGCCGACTACCTGGACCGGTTGCGCAAGGGTGGCGAAGTGGTCCCACTGCGGGAGAGCGCGGCATGAAGCCCGCAAAAGACACAGCCGGAGCGACAAGCACCGCGGAAACTGCGGAACTGCGGAAAGCGAGGGCTGATCGACAGGAGCGCAAGCAAAGACGGGACACTGAGGCTGGAAGGAATAGGGCAGAGAACAGCGGAACGACTGCGGGGAAAGTGCGGAATCTCTCTCAACCCTCAGTCTCTTCCCCTGAACCCGTGACCGTTCAGCCCCCTGCCCCTTCCCTGGTGAAACTGCAGACGCCCGCAAACCGGCGCGAAAAGGCGCCCAGCGCAGCCCCTGCAATGCGCGTTGACGGGTGGCCGGTTAATGCACCGCTTTCGCTGGCGCGGGGCCTTCCAGCCCATGAACAGTCGGTGATCGATGCGGCGCTAGCGATCCTGTCGCATCGGGTGCGTGAGCCTGGCGCAGCGCTGTGCTCCCCCGGGCAAGTTCGTGAGTACCTGCGGCTGCACCTGGCAGGCAACGATCGGGAGTGCTTCGGTGTGCTCTTCTTGGAAGTTCTGAATCGAGTGATCGCCTTCGAGGTGCTGCTCGAAGGATCGCTCTCGCAGACGACCGTGTATCCCCGCGAGGTTGTTAAGCGGGTCCTGCAATTGAATGCGGCGGCGGTGATCGTTGCGCACAACCACTCCTCCGGCGTGGCCGAACCGTCTTGCGCCGACGAGCACCTGACGGAAGTCATTCGGGCCGCGCTGCGGTGCGTCGATGTGCTGCTGATTGACCTCCTGGTTGTCGGGTGGCCCGACATAGTTAGCTTTGCAGAGCGTGGGTTATTGGAGCCGCGACCAGACCCGGTGTGCGTTGCTCGCCCTGCGTCGAATTCCAAGGCGCGGCGGGTGAGTACAGCCGCAGCCGCGTAGCCGATCATTCGTTTTCGCTGCGCCTGGTCCGAGGCTGATCCCCGAGGGCGAAAACCGGGTCCCCTTCCCGGCTGGCGCAGCACCTTATCAAAGGGCGCACGCTAGGGGTGTGAATGGTGGGTAAGCCGAGGACGGCGCGATCTGCTCAGTCGCGTCCTTCCAAAACAGACGCAGCAGACGCGATCCGGGAGGCATTGGCTGGCGCTGCGGCGCCCGTGCCGCTCCGGTTCGATAGCCCGGAGGATGTCGGGGAGGCTCTCGATGCGCTCCTGCAACGAGGGGAGGAGCTGCGGATCAGCGAATGCGCAGCGCGAGCCGCAATCAAAGACCGAGGGCTGGATTTATTGTCAGACGACGATCGCAGGGACCTTGTGCGAGTCGTCTGCAGTACGGACCTCGCTGCCGAAATCGAAGCGTTCTGCATCCTGCACGACCCACGCCGAATTTCTCTACTGACCTCGAAGGGCGCGGCCAGTGAGGCCGCGCAACGCAGGAAGCGATTAGCTAAGGTCGAGCGCCTGGCGCACAGCCTTCAGAAACAACTCGAAGAGGTGCGGATTGATTGGCGGGAGCTGTTCGGCGTGCAGCTATTTCTGGTCAACCGACCCCCTTACCTGTTTGCTGAGCCGCAACCCCCGTTGCTCGCCTTGTTAGCAGAGTTGCAGGAGAAAGCGAGGGCCGTGCAAAGGCTGGCAGTCGGCCGCAGCGGGAAGCGGCCCCGCGACCATGTTCTCGGCCACCTAGTGTTAATGCTTCGGCGCTTCCTGACACACGAGATGAAATTCCGGGAGTCGGCGGCGGAGGGGTCTCGCATGGTCCGGGTTCTGCGGATCATGGCGCGTGGGTTCGACCTTGAGGGCGAACCCCGCGACATATTGCGCCGCGAGCTTAAAAAGCGGGACGCTATTCGGGCGTCGATGATCGCAGGGGGCTAAACCCGGACAGCTTCGATTGGGGTGTATCGCCCCTTTAAGTTGTGCCTGCATGCGGCGATTCTGCGGACCTCACAACTACCGCAGGAGGTCGCAACCATGCGCCAGAATCCCCCGGACACCTCGACGAGCGAGAGCCCGACCGCCGTTGCGGACCCTATGGCCTCGAATGAGCGCCTGGTAAGACTGCACGAATGTTTGCAGGCCGTCAGCCTCGGCCGCACGGCCTGGCTTGACCTGGTGAAAGAGGGCGCCGCGCCGCGGCCTGTGAAGATCGGCCGGGCAACCTGCTGGGTCTGGTCTGAGGTGCAAGCCTTCATCGCCGCTCGCATCCGCCAATCGAGGGCGCCGCGATGAGCCGCCCGCCATTCGAATCCCCGGCCGCGCTGCTGCGACAGGCTGACCGAGTGCTGTGCGCCATGCAACCCGCGTTCTCCACCGCGTTCAGTGCTGACGGCATCGGCTACCGCGCCAGCTTCGACTATCGGCGCCGCGTGTTGAGCGTCTTCGATCGCAACACGGGGGAGCTGGTCGCGCATTCGCGGCCGGGCGATCCGAGAAGGCTGGCAGCGCTACCGAAGGCCAGCCGTGCGGTAGTCGGCCGCTGACCTGGTGGCCCATATGAAGCCCCTTGACCTCGATACGCGCGAAGCGCAGGCCGCGCGTGCGGCTGACTTTATGGAGCTGCACCCCGATGGCGTGACGCTCGCCGAAATCAATGCAGCGGCCGACCTGGGCAGCCCCACGAAAGTGCATTCCGACATGCGCGGCAAGCAGGGTTACGGCATCCGGCGCGGCAACGATCGTGCGGTGCGCTGTGCAGGCGGAACGACGGCGCGGCGCGTTCGCACATTCGTACTCACGCACCGGCCAGCAAAGCCGCATCAACTCTCACTGACCCTCGAATGAGAAACACGCCCCCGAGCTTTGAAGCGGTACGCGCAGCCCTGCAATGCATTCCGTCCGACGTGTCCCGCGATGATCGCGTGCGCATCGCCTTCGCGGTGTTCGATGGAATCGGCGATGCCGGCTCAGAGCTGTGGCAAGAGTGGGCCGGAAGGCGAGCAAAGCCCGACTCGGCCGAGGACCGCAGCACCTGGCGCAGCGCACGCAAGCGAGGGCCTGTGAAGGTGGGCACGCTGTTCGGCATAGCGAAGGACCACGGCTTTACTTTCGACGCTGTGCAGACGCCCGCACGCAAGCCGACACCCGCCGAGCTGAAGGCGCAGGCCGCTGCAAGACGCGATACCGAGCAGCGTGAAAAGGCCGCGAATGAACAGCGCCAGCGACAGGCGGCGGCCGAGGCGGAAAAGGTGTGGGCATCGGCCAGCGACAAAGGATCGAGTCCGTACCTCACGCGCAAGGGCGTGGGTAACCACGGCGGGCGCTTCCTTCCCGATGGCGCCCTGGTGCTGCCCGCGCGAGACGCGGCCGGTGAGCTGTGGAATGTGCAGACGATCAAGCCCGACCGGCCAGCGAGCGGCGGACCTGAAAAGCTGTTCATCGCAGGCGCCCGCAAGACGGGCACGCTGCACATGATCGGCACCGCCGACGCGGTGCCCTGGTTGCTAGTGGCCGAGGGCTACGCGACCGGAGCGAGCGTGCATGAAGCCACCGGACGACCCGTGGCTGTAGCCTGGGATACGGGCAACCTGGCGCATGTGGTTCGTGCGCTGCGTGGCCGATACCCAGCGGCCCGCCTTGCGGTCTGTGGCGACGACGACACCGCCACCGAAGCACGCATCGGAAAGAACCCCGGTCGGCTGAAGGCAACCGAGGCCGCACGCCTGGCGGGCGGGCCTGCGATCTTCCCCGAGGGCCTGACCGCAGAGGGCAGCGACTTCAATGACCTTCACCAGTCGGCAGGGTTGGATGCGGTGCGCCGCCTGGTCGATGCTGCGATTCAATCAGCCGAATCGGCACAGACAAGCAATGGCCCCGACAGCACTGCGAAAGCGGCGCCAGCGGGCCGACAGCGAGCCGAGCGCGGCGATGCCGACGAGGGCACCAGCAGCGCGGGCGCCTTCGATCGGTTTCGCGTCGATGGTGACGCGCTGTGGTTCGATCCGCCCGACGATGGTTCAGGCAGTGCAGCGCGGCCGGTGAAGGTGTGCGAGCCATTGCATGTGACCGCATGGGCACGCGACGCACACGACAACGGTGCCGCGCTGTTGCTCGAATTCGATACGCCCTTTCGGGCCGGGCGGCGCTGGTTAATGCCGCTGGCGATGCTGGCCGGAGACGGCACCGCGTACCGTGCCGAGCTGCTCGGGCAGGGCTTCATGATGCCGACCGACGCGAAGCGGCGCAGCCTGCTGACCGCATACCTGCAAAGCCGCCGACCGGCTGACCTGGTGCGCATCGTGGATCGCGTGGGCTGGCATGGCCGGGCCTATGTGCTGCCTCGCGAAACGCTCGGGGACGATGGCGGCCAGCGCATCCTGTTTCAGAGTGAAGCGCCGACCGAAGGCACTTTCGATCAACGCGGCACGCTCGATCATTGGCGTGAGCGTGTGGCCCGCTTGTGCGTGGGCAATTCACGCCTCACCTTCGCGGCGAGCTGCGCATTCGCGGGGCCGCTACTCGCATGGGCTGCGGGCACCGATGGCGGCGGGTTTCACTTCATGGGCGATTCGAGCTGCGGCAAGACAACCGCACTGCGCGTGGCCGCGTCCGTGTGGGGTGGTCGGGACTACCTGCAGCGCTGGCGTGCCACGGACAACGGGCTTGAAGGCATGGCCGCTCAGCATTCGGATGGGCTGCTGTGCCTTGACGAGCTGGCGCAGCTGGACGCAAAGGTGGCCGGTGAAGCCGCCTACATGCTGGCGAACGGCCAAGGCAAAAGCCGAGCGGGCCGCACTGGCGCGGCTCGGCCCCGCTTGACCTGGCGGCTGTTGTTCGTGAGTGCAGGCGAGATCGGACTGACTGAGCACATGAGCGAGGCGAACAAGCGCACGCGTGCTGGGCAAGAGCTGCGAATGATCGATCTGCCCGCCGATGCCGGCGCAGGACTGGGCATCTTCGAAGATCTGCATGGGCTCGCGAACGGCGGCGCCCTGTCGCAGCACCTGACGCGCACGGCCGAGACTACTTTCGGCGCCGTGGGCCGAACCTGGCTTGAACACCTGACCGGCAACACCGACGGCCTGTCACGCACGCTGCGCGAGCGCATGGATTCGATCGAGGCCGAGCTAGTGCCCGAGTCCGCAGCAGGTCAGGTGCAGCGGGTTGGCAGGCGCTTTGCCCTGGTGGCTGTTGCAGGCGAGATGGCGACCGAAGCGGGGCTCACGGGCTGGCAACGCGGCACAGCTACTGATGCGGTGCGGCGCTGCATGAACGCATGGATCGAGGCACGGCCCGCAGGCATCGGCCTGGCCGAAGAAACGCAGATGCTGCGCCAGATGCGGGGATGGTTCGCCCTGCACGGCGAAGCCCGCTTCACTGATTGGAGCCGTGCAGGTGACGACCACGCGCCGAAGACCATGAACCGGGCTGGTTGGCGCAAAGCGGTGAAGTCCACCACCGGCTTAGACGAGCTAATCGGCTGGGAGTGGTACGTGTTGCCCGATGTGTTTCGCACCGAAGCCTGCAAGGGCTTCAACGATCGGGCTGCGCTGCGGTTACTCAAGGATCGAGGCCACCTGCACACCGAGGGCAGGCGGCCCGGGTTCGGGTGCAGCGCATCACCACCGGGCGCCGAAAAGTGCATGGTCTACCGAGTCAAGTCCTCGATCCTCGGCGACCTGGCCGAGTGAGTCTGCGATGGAGAGCATCGACAGTGAATGCAGCGCTTGCGGCGAGCTATCCACCGAGGTCGCCTCGCGGGACATCGACCTCCGGTTTGCAATTGATTGCAAGCTGCGCCAGCGCTACCGACCGTGCAGACGCTCGGAAACGAGCTTTCCTGACCTACAGATGTAGGCCAGGAACGGTCAAATTGGATGCCTGACCTTCTGGCAGCTTAAGACTGGTTGCGGTCGTTCTTGTTCGGGGAATGAGTGGCTGCTTCCTGAAAAAGCGGTCATGCGAGGCGTCTTGCAGTTTGCACGACCGGCTCAGATGGTGCGAATCTCGTTCTCAATCTCGTCCACCGTCACCGATTTGACAAAGTCAGGGTCCTCGTACAGCGCTCGCAGT
>JBJXEJ010000010.1:0-14599 GCA_046154125.1 Rhizobacter sp. | reverse complement strand
CCGAATCGATCCTGATCCAGGACGCGCAGGAAGCGCTGCACCGGCTGCAGGCGCTGGCAGCGCTGGGGGTCAAGCTGGCGATCGATGACTTCGGCACCGGCTACTCCAGCCTGGCCTACCTCAAGCGTTTCCCGATCGGGCGGCTCAAGATCGACCGCAGCTTCATCCAGGGCCTGCCCGCCGACGAAAGCGACGCAGGCATCGTGCGCGCCATCGCCAACATGGCGCGTGCCCTGCACCTCGAACTGATCGCCGAGGGCATCGAAAACGAAGCGCAGCGCCAGTTCATGCTGCAGGTCGGTTGCCAGCAATACCAGGGTTTCCTGCACTCGCCTGCGATCGACGTGGTGTCGTTCGAGGCGATGCTCGATCGCCTGCGCGCCAGGGTGGCCGCGACGGACTTCGACGCCGCGGAGCCGCCGTCCGCCTGAGTTCGCCCTCGCCGATCCGGCCAGCCTGCCGGGTGGTGTCGCAGCGCACAATCCGTTGCCGATTTCCGTCGGTCTGCGAGGACTTCATGATCTACAAATTCAAATCCAAGGCGGCTGGCGACGTCATCATGCTGGCGGCCAGTGCCGAGCCCATCCTGCGCCTGGTCGGCAAGGAGCCGGCCGCACAGGGCATCTTCGAGGTCGCCGACATGCCGGCGGCGATCGCTGCGCTCGAGCGGGCCGTGTCCGATGCCGACGCCGCCCGCCAGCAGGCCGAGAAGGAAGCGAGCGCCGAGAGCCGGAGAGCGCCGGCAGGAGACACGGTGAGCTTGCGTCAACGTGCCTGGCCGCTGGTCGAGATGCTCAAGCGCAGCCACGCCGCCAACGCGGTCATCGTCTGGGGTGTGTGATCAGATGCCGACGGTGACCCGCATCGTGGCAATCCGCCACGGTGAAACGGCCTGGAATGTCGACACGCGCATTCAGGGTCACCTGGACATACCGCTCAACGCCACAGGTCGCTGGCAAGCGGCCCGCATGGCCGAGGCGCTCATCGACGAGGGAATCTCGGCGGTGTATTCAAGCGATCTGTCACGTGCGCTTGAAACCGCCGGAGCGTTGGGCGAAGCAATCGGCTTGCGTGTGGTTGCCGACACCCGGCTGCGCGAGCGCGCCTTTGGGGCCTTCGAGGCACTGACCTTTGCCGAGATCGAGTCCCGCTGGCCTGTCGAAGCCCGCCGCTGGACGCAGCGCGACCCCGATTTCGCTCCCGAAGGCGGCGAGTCGCTCCGCGACGTCTATGTGCGCTGCGTCGATGCGGTGCAAGTGCTCGCCGAGGCCCATCCCGGGCAGACCATCGCGGTCGTCGCGCATGGTGGCGTCATGGATTGCCTCTACCGCGCCGCGACACGGCTCGACCTGCAGGCCAAACGTTCGTGGGCGTTGGGCAATGCCAGCATCAACCGGCTGCTGCACACCGGCGAGGGCCTGACGCTGGTCGGCTGGAGCGACACGCGGCACCTCGAGAACGCGGCGCTGGACGAAACCGCAGATGGTGGCACGAACCACCGGCCTCAGGCCTGAGGCCAGCGTCCCGCTCACTCGTCGAACAGATCGACTCCGGCGCCGCCCCCGGGCGGTGTCACGCCCAGGTGCCTGAACGCGGCCGGCGTCGCGATGCGACCGCGCGGTGTACGCTGCAGGTAGCCCTGCTGGATCAGGTACGGCTCGATCACGTCCTCGATCGTGTCCCGCTCTTCACCGATCGCCGCTGCCACGTTGTCGAGCCCGACCGGGCCTCCTGCGAAGCGGTGGATCACCGCTTCGAGCAGCTTGCGGTCCATCACGTCGAGGCCGTGCGGGTCGACATCGAGCATCTTCAAGGCCAGGTCGGCCAGCGCTTTCGTGATGCGGCCGTCGCCTTTGACGTCGGCGTAATCGCGCACGCGGCGCAGCAGCCGGTTGGCAATGCGCGGCGTGCCGCGAGAGCGGCGCGCGATCTCGAAGGCACCCTCGGCATCGGTCGGCACGTTCAGCAGTCCCGCCGAGCGGTTGACGATGCGAGCGAGCTCTTCGGGTGTGTAGAACTCCAGACGCGCGACGATGCCGAAGCGGTCGCGCAGCGGGTTGGTCAGCATGCCGGCGCGTGTGGTGGCGCCGACCAGCGTGAATGGCTGCAGGTCGAGCTTGATCGAGCGCGCGGCCGGGCCTTCGCCGATCATGATGTCGATCTGGTAGTCCTCCAGCGCGGGGTACAGGATCTCCTCGACCACCGGGCTCAGGCGGTGGATCTCGTCGATGAAAAGCACATCGTTGCGTTCGAGGTTGGTGAGGATCGCTGCCAGGTCCTTGGGCTTTTCGAGCACCGGCCCGGAGGTCTGGCGCAGGTTCACGCCCAGCTCGCTGGCGATGATGTGGCTCAGTGTGGTCTTGCCCAGCCCGGGCGGGCCGAACAGCAGCACGTGGTCCATCGCCTCGCTGCGCATCTTCGCTGCACCGATGAAGATCTCGAGTTGCTCGCGTGCCTTCACCTGCCCGACGTATTCGGCCAGCCCTTTCGGGCGCAGTGCGCGCTCGATCGCCTCCTCGTTTGGCGAGGCGGGTGCTGCGCTGACCACACGCCGGGGCTCGAATTCGTCGGTCTGGATGCTCATGACGCATTATCGGCACGCCCCTGCGTGGCGCGCGCTGCGAGGAAGTCGGTCGTCAGGGCGTCGCCTACACTCGCGCCGTGAGTTTTTACAGGCACTGTTGGAAGTTCTTCCTGCATATTGCGTTGATCGCGATGGTCGGAGTGGTGCTGGTGCCGACGCTGTCACAGGCGCTGAGACCGGCGGCAGGAACCGGACCGGGGGCCGTTGTCTGTTCGACAGCCGGTGCACGATGGCTCGCCTCGGCTGCACAGACGGCGGACACTTCCTTTGGTGGCCCGCCCGTGGCGCCGAGCCGTCCGGTCGGGCTGCACACGGAGCACTGCCCGTTGTGCTCGCAGTTCTCATCGGCGCTGGGCATGCCTCCGGCAGATGCCGCATGCGTTCTGGGGCCCGAAGGCGTTGCCCGTCAGCCGACGCTGTACCCGCAGTCGCCGCGTGCGCTGTTCGTCTGGGCGCCCCGCCAGTCCCGCGCTCCGCCGCCCCTCGTGCCTGCGTGATCGACCGCTGCCGGCCAGGTGCCGGTTGACGGACCGTTGCAGTTCCTCGGCCTGCGCGCCGAACAGAAATGCGACGGCTGATGAGCTTCGATGTGCCTTCCGGCACCCACTTTTCGTCCCTGCAAAGCATCTTCCATGAACAAGTCATCCATCCAACGATTGATCGCCATCACCGCACTGGCCTTTGCCACGCTTGGCGCCGCCGCCCACGGCTTCAAGATCGGTGCGATCGACATCGGCCATCCCTATGCGCGGCCCACCAACCCAGGCCAGCAGGTCGGCGCCGGCTACCTCAAGCTTGCCAACCAGGGCGCTGCCGATCGGTTGATGTCAGCCACTTCGCCTGTCGCGGCTTCGGTCGAAATGCACACGATGACGATGGAGGGAGACGTGATGAAGATGCGACAGGTCGACGGCATCGACGTGCCGGCCGGCCATACCGTCGAACTCAAGCCTGGCGGCTTTCACCTGATGCTGATGGGACTGAAGGCGCCGCTCAGGGCGGGTGACAAACTTGCGCTGACGCTGAAGTTCGAGAAGGCGGGTGAGATTGTCGTGACGGTGAATGTCGAGAACCCGAAGGACAGCGGCGCCGCGGCCGAGCACAAGCACTGAGCGGTGCGGCAGCCGGCCCGCAGCTCTGTCAGCCGAGTGCTTTCAGCGCGAGCTTGATGCCATCGCTGACACTCGCCCCGGCCGGCAGGCTCTTCAGCGCTGCAGCGGCTTCGCGGTCGCTGTAGCCGAGCGCGATCAGCGCCTGCAGGATGTCGGCCTGTGCGTCGTTGGCGATCGATGCCGGGGCGCCGATGGCGTCCGCGAGCTTGCCCTTGAGCTCGAGCAACAGCCGCTCGGCGGTTTTCTTGCCGATGCCGGGCACCTTCACGAGTCGCCCGGCTTCCTGGCGCGCAACGGCCTGAGCCAGCTCGCCGACGCTCAGGCCCGACAGCAGCGACAGCGCCATCCGCGGTCCGACGCCGGTGATCTTGATCAGCTGGCGAAAGGTCTGGCGCTCTTCGTGGCTCAGGAAGCCGAACAGGATCTGCGCGTCCTCGCGCACGATGAAATGCGTCAGCAGCGTCACGCGTTCGCCGAGGCCGGGCAGGTTGTAGAAGCTGCTCATCGGCACATCGACTTCGTAGCCGACGCCGTTCACATCGATGAGCAGTTGGGGGGGCGATTTCCCCGCGAGGAGGCCGGTGAGTCGTCCGATCATCGATCGATTATCCGGTCGATGCGTTCGGTGAGGATCAGCTCCGGAATAGTCCCAGCCGCTGGGCTTCCAGGGCCGCTTCTGCGCGCGAACTCACGTTGAGCTTGCGGTAGATCTGCTTGACGTAGTCGGCGATCGTGTGTCGCGACAGGTTCAGCTGCACTCCGATCTCGGGCAGCGTGTAACCCTTGGCCACACGCAGCAGCACCTCGTTCTCGCGGTCGGTCAGCGACACATGGGGCATCGCATGGGCCTGTTGCTGCGTCTTGGTTTTGGACTGCGCTGCGAAGTGCGAGATCACGCGCCGCGCGATCGACGGCGACAGTGGCGGCTCGCCGCCGCTCATGCGCTTGAGTTGCTCGGCGATCAATTCGCGCGATTGTTCCTTCAGCAGGTAGCCGAAGGCGCCGGCCTGCAGCGCGGGGAACAGGTGATCGTCATCGTCGTGGATCGTGACCACGACCGACTGCGCCTCGGGTTGGGTCTCGCGCAACTCCGCGACGACCGTGACCCCTGATCCGTCGGGCAGGCCGAGATCGACCAGCGCCAGATCGAACTTGATCGCCGTCGTCAGTTCCAGCGCGTCGTGGATGCGAGCGGCTTCATGGATGTGCGATTTGGGAAATACCTGCAAGACCAGGGCCTTCATCCAGGCACGAATCTCGGGCAGGTCTTCCAGCAGCAGGATGTTGTTCATCGGGACTCCGTCATCGGGGTTATCGACCAAAACGGAGCCGCCCTGACCGCTATCCGACATGGGCATCGATGATTTACAGGGGAATCGTGAGTCTGATCACGGTGCCGTAGCCCGGACCGGATTCGACCAGGCACTGACCGAGCAGCTGCTTGGCGCGGTGCTTCATGCTGGACATGCCGTGGCCCCGATCGAGCTTGCCGTCGAGCTCCATCGCGATGCCCTTGCCGTTGTCCTGTACCAGCAGCCCGAAGTGCTGTGCATCAACAGATGTGCGCACCTTGCAGTGCGAGGCGCCGCTGTGCTTGATGATGTTGCTGACCGCCTCGCGCAGGATGCGGGTGGTCTGCACGAACACCCGGGCGGTGAGTTGCTGGTCGAGCTCGTCGACCGGGTTGCGCCAGTCGGCTTCGATATTGGCCTGGCCCAGCCGTGACACGGTTTCGGCGCGCCAGTCGGCCAGTGCATCCGCCAGCTGCACCGGTTTGCCGGTGAGGCCTCGCACCGACAGGCGCATCTCTTCCAGCGCCTCGCGCGCCAGCGTCGAGATGCGCTCGCTCTCGCTGGTGTGCACGATGGTCAGCAGCTTGGCGCCGAGGTCGTCGTGCAGGTCTGCGGCGATGCGCTTGCGCTCCTTCTCGGTCACCTGCTCGACGCGCAGCGCCGACATCTGCGCGAAATTGCGTTCTATCTCCGCGGTGGCTTCGTGCACGCGCCTCTCCAGCTGCGAGCGATTGACCTCGGCCGCCTGCAGCGCCCGGCCGAACACCTGCAGCAACCTCGATCCGATTCCAAGCAGCAGCAACGGAAACGCGAAGTTCAGGGGCTGCACCACGAGCGTGGGCAGCCAGCCGTACTGAATCGCGATCTCGATCGTCACGAGAACGCCCAGGCAGCCCAGCGTGATGCCCATCGGCCAGAAATCGTCACGATGGTTTTTCCACGCCAGCCGCAAGTACACCGCGATGGCCATCAGCATCTCGGTGGCCAACAGCAGAAACCACCCGCTTGCGACCGTGAACAGATGGTCTGCGCCGGTCGCGACCAGGCTGATGGGGACCAGCATGCATTGCAGCAGCAGGCCGATCGCGACCCGGCGCGAACGCACTCCGGCGTAGCTCAGCAGGAACTGCACGGCCATCGCGACGACCGGCGGAAACGCGCTGCAGACGACTGACTCGAAGACGCGCGTGTCCCAGGGCCAGTGCGGCCACCAGACGCGCAGCGAAAGCAGCGCCCAGCCAAGCAGCAGCGAGCCGAAGTACATCAGGAAGATCTCGCTGCGGTTGATCCAGCTCAGGATAAGCAGGAAGCCTCCCATTGCGATCAGGGCAATGCCGATGATCTGCACCGTCCGTATGCGCCAGAACTCGCGTTGCTCGTAAAGCGCCGTCATCGCGGTGGCCGACCCGATGCGCAGCGCCGACAGCCCGCCCGCACGCGTACGCGCGGAGACATGCCGCAACGCCGATCCCTGCACCCGGACATCGAGCACGTTCTCCGGCTGGTCCAGCAGCACGGCCGGCAGGCTCACCAACTGAGGGTGATAGCAGTTGCGTGTCGTCGGCTCTGCCATGCGGCCGCCGCTGTAGATGCGACGGCCGTTCAGATGTACCTCGAGGTTGCTGCACGCGCGCTCGATGTAAAGCGCGAGCAGGTCATCTGCCGCCAGGCCTTCCGGCTTGCCGAAGGCGACCCGGTACCAGACGCTGCCGTCGTGGTCGGGGCGAGTGACGGTCCAGTCGTCGGGCAGCGAGACCGGCTTGGGCGTGCCGGTGGTCGGAAAGTGTGCCTCGTCGCTGTTGATCGACTGCGCCGAGGTGATCGTCAGCGTGGCCGCCTGGGCCGCACTTGTCAGCAGGCACACACACAGTGCGAGGAGTTGGAGCACAGCGCGGGTCCGCATGGGCGGCGATTGTGCAGGATGGCCTCGTGCGGTGAACAGGCCTGGAGCCGGGGCCACCTCTCTCGCGGCGCCACAATAGTCCACCCCTTCGGAGATCGGTCGAACTTGATCCTCAGACACGCGTTCATTCCGCTCGACAACACCCGGCTGGCGCACCTCTGTGGCAGCCTGGACAGTCACCTTCGCGACATCGAATCGGCGTTCGACGTGACGATCACGCGACGCAACGAGTCGTTTCGCATCGAGGGGGGCAAGGCGCAGGCGGAGCGTGCGGTGGCACTGCTGCAGTCGCTGTACGACCGAGCCCAGGGCCCGCTCGCGGCCGATGCGTTCCAGCTGTCGCTGGTCGAGGCTGCCTACGACAGCGCAGGACGCGAGATTCCGGAGACCCACCACACCACCGCGGAGCGCGCCGCGCCGTCGGTGGCGCCTGCCCCGGAGCCCACAGTGCTGCGCACCCGTCGTGCCGATCTGGCCGGGCGCACGCCGAGCCAGCACGTGTACCTTGCCAACATCCTGTCGCACGACATCACCTTCGGGATCGGTCCGGCAGGCACAGGCAAGACCTTTCTGGCCGTCGCCTGCGCGATCGATGCGCTTGAGCGCAGCAGCGTGCAGCGCATCGTCTTGACCCGTCCGGCGGTCGAGGCGGGCGAACGGTTGGGTTTCCTGCCCGGCGACCTGGCGCAGAAGGTCGATCCGTACCTGCGTCCGCTGCATGACGCGCTGTACGACCTGATGGGCATCGACAAGGTCGCGCGCGCCTTCGAGAAGGGGCTCATCGAAGTGGCGCCGCTGGCCTTCATGCGCGGGCGCACCCTGAACAATGCCTTCGTGATCCTCGACGAAGCGCAGAACACCACACCCGAGCAGATGAAGATGTTCCTCACCCGCATCGGCTTCGGCAGCAAGTGCGTGGTCACCGGCGATGTCAGCCAGATCGACCTGCCGCGCGGCCAGATGAGTGGACTGATCGACGCCGAGCGCGTGCTGAAACGGGTGCGCGGCATTGCCACGACGCGCTTCACGTCGGCCGATGTGGTGCGCCACCCGCTGGTTGCACGCATCGTCGACGCCTATGACGCGTCGCGGTCGGACTCCGTCTGATCGTGAGTCGACCCGCGTTGTCCCTTTCCCTGCAGTTCGCGCGCGACGTCCTGCCGCGTGCGCACCGTGTCCGGTTGCCGCGGCATCGAGTTGCACGCTGGATACGCGCGGCGCTCGATGCGCCGGCCGAGATCACGGTGCGCGTCGTCGGCAGCGAGGAAGCGAGAGCGTTGAATCGCGACTTCCGCGGCAAGGACTACGCGACCAACGTGCTGACCTTCGACTACAGCCACGCCCCGCTGGTGCACGCCGATCTGGTGTTGTGCGCCGACGTGGTCGAAGCCGAGGCGCGTGAGCAGTCGCTGCAGCTCGAGTCTCACTACGCGCACCTGCTGGTGCACGGTACGCTGCATGCGCAAGGCCACGACCACGAGCACAATGACGAAGCCGAACGCATGGAGTCACGCGAAAGCGAAGTCATGCTGTCCCTCGGGTTTGCCGATCCGTATGCGGCCTGACACGCTGCCCGGCGCGTCGGCTCAGCGGGACGATCCCAGGTAGCGCTTGCGCCAGAAGAAGAGGCCGAGACCGATGCCGACCATCAGCATGATGAGAAAGATGGTCCAGAACCCGGTGCGGCTGTGTATCAGCGGCAGTCCCTCGAAATTCATGCCGAAGAAGCCCGTCACCAGGTTCAACGGCATGAAGATCGCCGTCAGGACGGTCAGCGTTCGCATGATGTCGTTGGTGCGGTTGCTCTGCGCCGAGAAATGCATCTGGACCGCGGTCTCGGCCGACGATTCGAGCCGGCGAACATGGCCGAGCACGCGCTCGATGTGCTCCAGCACATCGCGCGAGTGCACGCGCAGCAACTCGCGTTCGCGCCGCGCGTTCTTGTCGCCATCGGCCGGCCACTCGTCGAGCGCGTCGATCCATTCGGTGATCGCGCTGCGCTGGTCTTCGCAGGTGTCCTCGAGCAGGTGCAGCGAGTTACGCGACTCGAGCAGCATCTGCCAGTTGTCGAAGCGACTGCGCGGGTTGAACAATTCCTGCTGGAGGTAGCTGAGCTGCTTGGTCAGCAGCCGCCGCAACTCGAGGTAGCTGTCGACCATGTGGTTGACCATGCGCAGCATCAGGTCGGCCGGGCTGGTGGGCAGTCGCACGGCGCCGCGGCCCTCGGGGCTGCGTGCATCGCCGCCTGAAGTCAGCGCCTGCTGCTGCAACCGGTTGGCAAAGAACTCGCGCACCTGGCAGTCGGTCGGGTGCACCGTCAGCAGCACCCGGTCGAACAGCGCAAATCCGACCGGGCTGGTATCGATGGCTTCGAGCGCTGCCCGCGCGGTGGCCAGCGTGCCCTTGCTGTCGTCGAGGAACATCGGCGCGCTGCCTTCCCCGGCCGCCAGTCGGCGGAACACCAGCACGTCGTACCAGGACGTGTAGTCGAAGTGAGATGGCAGCTGGTTGTTCAGCAGGTCGGAGACGTGCAGGTCGACCAGCTGTCCGCCGGTCCAGTTCTGCAGGGCAGATTGCAGAACGGCGGACTGGACCTCGAACTCGCGCCGGGCGCTGCCCACCCACAGGTAACCCGTCGCTGGCAGCTTCTCTGGCAATGAGTCGAGTTCATTGAACTGGTCGCCCTGGATGTGGAAGACGCGCATCCCCGTCTCGGCCTCGGGCTCAGCCGGCTTTCATCAGGCGCGCTGCCTCGAGGGCGAAGTACGTCAGGACCCCGTCGGCACCGGCGCGCTTGAAGGCCAGCAGGCTTTCCATCATCACGGCGTCGTGGTCCAGCCAGCCGTTGGCGGCGGCTGCCTTCAGCATCGCGTATTCGCCACTGACCTGGTAGGCAAAGGTCGGTACGTGGAACTCGTCCTTCACCCGGCGCACGATGTCGAGGTACGGCATGCCGGGCTTGACCATCACCATATCGGCGCCTTCGGCAATGTCGAGGGCCACCTCGCGCAGTGCTTCGTCGGTGTTTGCCGGGTCCATCTGGTAGACCTTCTTGTTGCTCTTGCCCAGGTTGGCTGACGAGCCCACCGCGTCGCGGAACGGCCCATAGAAGGCGCTTGCGTACTTGGCGCTGTATGCCATGATCTTCGTGTGCACGAAGCCGCACGATTCGAGCGCAGCGCGGATCGCTCCGATCCTGCCGTCCATCATGTCGCTCGGCGCGACGATGTCGACGCCGGCCTCGGCGTGCACCAGAGCCTGGCGTCGCAGTACCTCGACCGTGGTGTCGTTGACGATGTATCCGGTGGCGTCGAGCAGGCCGTCCTGCCCGTGGCTGGTGTACGGATCGAGCGCGATATCGGTCAGCACGCCGAGGTCCGGAAACCGGCGCTTCAGTTCACGCACCACCGTTGGCACCAGCCCCTCGGGATTCAGCGCTTCCTGGCCGTCCTCGGTCTTCAGCGCGGTCTCGATCACCGGGAACAGCGCCATCACCGGGATGCCCAGGTTCATGCAGCTCTCGGCCACCGGCAACAGTCGATCGAGCGTGACGCGCTGGACGCCGGGCATGGAGGCGACGTCCTGCGTACGGTCGTGTCCTGCGGTGACGAAGACCGGCAGGATCAGATCGCTCGGGTGGAGACGGTGCTCGCGCACCATCGCGCGGCTGAATTCGTCTCTGCGCAGGCGACGCGGGCGGCTGGTGGGGTAGGCGGGAGGTGTGTGCACGACGAAACGCAGTGGTGTGTGGACAGGAATCGTCAGGTGCCTTCGGTGCTTGGCAACAAGCACTTTTCACCCGCGAAAGTTCTTCGTCAGATCATAGACGCACGTTGTGGCGGTGCCCTGTTTCGCCCGAGCCCGGAGGCTGCCCCGCGCCGCGTGGCGGCCTGTCCCGCATGGCGATAATCCGCCGATGCTCTGGATCAAAGCCTTTCACATCGTGTTCGTCGCGGCCTGGTTCGCTGGCCTGTTCTATCTGCCGCGCATTTTCGTCAACCTGGCCATGGTGCCAGCCGACAGCCATGCCGAGCGTGAGCGGCTGCTGCTGATGGCCCGCAAGCTCTACCGCTTCACCAGCCTGCTGATGATCCCGGCGATCGGGCTGGGGCTCTGGCTGTGGCTCGGCTACTGGAGGACAGGCGCCGGCGGCTGGCTGCACGCCAAGATCGCGCTGGTGGTGCTGGTGGTCGGGTACCACCACATGTGCCGTGCGCTGCTGCGCCAGTTCGAGCAGTTCGCCAATCAGCGCAGTGACCGCTGGTTCCGGGTGTTCAACGAGGTGCCGGTGATCCTGCTCATCGTCATCGTGGTGCTGGTGGTGGTCAAGCCGTTTTGACCGTGAACTGATTCCAGCGCCGCCGGAGCACCGATGGCACGCCACCGAAGTTCGGCCTTGCCTCTCGCATGGCTGTATGCCGGCCTGATCGCCTATGCGAGCCTGTATCCGTTTGCAGGATGGCGATGGCCGACGGTCGGGCTGCTGGCCTTTCTGGCGCTGCCCTGGCCTCGCTACTGGACCGCCTTCGATCTGGTGGCCAACCTGCTGGGTTACCTGCCGCTGGGCCTGCTGGTGTTTGCAGCCGGGGTACGCACCGGCCGCCGCGCCGGTGGCGCCTTCCTGCGTGCGGGGCTGGCCGCTGCAGGGCTGTCGCTGGCGATGGAACTGGTGCAGAACGGATTGCCGTCGCGCGTTCCGTCGAACGTCGATCTGGCATTGAACATCCTGGGCGCCACTGTGGGCGCCGCGCTGGGCGTGCTGATGCATGCGGCCGGCCTGCTCGACCGCTGGCAGCGACTGCGCGATCGGTGGTTTGTCGCGCGCAGTGCAGGCGGCCTGACCCTGCTGCTGCTGTGGCCGACGGGCCTGCTGTTTCCGACCGCGCTGCCGTTCGGCGTCGGTCAGGTGCTGTCCCGCCTTCAGGACACCCTGGCGGGCTGGCTGGACCACACGCCGCTGGCCGATTGGAGCCGCAATATCCTCGAGGCACAGTGGTTCGGACCGGGGCTGCCACCGGCCGGCGAGTTCTGTGCGATCGCGCTGGGATTGATCGCGCCGTGCCTGCTCGGATTCACGGTCTGCCGCTCGGGGTGGCGGCGCAGCGTGATGGTGCTGGGAATCGCGGTAGCAGGAGGGGGCGCCACCACGCTGTCGACCGCCCTCAATTTCGGACCGGATCATGCGATGGCCTGGCTTTCCTCGACGGCGATGGCGGGTCTCTGTGCGGGCGCCCTGGCTTCGCTGATGCTGGCCTGGGTGCCGCGCAGGGCGTCGGCCGCACTGGGCCTGATGGCGTTGACCGCGCTGGTTTCGCTGATGTCCCAGGCGTCCGAAGACGTTTACTTCGCGCAGAGCCTGCAGGCGTGGGAGCAGGGGCGCTTCATTCGTTTCCATGGCGCTGCACAGTGGGTCGGCTGGTTGTGGCCTTACGTGGCGATGGCCTATCTGCTGGGTCGCGTCGCCGCGCGCGATGACGCCTGATGCAAATCGATACCCTGATGTGAGACAGCCTTCAGCTAGGCCTTCGTAGAATGCCGGATGACCTATTTCAGCCGGCATGTCTTTTTCTGCTTGAACCAGCGTGACAAGGGCGAGGACTCCTGTGCCCGACAGGGGGCGCAGGCTGGATTCGATCGCTGCAAGTCGCGCGTCAAGGAAGCGGGCCTGTCGGGGCCGGGTCAGGTTCGGGTGAACAAGGCGGGCTGCCTGGATCGATGCGCCGGTGGCCCGGTCGTGGTCGTCTATCCGGAAGCCGTCTGGTACACCTTCGTCGACATCGACGACATCGACGAGATCGTCAACTCCCACCTGAAGAACGGTCGCGTCGTCGACCGCTTGCTGCTCCCGCCTTCGGTCGGCAAGTGAATTTCAGCCCGATACGGGCGTCGTCTCCGGGCGCTCCATGAATTCACATACCCAGTCGATTCAGGTGAACGGTCCGGCCGGCAGCCTGCAGTGCGCACTCGACATGCCGGCTGCCGCAGCCATCGGGCTGGCGGTGGTGTGCCACCCGCATCCGCGTTTCGGCGGCACGATGGACAACAAGGTGGTGCAAACAGTCGCGCGGGCACTTGTGCAATTGGGCTGGGCCACTGTGCGGTTCAACTTTCGCGGCGTGGGCACGTCCGAGGGTGCCTGGGACGACGGCCGCGGCGAAGTCGATGATGCGCTGGCCGTTGTCGCTGGGCATCGCAGCGCGGGCCAGCCGCTGTTGCTCGCCGGTTTTTCCTTTGGTGCCTATGTCGCGGCCGAGGCAGCCTCGCGCCTGCCTGAAGCGGAGCGCCCGCTGCGTCTGGTACTTGTCGGTCCCTCGACGCAGAAACAATGCATTCCCGTGGTGCCTGCCGACACGATCGTGATCCACGGCGAAAGCGACGACGTCGTTCCCTTGTCCGCCACGCTGGACTGGGCCCGGCCGCAGTCCCTGCCGGTCATCGTGTTCCCTGGCGTCGGGCATTTCTTTCACGGGCAACTCGGCCTGCTGAAAAGCGTCGTGGTGCATCAGCTGCAAACTGCGGCGCGATGAGCTGAACCCTTTCGGCCCGCTCCGCTTGTTTCTCCCTTCTTTCTTCTGATTGATCCATCGATGACCTCCCTGTTTCTTTATCTGTCGCGTTCGTTTTCCGTCGGTTTGCTGTTGGTAGCGGGTGCGCTGCCCACCGCTCAGGCCCAGGTGCCTCAGCCGCCAGAAATCGCGGCGCGCAGCTACCTGCTGGTCGACCTGACCAGCAACCAGACGCTGGCCGAACGCGACGCCGATGCGCCGTCCGATCCGGCTTCGTTGACCAAGCTGATGACGGCCTATGTCGTCTTCACCGCGCTGCACGACAAGAAGCTCGCGCTCGAGCAGAAGCTGTCGGTGTCGATGCGTGCCTGGGAAGAGCGCAAGGGCGGCGGCTCCCTGATGTTCATCGACACCACGATGACGCCGACCGTGGACGAATTGCTGAAGGGCATGATCGTCCAGTCCGGCAACGACGCATCGGTGGCGCTGGCCGAAGCGGTCGGCGGCACGCTGGATCAGTTCGTCGCGATGATGAACCGCCAGGCGCAGGCCTGGGATCTGAAGAACACCGCATTCAAGAATGTCACCGGCCTCACCGAGCCTGGCCACAAGAGCACCGCGCGTGACCTTTCGGTCATTGCGTCTCACATCATTCGCGACTACCCGAAGGAGTACGCGTACTACTCCATGAAGGAGTTCAAGTTCAACAACATCGCTCAGCCCAATCGCAACCTGCTGCTGCGCCGCGACCCGACGGTTGACGGCATGAAGACCGGCTACACCGAAGCGGCCGGCTACTGCCTGGTGGCCAGCGCGGTGCGCGACACCCCGGCCGGCAAGCGCCGCCTGGTCAGCGTGGTGATGGGCACCGCCAGCCGCGAAGCGCGGGCCGCCGAAAGCCAGAAGCTGCTCAATTGGGGCTGGCAAGCCTGGGACGCGGTGCGGCTCTTTGAAGCCAGCAAGCCGCTGGTCACCGTGCCCATCTGGAAGGGTGACAAACCGGAGGCCAAGCTGGGCGCGCAGGGTGGCTTGGTGGTTACCGTGCCCAAGGGCGAAGGCGACAAGCTCAAGACCATGATCGAGCGCACCGACCCGCTGCTGGCCCCTTTGACCGCAGGGCAGGCCGTGGGCCAGATCAAGGTCACCACCGCCGGCGGCAGCACGGTCACCACGCGCCCGCTGGTGGTGCTGGAGCCGGTGGG
>JBJXEJ010000009.1:0-69799 GCA_046154125.1 Rhizobacter sp. | reverse complement strand
GATGTCGACCTTGGCCAGCTTGGCCAGCGCGGCGGCGCGGGTCGGCGCATCCAGCCAGGGGTTGGTCTTCAGGCGCCGTTCGAACTCGGCCTTGATGTGGCCCACCATCTGCGTGATCTCGCGCCGGGTGGTGTCGGTGTAGTACTGCTGCACGTACAGCTGCGACATCGGGTGGTACAGCTGCATCGTCAGCGCCTGCACCGCCTGCCGTTCCAGCGGCAGCGAGCTGGCCAGGCCGTCGCGCTGGCGCTGGAAGTCCTGGCTCAACTGGAACCAGGGCTGGCCGAGGGAGTCGGCATTCAGCGCCAGCACCCACCAGCGCAGCAGCGTCTGCACGTCCTGCGCAGGCCGGCTGCTCAGCAGCTGCTGCGTCGCCTTGGCCGCGCCGATGTCGTAAACCTGCACCCGGGCGGGCAGCGTCATCCCGGCCGCCGCGGCCATCGCGCGGAGGTCGAAGGCGGGGATCAGGGCCTGCGCCTCGTCCACCGACAGCCGGTTGTAGATCAGCACCGGTTCGTACAACTGCAGAGGCTTCAAGCGCATCGCCGCCAGCTCCGCTTCCATTGCCAGGATGGTCTGTGCCTTGGCGACCGCCACATCGGGCGCATCGCCCAGTTGCTGGTGCATGCGGGTGATGTAGTCGACGTACACGTCGCGGATCTTCTGGCTGGCCGGATCGCGGTACTGGTCCTGCGGCAGCTGCAGGTTGCCGAACTGCAGGGAAAGCAGGGTGCGGCGGCTGTCCTTGAGTTCGGGCACCGCCACCATGTTGAACAGCGGCGAGCTGCCGGTGCTGGCCTGCAGCCGCACCGACAGCCTGGCCAGGTCGGCCGGGCCGCTGGCACGCGCGGCCGCGTCCAGGTCGGCCTGCAGCGGCTGCAGGCCGGCGGCGTCGCGCTGCCGCATGTCCAGCGCGGCGCGGTAGTAGTCGCCCACCTGCTGGGCCGGGCTGCCCTTGGGCGCCTGCCCCTGTCTGGCCTGCACGGCCAGCCGCTGCAGCTGCCCATCCAGGTTGGCGCCCAGCATCGAGAAGCCACCGATATCGGACTCGGCATCGGGGATCGCCAGCCGCTTCAACCAGTTGCCGTTGGCATAGGCGTAGAAATCCTGGCGCGGATCGACACTGCGGTCCATGTGCGCGACCGAATAGCCGATGGTCCCGGCTGGCGCCAGCGCGGTTGGCGTGACCGGGCGGTGAATCACATCGGCCGACACCGGCGAAGTGGCCTGCGCCAGGGCACTGAACAAGCTCAGGGCGGCGGCGGCAATGGCCTGGAGAAGGATCATGGGAAGTCCGGCGTTTGGCGACGATGGTGGGCCGGCACGGAGACTTCCCCAAGCCGCGCGCGGTAACGATAACGCAGCATCTGTGCGGCCAGGCGCTCTGGTTCCTGCCCTATATCGAGACGGTGTCCACCGCGTTGCAACGTGGACAAAAGCCATCCCGGGCCAGGCAATTCAAAGCGACTTGGCCGGAATCCGAACGCCTGGTGGAAGGTGTGCAGATTCAGCAGCGCGCCGAGGCGCAGCCCTGCGGATGACCGGTTGCCGACCACGCCAACAGGCTGCCAGGCGTATCGGTTCATCTCTGCTACTGGTTCGGTGACCGGCACGTCGTCGACGACGGGGCATCCACGCCACCTGTATCCTTCGCCCCTTTCCCCTTTACTCAAGAGGCTCGAAATGGCACTGGCAAAGAAGAAGCGCGTAGGCAAGAGAACCATTTCTGCCAAGCAGGTCAGAAAGACGGCAAGTGGCAGAAAGCGCCGCAAGTCCGACGGCACCCAGCCCCCGAAGGCGGTGCCCACGACTTCGACGCCAGCGGCGTCCTGACCACTCTGGCAAGCGGATCGCGCCAAGCCGAAGCGGCTTGGCGCGATTTGCGTTTTGCAGCGCGGCGCGTGGGTCGCTCGTCAGGGGCGACGCGAAATCAAGGAGGAGGTCAGGCGCAGCCCGGCCTTGGGAGTGATCCCGGATCACGAACACTCCAGTGAGCTGTGTGTGCATGGCAAAAGCCCAGGGCATGAGTCCTGGGCATGAGCGGAGCAGAGTGCCCCGTCGGCCCGGTCGAGCCCTGGCCCCGCCGTATCAGCCAGCCCGATCCAGCCTGTCGAAGATATTGCTCGGGCATCAGCACCCTGAGCGAGGAAACTTCAACTCGCCGCGCGCCACATCGCGCAGTTTGCTCGTGCGCGAGCGGTCGACGCTGAACGTGAGCAAGCCCGGGCCATGTACCGCCGCTCAAGCGCGCCCCGTCGCCGCGACCAGCGGATCGCCCATTCGGCCATCGGCCAGCAGTCCCACCTGGACTTCGGTGAAACCGGCTCGCTCGAGATAGAGCTTGACCAGCGCCGCATGCCCGCTGATGTCGAGCGCCCGCCAGACCTCCACGGCCTTGGTCGGAAAGCAGCGGTTCGAGAAACTGACGATGAAGGGGGCGCCTGCGACGAGAACCCGGCGCACCTCATTGAACACTTCTGCGGGTCGCTGCAGGTACTGCACGCCGACGCAAGCCAGGACGGCGTCGAACGATTGATCGTCGAGCGCGAGGATGGGGTTCTGGTTGAGATCTTGAACGAACCAGCGATCGAGCCGCGGATTGGCGCCGAGTTCTTCCGCGTTCATGCCGTGACCGACGACTTCCGCGTAGGTGACATCCGCCGGAAGGTGGCTCACCCAACTGGACATCAGGTCGAGTACGCGTCCGCGTTGGGGGACCCGTGCGCGATAGAAGCTGGTGAGCGCCTGAGCAGCGCATTCATCGATGTGGGTGACCAGTCGCGGGTGCGTGTAGAACGCCAGATCGTCGCCGGTGTCCAGCTTGGCGAAAGCGCTTTCCGGCAATTCCGGGAACGGATCATCTATCAATTATTCTCCTCGTGCCCGGCAAAGAAGCCCGCCCAGCGGGTCGCTGGCTTCGGGTCGGCGATCGTCGCCAGACAGTGCGACGATGTCGATTCTGGCGCCAAGGCATTCGTCTGGACAACTCCCAGCGGGCCAGCGCACTGGGGTCGTGCTGCGACACTGTGAATTCCGAGATCCTCCGGCACGGGCAGACGCTGGAGGGACTCTCCCTGTTGAACCCGTTGCGCTGACTGCGGCGCCCTGATTGCTCATGACATCTGACCTGCTCGACCCCCCTCCCGCTGCCGACCCCACCGATGCCGTCACGCTCGCCCATTACGCCGAGCGCGCGTACCTCGAGTACGCGCTCAGCGTCGTCAAGGGCCGCGCGCTGCCCGATGTGTGCGACGGCCAGAAGCCAGTTCAGCGCCGCATCCTGTATGCGATGGACCGCATGGGGCTCAGCTTCACCACCGCGGGCGGTCCCCGACCGGTCAAGAGCGCCCGCGTGGTGGGCGACGTGCTGGGCCGCTTTCATCCGCACGGCGACACCGCGGCCTACGACGCGCTGGTGCGGATGGCGCAGGACTTCTCGCAGCGCTACCCGCTGATCGACGGGCAGGGCAATTTCGGCTCGCGCGACGGCGACGGCGCGGCGGCGATGCGCTACACCGAAGCTCGTCTGGCGCCGATCTCGCGGCTGCTGCTTGACGAGATCGACGAGGGCACGGTCGACTTCATTCCGAACTACGACGGCTCGACGCAGGAGCCGCGGCAGTTGCCTAGCCGCCTGCCGTTCGTGCTGCTGAACGGTGCCAGCGGCATCGCGGTCGGCCTGGCCACCGAGATTCCGAGCCACAACCTGCGCGAGGTCGCGTTGGCCGCGATCGCGCTGATCAGGAACGACCGCCTCGACGACGACGAACTCGCCGCGCTGATTCCCGGACCCGACTACCCGGGTGGCGGGCAGATCATCAGCAGCGCAGACGAGATCCGCGCGGCATATGCCACCGGCCGCGGCAGCCTGAAGGTGCGCGCGCGCTGGAAGATCGAGGACCTGGCGCGCGGCCAGTGGCAACTGGTCGTGACCGAGTTGCCGCCCGGTGCCAGCTCGCAGCGCGTGCTCGAGGAGATCGAGGAGCTGACCAACCCGAAAGTCAAGGCCGGCAAGAAGGCATTGAGCGCCGACCAGCTGCAGCTGAAGGCCTCGGTGCTCGGCGTGCTCGACGCGGTGCGCGACGAGTCGAGCAAGGACGCGGCGGTGCGCCTGGTGTTCGAGCCCAAGACCAGTCGCATCGAGCAGGCCGATCTGATCACCCAGCTGCTGGCGCACACCAGCCTGGAAAGCTCGGCGCCGATCAACCTGACGATGGTCGGTGCCGACGGCCGCCCGACGCAGAAGACGCTGCGCCAGATGCTCGCCGAGTGGATCGCCTTCCGGCTGCAGACGGTGCAGCGCCGCTCGCAGCACCGGCTAGACAAAGTGCTCGACCGGATCCACGTGCTCGAGGGCCGGCAACTGGTGCTGCTGAACATCGACGAGGTGATCCGCATCATCCGAGCCGCCGACGAGCCGAAACCGGCGCTGATCGAGCACTTCAAGCTCAGCGAAAGGCAGGCCGACGACATCCTCGAAATCCGCTTGCGTCAGTTGGCGCGGCTCGAAGCGATCAAGATCGAACAGGAGCTTTCGGCCCTGCGCGTCGAGCAGGGAAAACTCGAAGACATCCTCGGCAACCCGGGCACGCTGAAACGCACGGTGATCAAGGAGATCGAGGCCGACATCAAGCAGTTCGGCTCGGTCGAGAAGGACCCGCGCCGCACGCTGATCCAGGCCGAGAAGAAGGCGGTCGTCGAGATCAAGGTGATCGACGAGCCGGTCACCGTGGTCGTCAGCGCCAAGGGCTGGGTGCGTGCGCTGAAGGGGCATGAGGTCGACGCGGCGGGCCTGCAGTTCAAGCCGGGCGACGCGTTGCTGGCAACGTTCGCCTGCCGCAGCGTCGACGCTTTGCTGGTCTTCGGCTCCGCGGCCAACGGCAGCGGCCGCGTCTACTCGACGCTGGTCAGCCTGTTGCCCGGAGGGCGTGGCGATGGCCAGCCGATCACCACGCTGATCGAACTCGAAGCTGGCACGCAGCCGGCGCATTACTTCGCCGGGAATGCGGCGCAGACGCTGCTGCTGGCCGGCAGCGCGGGCTACGGCCTGCTGGCGCGCGTCGGCGATCTGATCGCCCGCCAGCGCAGTGGCAAGGCGTTCCTGACGCTGGAGTCTGGCGAACAGCTTCTGCCGCCGGCCCTGGCCTCGGCCGGCATGCTGGGTGATCAGGTCGGCTGCCTGTCGGCGCAGGGTCGCCTGCTGGTATTCCCGCTCGCGGAGCTGAAGCTGCAGCCGAACGGCGGTCGCGGTCTGACACTGATGGACCTGGAAGCGAAGGACACGCTGGTCGGCGTCGCGGTGTTCGCGCAGGCGCTGCGCATCGAAGGCACCGGGCGCGGAGGCAAGGCGCGCGAGGAAGTGCTGAAGGGCGCATCGCTGGCACCGTATCTGGGCAAGCGGGCACGCAAGGGGAAATCGCAGGATGCGATTCCCAAGGCGCTGCGGTTGTTGCCGGTCTGAGGCACCAGGTCGAAGGTCTGTTCGCATTCTCTCAGCGCATGCAACTGGACTCAATCATTGCTTGAGGCAAGCATGAGGGCGGCGTTCAATTCGAGTCAGGGAGGCGCGACGGATGGGGCTGCAATTCGGCCTCGCGTGTCTCCCGCAACCCGAACGCCAGGAGTCGAGATGCGCCCATCGATCGTTCAACGTGCTGATCCCAGCAACGCCTCTGTGCGTGTGCCTTCAGAGTCACGCTTCGTGATCTCGCGACTCAGCTATCTCCGGCCGATGTCGGAGCGTCCGGTCAGCTATGCCTTCGAGCCACCACCCGGAACGCCATGGGAGAGCGGAAATTACGAGCAGCAGGCAGTGCGGATCACCGACGCACGCGGTGCGCCGCATGCGCCTTGCATCGATCGCGAAGGGTACGTGCTGAGGGATGCACCCACGACGGTGACGAACTTCCTCGACGAGGATGCGATCCGTGCGACCTACTACCGCGAAGCGGCCGAGCTGGCGATGGCGGTCACCGGAGCCCGGCGGGCGCATGTCTTCGATCACCTGGTTCGGCGCCGGGAGGCCGGGCGTGTCGCGTTGAGCTTCGGGCGGCGGGATGCGGGCGGCCTTGCTGCGGCCAACGGGCGGGTGCACAACGACTACTCCGAAGCGTCGGGCCTCAGGCGCCTCGCGATGGTGTTGCCGGAGGGCGATGCGGCCCGAGTCCGGCGCTACGCCATCGTCAACGTGTGGCGCTCCATCAGCGGTCCGGTGCGTGACACGCCACTCGCCGTGTGCGATGCACGCACGCTGTCGGCCTTCGACCTGGTTCCCGGTGAAGTGCGCTATCCGCGCCGTAGCGGTGAGATCTATCTGTCACGGTATGCGCCACAACACCGTTGGTCGTATTTCTCCGAAATGGATCGCCATGAGGCGCTGGTGTTCAAGCAGTACGACTCGCAACTCGGTGGCGTTGCCCGATTCACGCCGCATGCGGCGTTCGATCTGCCTGACGTGCCGCCTGGCACGCCACTGCGTGAGAGCATCGAGTTGCGCTGCCTGGTCGTCTACGAGCAAGAGGATGGACAGCCATGAACGACATCAACGCAGCGATGGCTTCGGCCGAAATCGAGTTCTGGTTCGAGTTCGGCAGTAACTACAGCTACCTGAGCGTGATGCGCATCGAGGCAGCCGCAGCCCGGCTCCAGGTGCCCATCCGCTGGAAGCCGTTCCTGCTTGGGCCCATCTTCCGGACCTTGGGCTGGGACACCTCTCCGTTCGTGCTTCAGAAGGCCAAGGGCGAGTACGTCTGGAAGGACATGGAGCGTGGATGCCGCGAACTCGGCCTCCCTTGGAAAAGGCCGACCACGTTCCCGCGAACGGCGCTCCTGCCGATGCGGGTGGCGCTGGTCGGAGCCGGACACCCCTGGATCGGAGCCTACTGCCGTCGCATCATGTCGCTCAACTTCGCGGAGGACCGCGAAATCGATGCCCCGGATGTGGTGGGCTTGGTGCTGGAGCAACTTGGCCTGCCGGCCCTTCAACTCATCGAGGAGGCGCGGTCCGAGCCCAACAAGCTGAAGCTGCGGGAACAGACCGAGGCTGCGCGTGACCGGGGTATCTTCGGCGCGCCGACCTTCCTCGTCGGCAACGAGATGTTCTGGGGCAATGACCGTCTGGATGACGCGCTGGCGTGTGCCGGCCGGCAGCTCACGCCGAAGTGACGGCTCGGGACGAGGCGGCCTCCGCTTCGATCCACGCAGCCACCTGGCGAACCGCGACTCGAGGCTCCTGGTCGGCGCGGATCAGCCAGTAGGCGTGGGTCGTTTCGGGCTGCTTCTCGTGTGGAGAGAGCGTCACCAGCCGGTGATCGTCGAGCAGTGGCTGGATCAGCGAGAGCCGCCCGAGAGCCACGCCCTGGCCGGCCAGGGCGGCCTGGATCACCTGGTCGTACTGGTTGAAGTGCAGCACGCCGCGCGGCCGGGCATCGGCCCACCCCTTCGCAGCGAGCCAGTCGCCCCATTGCAGCCAGGGGTGCCGCGGGTCGTCGAACTCCAGCAGGGACACCTTGGACAGCACCTTGGCCGAGCTCAGCGACTTCAGGCCCAGGCCGGGATGCGCAACCGGCATCAGCGATTCGCCGAACAACAAGGTGGCGCTTTCGGGTGCGGACGCGGGCGCGGTGTAGCGGATCGCCAGATCGATCCCGTCGTGACGCAGATCCGCCACCTGGTTGTTGGCAGAGACCCGCAGGTCGACGCCGGGGTGCAATGCCTGGAAACGGCTGAGGCGCGGAAGCAGCCACAGGCCGGTGACGCCGATGCTGGCGCTCAACATCACCGGTCGCGCAGCCCCTTTCATGCGGATATCCCCCAGCACATCCTGCAGTTGCTGGACGGCGCCATCAGCGCTCCGGAACAGGCGCTCGCCCTCGGCGGTGAACGCGATCGAGCGGTGGCCGCGCACCAGCAGCTTGACGCCGAGCTGATCTTCCAGCGCATGGATCTGGCGGCTGACGGCCGACTGCGTGAGGCACAGATCCTGCGCCGCCAGGGTGATGCTCATGCGCCGGCCTACCGCGACGTAGCCTCGTATCAGGTCCAGCGATGACAATCGAACGAGTGGAAGTGACATTCGCGTGGTGCATGCGGACGCGTCGAGAAATCGATTGAAGCACAAGCGGCTTGATCGTGTAATAGGGCCCATGCCCGGTGCCGTCGTGCTCAACCGGGGGCCAGTTGCCCGTGAGGCAACGCATCACGGGAGCGTTCATGGATTACGTGCTGATCACCCATGCGGTCAAGGACTACGAAGCCTGGAAGAAGGCCTTCGACGATGCCGCCTCGATGCGCAAGAGAGCCGGAGAGCAGCGCTACTTCGTTCTGCGCCACCAGGACGATGCGAACCGGATCGTTCATTTCTCGCAATGGGCATCGATTGCCCGGGCCCGGGCTTTCTTCGAGTCGCCGGAGTTGGTGGAAATCCGCCGGCAGGCAGGTGTCGAATCCCCCGAATTCAATTACCTGCACAGCCTCGAGGAAGGTGTGCTGTGAACACGCCGCGTCGATCTGTCTCCGCGCGCGCCGACCAGGTGCCTACGCGCCTCAAGCCCTCTGGCTACCCGGAGCCGTTTGCCTCACGAATGCGTGGACGCACGAAGCGTCCGCTCGGCGACTTATTCGGCCTGAAGAACTTCGGCGTCAACCTGACCACGCTGCTCCCGGGTGCGGTGTCCGCGCTGCGGCACCAGCACCTGCGCCAGGATGAGTTTGTCTACATCCTGGAGGGTGCAGCGACGCTGGTCACCAACGAGGGCGAAACGTTGTTGATGCCGGGAATGTGTGCAGGTTTCGCAGCCGGCAACGGTGATGCACACATGCTGATCAATCGCGGCGATCTATCGTGTGTCTACCTGGAGGTCGGAGACCGGACGCCCGGCGATCACGCCAGCTATCCGGACGATGACCTTGAAGCACACATGAACGAGCATGGCGCGTGGCAATTCACGCACAAGGACGGCACGCCCTACTGATGCAGGTCCGGTCGGGTCGCTCGGGTCTGCCGGCGGATGGTGAATCAATACCGTCGGCGCGGCCTGCTCGCCACCACCCTGACCGATGCCGCCGCCAGCATGACGAACAACGCCAGGCTCCAGTACGCGTACTGGATGCCGAGCAACTTCACTGCGGCATCGGAGCAGTTGGCGGTGACCTGCAGCAGCGGCGGGAATGCGCCGTCCAGGCCCAGGGCGCTGATCACCTTGTCCGCAAAGGTCAGGTTGCACGATGTGGACTTCGATGCCACCAGATCCTGGTACAGCGCCGACGCCGCACCGCCGAGTGACAGCAGCAGCGTCAGCACGCCGATGCCGCGACGTGCGACGACGGCGGACCATGCTGCACCGATCAGGCACAGCGCGGCGATCGCGAGGTAGATGACACGCTGCAGGATGCACCAGGGGCAGGGCTGCATGTCGAACACGTGCTGCGACACCAGAGCTCCGGCCACCGCGCCGACGCAGGCCACCGCCATCGCCAGCAGCAGCCGGGTCGCGCCTGAGTTCGATGAAGAGGTTCCCACCGTCAAGCCACCTGAACGATCAACTCGATTTCGACACAGGCACCCAGCGGGATCTGGGCAACGCCGAATGCGCTGCGTGCATGCTGTCCCTTCGCGCCGAACACCTCGCCAAGCAGCTCGGAGCAGCCATTGGTGACCAGGTGCTGTTCGGTGTACGAACCCGTGCTGTTGACGAGGCTCATCACCTTGACGATGCGTTCGACCTGGTTCAGGTCGCCGATGGCCGCATTCAGCGTGCCGAGCAGGTCGATCGCGACGGCGCGCGCTGCCTGTTTGCCGGTGGCCGTATCCATGTTCAGCCCCAGCTGGCCGACCCACGGCTTGCCGTCGCGCTTGGCGATGTGGCCGGATAGGAACACCAGGTTGCCGGTGCGCACAAAAGGCAGATAGGCGGCAGCCGGGATGGCCACCGGAGGCAGCTCGATACCCAGCTCCTTCAGGCGGTCGTACACAGAGGAGGATGCAGTCATTGGGGGGTGTTCCGACAGCGTTGACAGTTAGCTTCAAATCCTACACTGCGGCGCATGGCTCCCCTCCGTCCTGCCGATGCCGTGTACACCGGCTGGCGACTGGCGTTGCTGGGGGCCGCGTGGCCCCTGGGCGCTGCTCTTCAGTTGCGCGAAGCAACGCTGCAAGCTCCGCTGTCGTACGTCGTTTGTTCAGCCCTCGGGATGTTGTTGGCGCTTGCCGCACTCGCCGGAAGGCGCACCCTGATCGTCGCGCTCGGGCTGGTGATTCTCGCGTTTGGGGTCACTGGAGGACGGGCGGCGATTCGCCAGGCCGACTCCCTGCCGGCCGCGCTCGAGGGTCGTGACGTGCAGATCACCGGAGTGGTCGCAGGCCTGCCTCAACGGTCGCCTAACGGGTTGCGGTTTCGTTTCGAGGTCGATGCAGCCACCCAGGACGGGCGGTCGCCGGTGGTGCCCGCAGTCGTGTCGCTGGGCTGGTACACGGGCTTTCAGGATGAGGCGCCGCTGACCGCCGCGCAACTCGAACTGGGCGCCGGGCAGCGCTGGCGCTTCACGGTGCGGTTGCGCCGACCGCACGGGTTGTCGAACCCGCAGGGCTTCGACCAGGAACTGCGGTGGTTCGAAGAAGGCGTGCGTGCGACGGGCTCGGTGCGCGAGACGCCAGTGCCCCGGTTGCTCGACCTTGCAGTTGCGCATCCGATCGAGCGTTTGCGACAGCACGTGCGCGATGCCATCGAGGCCACCGTGGTGGATCGCCGCGCTGCCGGTGTGCTGTCGGCACTCGCGGTCGGCGACCAGTCGTCGATCGAGCGTGACGACTGGGATCTGTTTCGGCGCGCTGGCATCGCCCATCTCGTCTCGATCAGCGGCCTTCACATCACGATGTTCTCGTGGTTGGCCGGTGTGGTGATCGGCGCCATGTGGCGTCAAAGTCAGCGCGCGATGCTGTGGGTCGCCGCGCCGACTGCGGCGCGGTGGGGTGGCTTTGCGGCGGCTTTCGTGTACGCGGTGTTTTCCGGCTGGGGCGTTCCGTCTCAGCGCACGGTCTGGATGCTTGGTGCCGTGTGCCTGCTGCGCGGCGCCGCAGTGCGCTGGCCTTGGCCGTTGGTGCTGCTGGCAGCCGCCACTGTGGTGACCGTGATCGATCCGTGGGCGTTGCTGCAGCCCGGATTCTGGTTGTCGTTCGCTGCCGTGGGCTTGCTGTTGCTGTCCGGGAGCGCGAAGGCCGAGTCGGTGCCGGGCAGATCGGGTGATCCTGACGTCACGTCACCGACGGCGACAGCGCGCCTGCGCGTGTTCGTCAAGGCTCTGCGGGGCTGGGTGTCCGCAGGCGTGCGCACCCAGTGGATTGCCACCCTCGGTCTGGCGCCGCTCACGCTGGTGTGCTTCCAGCAGCTGTCGCTGATCGGGTTCGCGGCGAACCTGATCGCCATACCGCTGATCACGCTGGTCATCACGCCGCTGGCGCTGCTGGGCAGCTTTGCAGCTCCGTTGTGGACGGCGGGCGCGTGGGCCGTGACGCTGCTGTGCGCGTCGCTCGGCTGGCTGGCGCAAGCGCCTGCCGCGGTCTGGTCGACTGGCGTCGCTCCCTGGTGGGCTCAGATCGCGGGGTTGCTTGCAGCCGCCTGGCTGGTGATGCCGTTGCCGTGGCGGGTCCGTGCGCTGGCCGTTCCGCTGGTGTTGCCCTTGCTTCTGCCGGCTCGCGAGCTCCCGGCGGTGGGTCAGTTCGAGCTGGTGGCTGCCGACGTGGGGCAGGGCACGGCCGTGATCGTGCGCACTCGCCGCCACGTGCTGATGTACGACAGCGGCCCGCAATATTCACCCGACTTCGATGCCGGCCAGCGCGTGCTGCTGCCGCTGTTGCGATCGAGGGGCGATCACCGCATCGATACCCTGGTGCTCAGCCATCGCGACACCGATCACGTCGGGGGTGCGCCTGCCCTGCTGCGCAACCTGCCGATCGGCGAGGTGTCGAGTTCGATCGAAGACCTGCACCCACTGAGGCTCGAAGCGCAAATGCGCGGACTGCCGACGCAACGGTGCGTGGCCGGTCAGCGCTGGGAGTGGGACGGTGTGTTCTTCGAGGTGCTGCATCCGGCCCCCGTCGACTACGACGCGGCGCTGCGCTCGAATGCGATGTCGTGCGTGTTGCGCGTCCAGGGCGACGATGCGAGCGCGCTGCTGACCGGCGACATCGAGCGGGAGCAGGAGATCCGGCTGCTGCGCGAGCGCCGCGATGCGCTGCCCAGCGACGTGCTGCTGGTTCCGCATCACGGCAGCAAGACCTCGTCGTCAGCCGCCTTCCTAGACGCGGTGGCTCCCCGGGTCGCCATCTTCCAGTCGGGACATCTCAACCGCTACGGCCACCCGGCTGCCGACGTGCTCGCGCGATATCGCGAGCGCGACATTGCCATCGTCGACAGCCCGAGCTGCGGCGCGTGGACGTGGCACAGCGCGTCGCGAGCTGCCGGTCTGCGCAGCCATTGCGAACGCGCAGAAGCCCGTCGCTACTGGCATTGGCAAGCCGAAAAATCTCAGTGAGCCGAAGATGCGCGCATGATCGAGGTGGACCGCGTCGTGCCGAAGCGGTCCATGCACTGAGGGGTCTCGTGCCCTGCGTGCCGCGCTCCACCCCGCTGTTCCAGACCCGCACTCAGGTCCTAGTGGCCTGGAATTTGCTTCCCTGTGATTGAGGAGTGATGCCGATGAGATCGAGCTTTGACGAGATGCAAGCCTCCAGCACCCAGGTGCGGGAGCACTACCGTGGCTACGAGCAGTGGCTGGCACAGCAACCCGGCGATGTGATGAAGTCGCGCCGCGAAGAAGCGGAGATGATCTTCCGTCGCGTCGGCATCACGTTCGCGGTGTACGGCGCGAAGGACGAGGACGGCTCGGGCACCGAGCGCCTGATTCCCTTCGACCTGATTCCGCGGGTCATCCCGGCGCACGAGTGGGTCGACATGGAAAAAGGCCTGCGTCAGCGCGTCGTGGCCCTGAACCGGTTCATCCACGACGTCTATCACGGTCAGGACATCATCCGCGCCGGCATCGTTCCCGGCGATCAGATCTTCAAGAACGCGCAGTTCCGGCCCGAGATGATGGGCGTCGATGTGCCGTTCGGCGTCTATTCGCACATCTCCGGCATCGACATCGTTCGCGCGGGCAATGCCGATGGCAGCGGCAGCTACTACGTGCTCGAGGACAACCTTCGGGTGCCGAGCGGCGTCAGCTACATGCTCGAGAACCGCAAGATGATGATGCGGCTGTTTCCGGAGCTGTTCAGTCAGCATCGCGTCGAGCCGGTCGCGCATTACCCCGACATGTTGCTCGAGACGCTGCGCGCCGTGGCGCCGGCCTCGGTCAACGAGCCGACAGTGGTCGTTCTGACGCCGGGCATGTACAACAGCGCGTACTTCGAGCATGCCTTTCTGGCACAGCAGATGGGCATCGAGCTGGTCGAGGGGCAGGACCTGTTCGTCAAGGACAACTTCGTCTACATGCGCACGACGCAGGGACCGAAGCGGGTCGACGTGATCTACCGCCGGGTGGACGACGATTTCCTCGACCCGACGGTTTTCCGCGAGGATTCGACGCTCGGCTGCGCGGGGCTTCTCGGTGCCTACCGGGCCGGCAACGTCACGCTGTCGAACGCGATCGGGACTGGCGTGGCCGACGACAAGTCGATCTACCCCTATGTGCCGAAGATGATCGAGTTCTACCTGGGTGAGAAGCCCATCCTGAACAACGTGCCGACGCATCTCTGTCGTGAGCCAGAAGACCTGAAATACGTGCTCGCACACCTGTCGGAACTGGTGGTGAAGGAGGTCCACGGCGCGGGCGGCTACGGGATGCTGGTCGGGCCGGCTTCGACCAAGGCCGAGATCGCCGAATTTCGTGCGGTGCTCGAGGCCAACCCCTCTGGCTACATCGCGCAGCCGACGCTCGCGCTGTCGACCTGCCCGACCTTCGTCGAGTCGGGCATCGCTCCGCGTCACATCGACCTTCGTCCCTTCGTGCTCAGCGGCAAGACCGTGCAGATGGTGCCCGGCGGGCTCACCCGCGTGGCGCTGAAGGAGGGCTCTCTGGTCGTCAATTCGTCCCAGGGTGGTGGCACCAAGGACACCTGGGTGCTGGAGGACTGACATGCTTTCACGTACCGCCGATCACCTTTTCTGGATGGCCCGCTACATGGAGCGGGCCGAGAACACCGCGCGCATGCTGGACGTCAACTACCAGACGTCATTGCTGCCGCAATCCGCCGATGCGGCCGAGCAGGGCTGGAAGGGCCTGCTGAGCATCTCCGAGCTGACCGGCGATTTCGCCTCGCGCTACGGCAAGGTCACCGCCCGCAGCGTGATGGAGTACATGGTCAGTGACCCGGAGAACGGCTCGAGCATCCGCAACTGCCTGATGGCCGCGCGTGAAAATGCCCGTGCCGTACGCGGAACGTTGACTACCGAGGTTTGGGAAACGCAGAACCAGACCTGGCTCGAATTCCAGCGCATGGTCACCAGCGGGGCTTTCCTGAAGGATCCCGGCACCGCGTTCGAATGGGTGAAATTCCGATCGCACCTGTCGCGCGGCGTGACGGTGGGCACGATGCTGCAGGACGAGGCGTTCCATTTCCTGCGCATCGGCAGTTTTCTCGAACGTGCGGACAACACGGCGCGACTGCTGGACGTCAAGTTTCACGCGGTCCAGAGCGAATTCTTCGGTGGTCCGAACGGCATGGGGTCGCCGGCGACAGCGAGTGAGACAGCAGTCGACGGGATGAGCCAGTCCCAGGGAAGTGCCCCGCGAAATGGTCGCGATGTCGAATACGATTTCTATCATTGGTCCGCGATCCTGCGGTCGGTCTCTGGATTCGAGGTCTACCGCAAGGTCTATCGCAACGTGATCCGGCCCGAGAAGGTGGCCGAGTTGCTGATCCTGCGGCCCGACATGCCGCGTTCGCTGGCCGCTTGTACCCAGGAGGTGTTGTCCAACCTGACCATGATCGCCAACGAGCAATCGAGCGAAACGTTGCGCCGCGCCGGCCGCCTGCGGGCCGACCTTCAATATGGCCGCATCGACGAGATCCTGTCGACCGGTCTGCACGCTTACCTGACACAGTTTTTGGAACGCGTGGGAACGCTCGGCGTGGGCATCAGCCGTGACTTTCTCGTTCCAGTGGAGTCCTGAGAATGTCCATCCATGTCGCGCTGAACCACGTGACCCATTACCGGTACGACCGGCCCATCAACCTGGGTCCGCAGATCGTCCGCCTGCGTCCGGCGCCGCATTCACGCACCCGCATCCTGAGCTATTCGATGCGCGTGGAGCCCGCCACGCATTTCATCAACTGGCAGCAGGATCCGCAGTCCAACTACCTCGCGCGCCTTGTTTTCCCCGACAAGACGACCTCGTTCCGCATCGAGATCGATCTGGTTGCCGAGATGTCGGTGCTCAATCCGTTCGATTTCTTCCTCGAACCGTCGGCCGAGAACTTCCCGTTCGAGTACGAGCCCGAACTGGCAACCGAGCTGGCTCCGTACATGGCCAAGGGAGAGCTGACGCCGCGGTTCAAGCAGTACGTCGACAGTGTTCCGCGCACGAAGAAGCACACCAATGACTTTCTCGTCGAACTGAACCAGAGGCTTCAGAAGGACATCAGCTACCTGATCCGCATGGAGCCCGGCGTGCAGACGCCCGAGGTCACGCTGACCAACGGCTCCGGCTCGTGTCGCGACACCGGCTGGCTGCTGGTGCAGATCCTGCGCCACCTCGGCTTGGCGGCGCGCTTCGTGTCGGGCTACCTGATCCAGTTGAAGAGCGACGTGAAATCGCTTGACGGTCCGAGCGGTACCGAAGTCGACTTCACCGACCTGCACGCGTGGTGCGAGGTCTTCCTGCCGGGCGCTGGATGGATCGGGCTGGACCCGACGTCAGGTCTGCTGGCCGGTGAAGGCCACATCCCTCTCGCCTGCTCACCCGACCCGTCGTCGGCGGCGCCGGTCAGCGGTGCCATCGATGATTGCGAGACAGAATTCGAGCACAAGATGAGCGTCACCCGGGTGTGGGAAGCCCCGCGCGTGACTCTGCCGTACACCGATGCGCAATGGGCCGGCATCGAAGCGCTGGGACACCGTGTCGATGTGGACCTGCGCAAGAACGATGTGCGGCTGACGCAAGGCGGCGAACCCACTTTCGTCTCGGTCGATGATCGCGACGGTGCCGAATGGAACACCGAGGCGATGGGGCCGACCAAGCGACTGCTGAGCGCCGACCTGATGGACAAGTTGCGCCTCAAGTACGGCGCCGGCGGCCTGCTGCATTACGGTCAGGGAAAGTGGTATCCGGGTGAGCAGTTGCCGCGCTGGTCGCTGAATCTCTACTGGCGCAAGGACCGAGAGCCGGTGTGGACCCATCCCGAGCTGTTCGCCAGCGAGCACAAGGACTACGAAGTCACCGATGCGCACGCGCACAAGTTCCTGAGCAGTGTGGCGCGCCGCCTGGCGCTCGACCCGAAGTATGTGTTCCCTGCGTACGAGGACACCTGGTACTACCTGTGGCGCGAGCGAAAGCTGCCGACCAACGTCGATCCGTTCGACGCGCGCCTGTCCGATCCGCTGGAGCGCGAGCGCCTTCGCAAGGTGTTCAGCCAGGGGCTCGACAAGGCGGTGGGCCATGTACTGCCGGTGGCTCGCGGCACCAACGGACACCCGCGCTGGAACACCGGGCCGTGGTTCCTGCGTTCCGAGCGTTGCTACCTGGTGCCGGGCGATTCGCCGTTGGGCTTCCGGCTGCCGCTGGACTCGCAGCCATGGGCCAAGGAGGGCGACATGCCCTGGGTGCAACCGCTGGACCAGACCCAGACCTTCGTCCCATTGCCGGCGTATCGCCGCCTGCGTTTCGCGAGCGCTAACGGCAACGGGCCGTCCGACGGCAGCGCTGTGGGCGCGGCAGCCGGCGTTGCCGGATCCGCGGGATTCGCCGAACGCTCGCGCGCTGCGCAAGGCCCCGACAAGTCGGTCGCCAGCGCGCCGGCCGGCAACCTGCGCGCGCCGGACAAGTTCGAGTCAGCCGCGTGGATCGCCCGAACCGCCCTGTGTGCCGAGCCGCGCGGGGGGCGGCTGTATTTGTTCATGCCTCCGATGACGGCGCTCGAGGACTACCTCGAAATCGTTGCGGCAATCGAGGACACCGCGGTCGAGATGAAGCTGCCGGTGATCCTGGAAGGCTATGAACCGCCCAAAGACCCGCGCCTTTCGACGCTGCGGGTGACGCCCGACCCCGGTGTCATCGAGGTCAACGTGCACCCGGCGCACAGCTGGGAGGAGTTGGTCGATCAAACGACGCACCTGTATCAAAGCGCGCACGAAACCCGTTTGTCGACAGAGAAGTTCATGGTCGACGGCCGCCACACCGGCACTGGCGGCGGCAACCACTTCGTGCTCGGCGGCGCCACCGTGGCCGATTCTCCGTTCCTGCGCCGACCCGACCTGCTCGCCAGCATGGTCGCCTACTGGCACAACCACCCGGCGCTCAGCTACTTGTTTTCGGGCCTGTTCGTCGGGCCGACCAGTCAGGCGCCGCGCGTCGACGAAGCCCGCAACGACTCGGTCTACGAGATCGAGGTCGCCTTTGCCGAGCTGCAGCGGGTCACGCGCGAGAACGGCGAGTATTGCCCTCCGTGGCTGATCGATCGGCTGCTGCGCAACCTGCTGATCGACGTGTCGGGCAACACCCACCGCGCCGAGTTCTGCATCGACAAGCTGTACTCGCCGGACGGCCCGACCGGTAGGCTGGGCCTGCTGGAAATGCGTGCGTTCGAGATGCCGCCGCACGCCCGCATGAGCTTGACGCAGCAATTGCTGATGCGCGCGCTGGTGTCGCGTTTCTGGAAGGAACCTTACCGCCCGGCGCGCCTGAAGCGTTGGGGTACCGAGCTGCATGATCGCTTCATGCTGCCGCACTTCATCTGGCAGGACCTGGGCGATGTGATCGAGGAGATGAATGCCTTCGGCTATGCGCTGAAGGCCGAGTGGTTCGCCCCACACCTGAATTTCCGGTTTCCGCGCCTCGGTGATTTCGCTGTCCTGGGCGTCGAGGTCGAATTGCGCCTGGCGCTCGAGCCTTGGCACGTGATGGGCGAGGAGGGGGCTTCGGGCGGCACCGCGCGCTATGTCGATTCGTCTGTCGAACGGGTGCAACTCAAGGCAACCGGCCTTGTAGGGGACCGTCATGTGCTGACCTGCAATGGGCGGGTCGTGCCGATGCAGGCGACCGGCAAGGTCGGTGAGTTTGTCGGTGGCGTGCGCTACAAGGCCTGGAATCCCCCGTCGGCCCTGCATCCGACCATCGACGTGCATGCGCCGTTGACCTTCGACCTGCTGGATACCTGGATGAACCGCTCGTTGGGTGGCTGCCAGTACCATGTCGCTCACCCGGGCGGTCTGAGCTACGAGACCTTCCCGATCAATGCCTTCGAGGCCGAGGCAAGGCGTCTCAACCGGTTCTTCCGTACCGGTCACACGCCGGGCACGATGAATGTTCCGAAGGACGAACGCAACCCGGACTTCCCGTTCACGCTGGACCTGCGTCGGGCTCCTGCATCGACCTGAGCCGGCCGCCCCGAGGTGGCGTGTGAACGCGCACCTCGGGGTTTTCACATCGGTGTTGCGACCAGCCGGCGACCGAAGCCGCGGGGCCCGCGTATGACAATGGGTCCGATGGAGTTGGTTGTCTGACATGTTGAGTAGATTGCTTTCAGGTTATGTCTCGGTCGAGGGGCGCTACGACGAGTTGCTGTCTGCTCCGGGGTCCCCCAGGCCGCACTGGGATGCATTCCTGCGCTCCCTGGCGGCACGTCAGGGCCTGGAGGTCAGCGAGACGCTGGCGCTGATGGAAAGCGAGATCCGCGAGAACGGGATCACGTACAACGTCTACGCCGACCCGAAAGGAGCCGACCGGCCCTGGGAAGTCGATCCGCTGCCATTGCTGTTGTCGGCCAGCGAGTGGGACGAGATCGCCGCCGGAATTGCGCAGCGTGCCGATCTCCTGAACCGCGTGCTGGGTGACATCTACGGCTCCCAGGAACTGCTGCGCTCGGGTGCGATCCCGCCGTCAATCATCTTCGGCCACAGTGGCTACCTGCATCAGGTGCAGGGCATCCGTCCGCCCGGTGGCGTGCACCTGTTCAACTACGCAGCCGACCTGGCGCGCTCGCCCGACGGCCACTGGTGGGTGGTCAACGACCGCACCCAGGCCCCTTCGGGAGCAGGCTATGCGCTGGAGAACCGGCTGGTCGTCTCTCGTGTGTTCCCGCAGATGTTCCGGGACCTGCATGTCCAGCATCTGGCCTCGTTTTTCGATGCGCTGCGCGAATCGCTGCTGCGCTGGGCTCCGAAGGACGTGGTCGATCGCTCATCCGAACGCGCCAACCCGCTGGTCGTGCTCCTCACGCCTGGTCCTTACAACGAAACCTATTTCGAGCATGCATTGCTGGCTCGCTACCTGGGATTCCCGCTGGTCGAAGGCAGCGACCTGACGGTGCGCGATGGTTGCGTGTGGATGAAGACCGTCGAAGGCCTGAAGCGGGTCAACGCGGTGCTGAGGCGCCAGGATGACGACTACTGCGACCCACTGGAGTTGCGTTCCGATTCGGCGCTCGGTGTGCCGGGGCTCACCGACTGCGCCCGGCGCGGTACGGTGCTGCTGGCGAATGCGCTGGGTTCGGGCGTGCTGGAGTCCGGCGCGCTGCTGGGCTACCTGCCGAAGCTCAGCGAAAGGTTGCTCGGCGAGCCCCTGCGCCTGCCATCGGTGGCCACCTGGTGGCTGGGAGAGCCCGCTGCGCTCGACGACGCCTGGAGCCGCCTCGACAAGCTCATCATCAAGCCGCTTGAACGATCGATACGCGAGCCGGCCGTGTTCGGCGCCGACCTCTCGACGAAGGAGCGTGCCGCCTTGCGCGAGCAGGTCGCCGCGCGGCCCCAGCGTTACGTTGCGCAGGAGTGGGTGCACGTCTCTCAGGCGCCGGTGCTCGAACAGGGCACGGCCCCCGATCATTCGGAACTGCTCAGTTCCCGGACCGTCGGCCTGCGTGTCTTCGCGGTGGCGACGCCGAACGGCTACCACGTGATGCCGGGCGGATTGACACGCGTGGCGGGCGACGATCGCTCCCGCGTCATCGCGATGCAGCGGGGCGGCCGCTCGAAGGACACCTGGGTGCTTTCCGACGCCCCTGTCAATGCCTCGTTCTCTTTGCTGAGTCGCACAGTCAAGCCGCAGGATCTCGTGGCCACCCGGGCCAATGTCCCGTCGCGGGCCGCCGAGAACCTGTTTTGGTTCGGCCGCTACGGCGAGCGGTGCGATTCCGCCGCCCGGCTGTTGCGTGTGGCGATCAGCGATGTGCTGGACGATTCTCGCGAGCAGACCGACGGAGTTCCACCGACGCTGATCCTCGCCCAGCGCTTCGGCTTGATCGACAACACCGAGCACCCGAGCACGGACCTTCTGCGTGCCGCGACCCACCCCGAGGAGGGTTTGAGCGAGCGCCTGCGGCAGCTGTCGCGCGTGGCCTTCAACCTGCGGGACCGCATGTCGGCCGACCACTGGCGATCGCTCAATCAGCTGATCGCCGATCCGGTCTTCCAGCGCGGGTTGTCGTCGACCAGCCTGGGCCTGCCCCTCGCCATGGGTTGGCTGGACCGTGCGGTGACGTCGATGATGACGCTGTCCGGCTTCGTCCTCGACGGGATGACACGTGGCGTCGGCTGGCGTTTCCTGTCGATCGGTCGGCGCATCGAGCGTCTGTCCACGCTGTGCAATGTGCTGCAGGTCGCCATCGACGAAGGGCGCACGCACGGCCTCGACTGGTTGCTCGAATACGCAGACTCGACCGTCACCTACCGCTCGCGTTACCTGGTCGCCCCCGAGTGGCTGCCGGTGCTCGACCTGCTGCTGCGCGACGAGGTCAACCCGCGCTCGGTCGCGTTCCAGCTCAAGGGCTTGGCCGAGTACGTGGCCAAGCTCGAGTTGAGCCACGGTCGATTTGCCAGCGACGTGCTGGCACCGGCGCACACCGCGTTGCGGCACCTCGAGGCCCGCGACCTGCACCCCGAAAGCGAGGTGCTGGCCGATGTACTGGCGCAGTTGCAGCGGGCCGCGCACGCCGTGTCCGACGAGTTGACGCTGAAATTCTTCTCGCACGCCGCGTCGCGCAGCGTGCTGTCGCTGGTGGCCTGAGCGCCGTCCTGGACCCGGCCCGATGTCTCAACAACAGACGCAGTACCAGCAATCGCCAGCGGCAACCGAATTCGACCGCTACACGGTCGAGCACGAGACGCGTTATTCCTACACCGCGCCTGTGTCGCAATCGTGGCAGCTCGGACGCCTGACACCTCGGGCTCTGCCTTGGCAGCGGCTGGTGTCGCACAGCCTGCAGATCGATCCCCCGCCCGACGAGCGTCACGAGGCCACCGACAGTTTCGGCAATTCGATCTCGCATTTCGGCCTGCATGGGGCGCATCGCCAGTTGCGTGTCCGGATGCATTGCCAGGTCGAGGTGGGAGATCGACCGCGTTTCGATTCCTCCGAGCCCATGACCGTCGATGCGGCGCGTGATGCCGTGCGCTGGCGGCCCGACGAATCGGAGGACCTGAACGCGGCACGCATGGCCGAGCCGACACAACTCGTGCCGTTGTCCGAGGCGGCGCGCTTGTATGCCGCGCAGTCGCTGCGTCCCGACCGCCCGTGGGTCGAGGCGTTGACCGATCTGACACATCGCATTCACGACGACTTCGAGTTCGATGCCGGTGCGACGACGGTCAGCACCTCGGTCGATGAGGTGCTGCAGCATCGTCGCGGCGTCTGTCAGGACTTCGCGCATCTGATGCTGGCCTGCCTGCGTGGACATGGCTTGTCGGCACGTTACGTCTCCGGCTACCTGCTGACCGACCCGCCGCCCGGCATGCCCCGCCTGATGGGGGTCGACGCGTCGCACGCCTGGGTCGCCGCCTACCTGCCGGGTCACGGCTGGATCGAATTCGATCCCACCAACGACCAGATCGCCGACCGCCGCTACATCACGCTCGCCTGGGGCGCCGATTTTGCAGACGTCGTGCCTCTGCGCGGCGTGATTCTTGGCGGCGGCATGATGCAAGGCATGGACGTGTCGGTCAGCGTGATCCCTCAGACCTGAATAGGTGGGGTCGCGAGCGCCCCCTTCCTGGGTGGTGCTTCAAGGGGTGCACTTCGACCCCGCCATCGACCCCTCGGCGGGATGGCCGGCGCGTTGCTGTCCCGGAAAACTGACGTCATCGATCGAACCGGTCGACACCCGTTCAGGAGCCCACCATGTTCAGTCTCGGTTCAAACCGACCATCGCCCGATCGCATCGCGCGGGCGCTCGTTTTTCTTTCGCTGTGTCCGGCCTTCCCGCTGCCTGCGAGGTCCGTCGAGACGTTGGCCGAGGGCGGCGCACGCGCCGTCAGCGGACCGGGCTGGTACGACTCGAGCTGGGATCTGAGCTGCGGCCTCGAGATGGCGGAGGTGCCCGATCTCGACGCGTGGATCGGCGCCTGCCAGGATGTCGGACCGTTCAGCGCGCCCGTCTGATGGCCCGCCCCAGATCGATGACTGCCATCGCGTAGTAGCTCGACCAGTTGTAGCGAGTGATCGCGTAGAAGTTGGCGGTGCCGGCCAGGTAGCTGGGTGCATCACTGCCGTTTTGCAGCTCCACCAGCGCGAGCAGGCCGGTGTCTTCTGAGGCTGCGTCGCCGCCCTCTTGCCCTGCGCCCGAGGCGGCCAGGGCAGGCGCCCGGGCTGCGAACACCGCGCCATGATCGATCAACTGTTGCAGTGTGAAGGTCGGCAAGATGTCGGGACCGAGCAGCACGGCCCGCTCGCCCGGATCGCTGGGCGCAGCCACCTCGAAATGCGTCGGCAGACCGCGCTGCCAGCCGAACTCGGCCAGGTAGTGCGCGACGCTGCCTATCACATCGGCGGCGCTGGCGTGCAGGTCGATATGGCCGTCTTCATCGAAATCGATCGCGTACTTGTTGACACTGCTCGGCATGAACTGCGGCATGCCCAGGGCGCCAGCGTAGCTGCCCTTGAAAGTCTGGGGGTCGCGGTCCTCGCGCTGGCTCATCACGAGCAGCTGCTCCAGCTCGTCGCGGAAGAAGGCGCTGCGGTCCTTGCGCTCGGTCGGGAAGTCGAACGAAAGAGTCGCCAGTGCATCGATGACGCGGAAGCCACCCATATGCCGGCCGTACAACGTCTCGACGCCGACGATGCCGACGACGATCTCCGGCGGCACCCCGAAGCGCTGCTCGGCGAGCGTCAGCCAGGCCTCGTTGGCGCGCCAGAACGCCACGCCCGCACTGATGCGTCGGGGCTCGATGAAGCGAGCGCGATACGCCGCCCAGTTCTTCGCACTGCCTGTGGGCGGCGGCATGATGAACTTGACGACAGCGGGCACGAACCGGGACTGTGCCAGCGCGGCCTGCACCGCTTCGACATCGAGACCCTGTCGCGCTGCCACGTCGGCGCCGAACTGCATCACGTCGGCGCGCCGACCGTAGGTCACGATGTCGGGATCGGCATCCGAGCGAATCGCAGGCCGGGCGCGCATCGTCTGAACCTTCTTCGCTGTACCTGCCTTGGCAGCGAGCGCGAGCCTGCCGTCCGCAGTGTGGCTGGCTGTCGGTGCCAGCACCGCCAGTGCAACACTCATGGCCTGTGCCCAGGCGATCATCGACAGAGTCGGATGTGGCCGTGGCGTGCAACCGCTTGAGGGAAGGGCGTCGGCGTGCGCAAGTTTCATCGATCGATTATCGAGGGCCGGTTCGGGGCAGCCGGTCGCTGGCGAGCGGTTTCCAACGCTTTGCGCGGGACAGGAACTCGCGGGTCAGCCCGTGATCCGGGTGTGCGGGACCTCGACTCCCATATCGTTGCGCATCGATCCGATCGAGCAGCGCAGCAAGTGGCTCTCCTGCGTCGCCCAGTTGACTCCGGACCCGCTGCGCCAGGGTACGCGGCGCTTCGTGATCGGCCGCGCTGACGCCCAGTCTTCGCAGTGCCACGCGCAGGCGATGAAGTTGACGAACCCAGGGGTTGGTGTGGTGGCGATCCCACCAGGCCCACGCTGCGCCGGCCAGCGTCAGCGTGCTCAGCGCCCCGATCAGCAGCAACGTCAGGTCCTCCCAGTCTGGCGAGTTGAAGCCCAGGCGCCGCAGGAGATCGAGTTGCGACCCGCGCGAATAACTGAGCACCCACTGATTCCAGCGGTTGTTCAGCGCCTCCCAGCCATCGCGCAGACCCGCCAGCAACTGCGGGTTGACGCCGTTCAATGCCCCTGCCACCAGACCTGACGGCACCACCAGTGGCCGGCTGCGCAGCACCCGATCGGGCGCCACCACCGAGGTCGGGTCGGCGCGCACCCAGCCGACGTCTGCCTGCCAGTACTCGGCCCAGGCGTGTGCATAGCTCTGCCGCACGATGCGGTAGCCGTCGACGGGCGTCGGGTCCAGCCCCTGGTAGCCGGTGACCACGCGCGCCGGCACGTCGAGCGCGCGCATCAACACGACGAATGCGGCCGCATAGTGTTCGCAGAAGCCGAGCTTGCGGTCGAACCAGAACTCGTCGATGGCGTTGCGGGGGTCTTGCTCGCCGTAGAGGCCCGGCGTCAGCGTGTAGCCGTAGCCGCCGCTGCGGATCTGGGTCATCAACACCTGCGCCAGCGTGGTCGGGTCGGCCTGTGCATAGCGTGGGTCCTGGCGCAGTGAGACTGCCCACGCCAGCGTGCGTGGGTTGTGGCCGGGAGGCAGGTCGATGTAGTCCTGCAGGCCGATCATCGGTTGCTGCGGGCCGTGCCTGAAGCGCGGGTAGGCGACGCCGTTGAATCGGATGCGCTCGTAGACCGGACGTTCTGCCACCCATTGAAGGTCGTCGCGCTGCGCGACCCGAACGCCTTCGATCACCGGGGCTTCGGGGCTGGCTTCAAGCATCGGAATGACCGCCAGTCGCAGTGGTTCGAGCGTCATTTCATAGCGGATCGGCTCGCCCTCGACGCGCAGATCGGCGCTCGGCGTCATCGGGGCCGGGAAGCTCGGCTTGAGAGGCGTCCACTCGCGACCGTCGAAATGCCCCAGGACCGGGCCGCGGAAGTAGATATCCCGGGGCGCAGGCGGCGGACCCTCGAAGCGTATGCGCAGCGCAACGCTGTCGTCCTGTGCCAATGCGGCCACGGTGCCCATGCTCATGACGTTCGACAGCCCGGTGCTGGACAGGCCGTCCTGCGGAATGCCCCAGAGCGGTCCGATGCGCGGGAACAGCACGAACAGCAGCGCCATCACCGGCGCGCCCAGCAGCGCGGTCTTGCCGGCCAGTCCGGCCGCCTGGCGCAGGCTGGGCGAGCCGGCCGGCATGTGGGCCAGCACGAGCGCGGTCAGCAGTCCCCAGATCGACACCAGCATCGCGGCGGCGACTGGCAGGCTTTGCGAGTACAGGAACTGCGTCAGGATCAGGAAGAATCCGAGGAAGAACACCACGAACGCATCGCGGCGCGCGCGCAGTTCGAGCGTCTTCAAGGCCATCAACGCGACGGCCATCGTCACGCCGGGTTCCTTGCCGAGCATCGAGCGGTAGGACCAGAAGGTCAGACCGGCTGCCGTCACCAGCACGCCGAGAAGCATCCAGCGCCCTGGCAGCGCCGCGCCGATCAGTGCAAGCCGCGCACGCCACAGCAGCACGATGCCCGTGAGTGCAGTGCACCACAGCGGCAGGTGCCACAGGTGCGGCAACACCGTCCAGCCAATGACAGCGAGCAGAAACAGCGTGTCTCGCGTCTCTCGCGGCAGACAGGCCCAGCCGGGCCAGGCCAACAGGCGTGCATTCACGGCAGCCACAGCGCCAGGGTTTCCAGACCCTGGCGGCGGTGCATATCGCCTTGGCCGATCGCAATCTCGCGGCCCGGCAGGCTCATGCCCCAGGCGGCATCGCATCGATCGGCCTCGATGACCCATGCTGTGAGGCGGGACAGACGTGCCTCGGTTCCGCCGATGCCGCAGCTTTGCCAGTCGAGCCACAACTGCTGCTGGCTCTGCGTGCTGCTGTCCCGGCTGACCAGTTCGCCTCCGCTGGCCATCGACTTGGCGGCCTGCTTCCAGGCGATGCTCTTCAGCGGGTCACCGCGCCGGTAGACGCGGATCCCCTCGAACTCGCCACTGCTGCGGATCCGCGACTGCACCGGACCACCCGCCAGGGCGCGGGCCGGTGGCAAGGCGCCCATGGGACGCTCGGGTTGCGGATACACCATCACCGACGAGGCCGGACGCCACACTGCCCAGGCACGGAACAGGCCGAGCGGGAAGCGTGTCTCGGCATTCAGGGTTGGCAGCACATGCTGTCCGCGTGTCGCCGGGATGAAGCCGAGATGCAGCAGCGCCTGACCACCGGCGGGGACGTCGGTGTAGCCCAGCGTCGTTGCGTCGGCATCCTGCAGGCGCAATCCGATGCCGTAACGCGCGCCGCCAGGACTCGACAGCACGGCTTCGAGCCGCGCCGTTTCACCCGCGAACACCGGGCCCACCGGCCGCAGGTGCAGCGTCATGCCGCGCAGCGTGTTGTGCGTCATGTGCATCGACACGACGCCACTGCCCGCCAGCAGGAACGTCAGCAGATAACCGAGGTTCAACTGGTAGTTGATCGACGCAATCAGCAGCACCCCCAGCGTGAAGCAGAACATCAGGCCGGCGCGGGTCGGCAGGATGTAGACGTTGCGCTGCGTCAGCAGCAGACTGTCGGTGCGCGGAGAGCGGGCCTGCCACCAGGCATCGACACGACGGCGCAGGCGCCCTGGGGTGCGTGCCGATCGGGTCACGGCAGCGGCGTGGCCTCGATCAATGCGCGCACCTGCTCGGCACGACCCCGGCCGGCGCCTGCAACCGGGACCAGACGGTGTGCGGCGGTCTGCACCAGGATCGCCTGGATGTCGTCTGGAGCCACGTGGTCACGCCGGTCGAGCAGCGCGTGCGCCTTGGCGGCGCGCAGCACCCCGATGCCGGCGCGCGGACTCAGGCCCTCGAGGAACCAGGCGCCCGACCGGGTGGCGGCGATCAGCGCCTGGAGGTAGTCGAGCAGCGCATTCGATGCGTGCACGGACAGAACCGCCTGTTGCGCTTCCAGCAGGCACTGCGGGCTCATCACCGCGTGCAGCTGCTTCACCGCGTCGCGTCGGTCCAGGCCTGCCAGCAACTCGCGCTCGCTGGCGCGATCGGGGTAGCCGAGCGTGATGCACATCAGGAAGCGGTCGAGCTGCGACTCGGGAAGGGGATAGGTGCCGAGCTGGTCGCTCGGGTTCTGCGTGGCGATCACGAAGAACGGACGTGGCAGGGCGCGGGTCTCGCCTTCGACGGTGACCTGCTGCTCCTCCATCGCCTCGAGCAGCGCGCTCTGCGTGCGCGGCCCGGCACGGTTGATCTCGTCGGCCAGCAGCACCTGCGCAAAGACCGGGCCGGGGTGGAACACGAAGTTCTCTTTCGAGCGTTCGTAGACGCTGACGCCGATCAGGTCGGTGGGCATCAGGTCGGCGGTGAACTGCATGCGCGAGAACCGCAACCCGAGCGACACCGACAGCGCGTGCGCCAGAGTCGTCTTGCCGACCCCCGGCACGTCTTCGATCAGCAGGTGCCCCCCCGCCAGCATGCAGGCCACGCAGTCGCGGATCTGCGGTCGTTTGCCAACGATGATCGTGCTAATCTGATCGATCAGCCGCGTGAGATCGTCGGTCAGGCGTTGGGTCGGTGCGGCACTCATCGAGATAACGTTAACCGATCAAAGCGCGGGTCAGTTTCCAGAACAAACATGCCCACCGCCTTCTACAGCCATCCGGATTGCCGCGCTCATGACATGGGGCGCGGCCACCCTGAATCCCCGCAGCGCCTGGATGCCATCGACGACCACCTGCGCGCGGTCGGGCTCGACATCGCCCTTGAGCCGCGCGACGCACCGTTCGTCGACCTCAGCGATGTCGCGCTGGCGCATGACAGCGGCTACGTGACCGAGATCCAGCACGTGCTTCAGCAGGTGATGTCGGAGGGTGAGCCTCGCTCTCTCGACCCGGACACGGTGGCGAGTCCGGGCACGTGGAACGCGGTCCGGAGGGCGGCCGGTGCCGCGGTGGCGGCGACCGATTCGGTCATCGACGGCACCGCGCGCAACGCGTTCTGTGCGGTGCGTCCGCCAGGGCACCACGCGACGCGTCATGCCGCGATGGGCTTCTGCTTCTTCAACAACGTGTGCGTCGCGGCGCGCCACGCGCTCGACGTCCGTAGTCTCGAGCGGGTGGCGATCGTCGACTTCGACGTGCACCACGGCAATGGCACCGAGGACATCATCGCTGGCGACGAGCGGGTGCTGATGGTGAGCTTCTTCCAGCATCCGCTGTATCCGCACAGTGGCGGTGTCCCCCTCGGGACCAACATGATCAATGTTCCGATCCCAGCGTACACGCGAGGTCCCGAGATCCGTTCGTTGATCGAGGCCAACTGGATGCCGCGCCTGGAGGCATTCCGGCCGCAGATGCTGTTCATCTCGGCGGGGTTCGATGCGCACCGCGAGGACGATCTCGGCCAGCTCGGCCTCGTCGAGGCCGACTACGCCTGGATCACGCGGCGTCTGATGGCGGTGGCCGAGCGCCATTCGAAGGGTCGCATCGTGTCGTGCCTCGAAGGGGGCTACAACCTCAGTGCGCTGGGTCGGAGCGTCGCGGCACATCTGCGCGTGCTGGCGGGTGTCGACGGCGTGGAATCGTCGGAGTCGACCCCTTGACCCGCGCGCTTGACTCGGCCGAACTGCAAGACCTTCTTGCCGCGCTGGTTCAGCCCAGCGCGCTGAGGGAGCTCGGCGTGCTGGCGCTGTGCCTGGCGCTGGCCTGGCTGCTGGTTCGTCTGGTGCGCGGCGTGCCCCCGATCGACGCGCCGATCTGGTTCGGGCGCCGCATCATCGATGGGGTGCTGTTCCCGCTGCTGGCGCTGGCGCTGGCCTTCAGCGCCAAGCTGCTGCTGGCCGGCATCCTGAAGGCAGCTGTCTTCAAGCTGGCCATTCCGATCCTGATATCGCTGGTGGTGATCCGGCTGACGGTGCGGGTGCTGAGCGTGACATATCCCGAGTCGCGTCCGATGCGCATCATCGAGCGCAGCATTTCGTGGATCGCCTGGCTGGCGGTCGTGCTGTGGGTGACCGGTGTGCTGCCATTGCTGCTCGACGCGATGGATGAGGTGCGCTGGAAGGCCGGAGGCACCGAACTGTCGTTGCGCAATGTGATCGAGGGTGCGCTGACGGTCGGGCTGGTGATGGTGCTGGCGTTGTGGGCGGCGGCAGCCGTCGAGAAGCAGTTGCTCAGGGGCACCGGCAACGACCTGTCGATTCGCAAGATGGTGGCGAGCATCGTGCAGGCGCTGTTGCTGACGATCGGCCTGCTGTTCGCGCTGAGCGTGGTCGGCATCGACCTGACAGCCCTGAGCGTGCTTGGCGGTGCGATCGGCGTCGGCCTCGGCTTCGGCCTGCAGAAGATCGCGGCCAATTACATCAGCGGATTCGTGATCCTGGCCGAGCGTTCGCTGCGCATCGGCGACATGGTCCGGGTCGACAACTTCGACGGGCGCATCACCGACATCCGGACCCGCTACACCGTGATTCGTGCGCTCAACGGCCGGGAAGCCATCGTGCCCAACGAGATGCTGATCACGCAGCGTGTCGAGAACTCGTCGCTGGCCGATCCGCGAGTGCTGGTGACGACGACCGTGCAGGTGGCCTATGGCTCCGACGTGCGCGCGCTGCAGCCTCTGATCGCACAGGCCGTCGCCAGGGTCGAACGCGTGCTGCCCGATCCGACGCCGACGGTGCAGCTGGTCGAGTTTGCCGCCGACGGCATGAACATCCTGATCAGCTTCTGGATCCTGGATCCCGAGAATGGACAGGGCAATGTGCGCTCGGAGGTGAACCTTGCGCTGTTGGCCGTGCTCGACGAGCAAGGCATCGAGATTCCGTATCCGCAGCGGGTGCTGCGGCGATATCACGCACCGGCCTGATCCGAGTGCTTGTCTGACCATCCGGCGGCCGCGCCGGTGCCCTGGTGTCAGCCGAGCAGTGCGATTTCGACGTCGGTGAAGCCTGCTGCGCGGCGGGCCGCGTGGTTGAACGGCGGACGCAGGCGGGGTGCCTGATGACGCTCGGCCAGCACACCGTAGTGGGCCACCGGATCGAGTCCCCGCTGTGCGCACAGCCACCGATACCAGCGGTTGCCGATGGCCACGTGTCCGATCTCGTCGCGCAGGATGACGTCGAGGATCTCGACTGCGCGAGCATCCCCGGCCCGTTCGAACTTGGCTCGCAGCGGCGGCGTGGCATCGAGTCCGCGCGCCTCCAGCGTGCGTGGCACCAACGCCATGCGGGCCATCACGTCTTCGGCCGTTCGCTGGGTCATCAGCCACAGCCCGTCGTGCGCATCGAAGTCCCCGTAGTCGAATCCGAGGCCGAGCAGGTGAACGCGCAGCAGGCCGAAGTGAACAGCTTCCTCGCCGGCCACCTGCAGCCAGTCGACGTAGAACTGGTCGGGCATCGCATCGAAGCGCCAGATGGCGTCGAGTGCAAGGTTGATGGCGTTGAATTCGATGTGCGCGATCGAGTGCAGCAATGCAGCGCGTCCCGCGAGCGTGAACGGCGTCCGCGACGGGACGCTTCGCGGGGCCACGAGATCCGGCCGCAACGGGCGCCCGGGCGCCTGCAGCGCTTGCGGTGCGAACCAGGCGTCGGCTCGCGCCGGACCCGTATCGAGCGGGTGTCGATCACGCTCGGCCCAGAGCGTTCGCGTCTGCTCGGCCTTGGTGTCGGGATCGCATTCCAGCCACAACGCGAGGGCGCGGCTTCTCAAGGAAACTGCAGCCGCGGACTTGGAAGGGGGGCTGAGGGGCATCTCTAGAATTATCGACTTCACCTCGGGAGTGTTTCAGTGGCTGTTTACCGTCTGGGCGATGCCGTGCCCTCGATCGCGCCCAGTGCATGGGTGGCCGACAGCGCGCAGGTCATCGGCGACGTGGTGCTCGCCGAGAGCGCCAGCGTGTGGTTCGGCGCTGTGCTGCGGGCCGACAACACGCGCTTGCAGATCGGCCCGCGCAGCAATGTGCAGGATGGCGCCGTCATTCATTCGGACACGGGCTGGCCGGCCACGCTGGGCAGCGACGTCACGGTCGGCCACCAGGCCATGCTGCACGGCTGCACGATCGGCGACGGGTCGCTGGTCGGCATCCAGGCGGTCGTGCTCAACGGTGCGCGCATCGGCAAGTCGTGCCTTGTCGCGGCCGGTGCGGTGGTCACCGAAGGCAAGGAGTTCGAGGACGGGTGGCTGATCATGGGCGTGCCGGCCAAGGCCGTGCGCCCGCTGACGCCCGAGCAGATCGCCGGGTTGGCGCGCAGTGCGGCGGGTTACGTGGCCAACGCGCAGCGTTTCCGCACCCAGCTGGCCCGGATCGACCGTCAGGCTCCGCATGAGTGAGCTGCACAAGTTCATCTTCGAGGGCATGCCGGTGCGCGGCATGCTGGTGCGGCTGACCGACGACTGGCGGGAAGTATTGCGGCGCCGCGTGGTGTCCAGCGACGTGTTTCCCGAGCCGGTGCGTGTGCTGCTGGGCGAGATGGCCGCGGCAGGCGCGCTGATGCAGGCCGGCATCAAGTTCGACGGTGCGCTGGTGCTGCAGGTGTTCGGCGACGGGCCGGTCAAGCTGGCCGTCGTCGAGGTGCAGAACGACCTCGCATTTCGCGTGACCGCCAAGGTGGTCGGCGACGTGGCTGCCGATGCGCAGGTGGAGGCGATGCTCAACGTCCACGGCAAGGGCCGTTGCGCGATCACGCTCGACCCGAGGACCAGGTTGTCCGGCCAGCAGCCCTACCAGGGAGTGGTCTCGCTGCACGGTGATCAGCGGGAGCCGCTGCAGAAGATCAGCGAGGTGCTCGAGCACTACATGCTGCAGTCCGAGCAGCTCGACACACGGTTGATCCTGGCGGCGAACGACGACATCGCCGCCGGCCTGCTGATCCAGCGCCTGCCCCTCGAAGGCGCAGGCAACCTGGGGCGTCGCAACGAGGACGAGATCGGCTTCAACGAGGACTACAACCGCCTGTCACTGCTGGCCGCGACTCTGACGCGCGACGAACTGTTGACGCTCGACGCCGACACCGTGCTGCGCCGCCTGTTCTGGGAAGAACCGCTGAAGCGCTTCCCGCCGCAAGCGGGTGAGGATGGACCCCGGTTCGCCTGCACCTGTTCGCGAGAGCGGGTCGGGCGGATGCTGATCGGCCTGGGTCGCTCCGAAGTGGACGACATCGTGAGCGAGCAGGGTCGGGCGGAAGTCGGCTGCGATTTCTGCGGCATCAAGTACCACTTCGATGCCGTCGATGTTGGCGAGCTGTTCACGCCGACGCCGCAGCAGGCGCCAGGCTCGACGACGCTCAACTGAGCGCTGATCCCCCCGACCCGCTCGACGGGTGCTCGTGTTGCAGTGCACACCTGATCATCGCTGCCAGGCTGCGCTCCACGTCGTCGTCGGTGGTCGCCCACGAGCACACGCTGATGCGCATCGCCGTTTGCCCCTGCCATTGCGTGATCCCGCACCAGCAGGTGCCGTCCCGCTGAATCGCCTCGATCGTGCGTCGCGTGGCGCCGGCATCGCCGAAGCGCACCAGCACCTGGTTCAGCACCACCTCGTTGAGCACCTCGTGCCCGGCGTCGCGCAGGCCCTGCGCAAAACGCTGCGCGTGACGGCAGCAGCGCTCGATCAGCTCGCGCAGCCCACTGCGGCCGAGCGAGGCGAGGGCCGCCCAGGCATCGACGCCACGGGCTCGGCGCGACAGCTCGGGCGTCAGATTCGACGCCGCATCGCTGCCGTCGCTGGTCGCCAGGTAGGGTGCGACGATGCCCATCGCGGCCTGCAAAGGCTCCTGGTGACGCACGAACACCAGTCCGCTGTCGTACGGCACGTTGAGCCACTTGTGCGCGTCGGTGGCCCACGAGTCGGCCTGCTCCACACCGTCGCACAGGTGTCGAAACCGCGGGCTCGCGCGCGCCCACAGGCCGAATGCACCATCGACATGCACCCAGGCGCCATCGCGATGGGCCTGCCCGATCAGCGCGGCGAACGGATCGCTGGCGCCGCTGTTCACGTTGCCGGCCTGCAGGCACACGATGGCCGGGCCGGACAGGCAAGGCAGTGCGTCCGCGCGCAGGCTCCCGTGGGCGTCCGTCGGTACCCGGACGACACGCTCGCGCCCGAGTCCCAGCACCCCCAGAGCCTTGGTCACGCTGGGATGCACTTCGTCGCCGACCACCATGGTGATTGGCGGCGCGCCGGACAGTCCCTGGGCATCGACATCCCAGCCCACCCGCGCCAGCACCGCATGCCGGGCGGCGGCGAGGCCGCACAGGTTGCCCATCGTGGCGCCACTGACGAACGCCCCGGCTGCCGTGGGCGGCAGGCCGAGCAGGTCGGTGATCCATCGCAGCGCGGTGCGCTCGAAGGCGGCGGCACCGGGGGCAGCAGCGGGGTGCGGCGTGTTCTGGTCCCAGGCAGTCGCCAGCCAGTGCGCCGCGATGCTGACGGGCAGGGTGCCGCCGACCACGTAGCCGAAGTAGCGTCCGCCGCTGCTGGCGACGGTGGCGGGCGAGCCCAGCTGATCGAGTTGCTGCAGCACGGCCTGCGGCGCTTGCGGTGCCTCGGCGAGATCGACGTCGAGCTGCCGCAGGCGGTCCAGCGCGTCGGGAGATGGCGTGACGCTGCGCGCATCCAGCCCGTCGAGGTAGCGAGAGGCCCGCTGTGCGGCGTCTTCGAGCAGCGGATGCATCAGGGCTCCTCCGTGTTGCGCTTCGCAGTCCCTCCTGCCAATGCGACGGCCGGCAGACTCAGGGTCGCGGACCCCTTACTTCGGCCGCGCGCTCCACTGCACCAGGATCTCGTCGGGCTTGACCATGCCGAGCTCGAAACGGGCTTTCTCCTCGACCATCTCCAGCCCTTCCTTCAGGTCGTTGACCTCGGCGGCCAGCTGCTCGTTGCGGTGGCGGGCGGTCTCGTTGACAGCCTGCTGCTCGTCGAGCTGGCTGCGCAGATCGAGCACGTGCGGCACCCCGGACTTGCCGAACCAGAGTTCGGCATGCACCAGCCCGATCAGCGCGAGGAGAGCGAAGCTGATGAAGCGCACGGCCGACGATCGTGTGAAGAAGCCGCTGAAAAGGCCGCGAGCCCGGTATCAGCGCAGGTTGTAGAACGCGCTGCGGCCCGGGTAGCTGGCGACATCGCCCAGGTCTTCCTCGATGCGCAGCAACTGGTTGTACTTGGCCATGCGGTCGCTGCGGCTCATCGAGCCGGTCTTGATCTGGCCGGCGTTGGTGCCCACCGCGATGTCGGCGATGGTCGAGTCCTCGGTCTCGCCCGAGCGGTGGCTGATGACGGCGGTGTAGTTGGCGCGCTTGGCCATCTCGATCGCGGCAAAGGTCTCGGTCAGGGTGCCGATCTGGTTGATCTTGATCAGGATCGAGTTGGCAATGCGCTTCTCGATGCCTTCCTTCAGGATCGCGGTGTTGGTGACGAACAGGTCGTCGCCGACGATCTGAACCTTGCTGCCGAGACGGTCTGTCAGGTGCTTCCAGCCGTCCCAGTCGTTCTCGGCCATGCCGTCCTCGATGCTGATGATCGGGTACTTGTCGACCCACGTCGCGAGGATGTCGGTCCACTCGGGCGCGGACAGCGACAGGTTCTCGCTGCCCAGCACGTACTTGCCATCCTTGTAGAACTCGCTGGCAGCGCAATCGAGGCCGATCGCGATCTGCTCACCGGCGGTGTACCCGGCCTTGTCGATCGCCTCGAGGATCAGCTGGATCGCCGCTTCGTGGTTGGCCACGCTGGGGGCGAAGCCGCCCTCGTCGCCGACGGCGGTGCTCATGTTCTTGCCGTGGATGATCTTCTTCAGCGCATGGAACACCTCGGCGCCGTAGCGCACCGCTTCGCGGAAGGTCGGTGCGCCGACCGGGATGATCATCAGTTCCTGCAGGTCGAGATTGTTGTTCGCGTGCGCGCCGCCGTTGATGACATTCATCATCGGCACCGGCAGCTGCATGCCGCCCGATCCACCGAAGTAGCGGTACAGCGGCAGGCCGCTTTCCTCTGCCGCAGCGCGCGCCACGGCCATGCTGACCGCGAGGATCGCGTTGGCGCCCAGGCGGCTCTTGTTGTCGGTGCCGTCGAGGTCGATCATGGTGCGATCGAGGAATGCCTGCTCGCTCGCGTCGAGCCCGAGCACGGCTTCGCTGATCTCGGTGTTGACATGCTCTACGGCGCGCATCACACCCTTGCCGAGGTAGCGCTTCGGATCGCCGTCGCGCAACTCGTTCGCTTCGCGCGAACCGGTCGATGCGCCAGACGGCACCGCCGCGCGGCCCATCACGCCCGATTCGAGCAGCACGTCGCATTCGACGGTCGGGTTGCCGCGACTGTCCAGGATTTCTCTGCCGACGATGTCAACGATCGCACTCATGGTTCTTCCTCAAATTGGTCAATGCAAAAAATCGGTAGAGCGAGGGGCAGCCGGAGCGAGCGCTGCGCTCAACAGCTGAAATCGTTCTCGAGCAGCGGTTGCTGCTTGACCACGCGGTCCAGCGACGCCAGTTGCTCGAGCAGCGCGCGCATGTGCTTCAGGGGCACTGCATTGGGGCCGTCGCTCATCGCGTTCATCGGGTCCGGATGGGTTTCCATGAACAGGCCTGACACGCCGACGGCCACCGCGGCGCGCGCCAGCACCGGCACGAACTCGCGCTGGCCGCCGCTGCTGGTGCCCTGGCCGCCCGGCAACTGGACCGAGTGAGTGGCATCGAAGACCACCGGCGCGCCGGTCTCGCGCATGATCGCCAGCGACCGCATGTCACTCACCAGGTTGTTGTAGCCGAAGCTCACGCCGCGTTCGCAGGCCATGAAGTTGTCTTCGGGCAGACCCAACTCTCGGGCGGCGGCGCGTGCCTTGTCGATCACGTTGCGCATGTCGTGCGGCGCGAGGAACTGGCCCTTCTTGATGTTCACCGGCTTGCCTGATTGCGCCACCGCGCGGATGAAGTCCGTCTGGCGACACAGGAACGCCGGCGTCTGCAGCACGTCGACCACCGCGGCGACGGCCACGATCTCGTCTTCCGCATGGACGTCGGTCAGCACCGGCACGCCCAGCTCCCGCCTGACCTTGCCCAGGATCTCGAGCCCTCGCTCCATGCCGGGGCCGCGGAAGGTGCTGCCGCTGGAGCGGTTCGCCTTGTCATAGCTGCTCTTGAAGATGAACGGGATGCCGAGCTTCCCGGTCATTTCCTTCAGCGCGCCGGCCACGTCCATCTGCAGCTGTTCGGACTCGACGACACAGGGGCCGGCGATCAGGAAGAACGGCTGCGTCAGGCCGACCTCGTGTCCACACAGCTTCATGCCACGGCCTTCATCGTCGCGCCCTTGCTCATGCGTTCCCTCTGGTGAGCCAGCGCTGCCTCGACGAACGAGTTGAACAGCGGATGTCCGCTCCACGGAGTCGACTTGAACTCGGGGTGGAACTGCACGCCCATGAACCAGGGGTGCACGCTGCGTGGCAATTCGACGATCTCGGTGAGCTTCTCGCGCTGGGTCAGTGCCGAGATCACCAGGCCGGCTTCGCTCAGCTGATCGAGGTAGTTCACGTTCGCCTCGTAGCGGTGCCGATGGCGTTCTGTGACCACGTCGCCGTAGATCTCGTGGGCGAGCGTGCCGGGCTTGACGTCCGAACTCTGCGCGCCCAGGCGCATCGTGCCGCCCAGGTCAGAGCTGGTGCTGCGCTTCTGGATCGACCCGTCGGCGTCTTGCCATTCCTCGATCAGCGCAATGACAGGGTGTGGCGTCGCGGGCTCGAACTCGGTGCTGTTGGCCTGCGCCAGGCCCGCCTGGTGGCGCGCGAATTCGATGGTGGCGACCTGCATGCCGAGGCAGATGCCCAGGTACGGCAGCTTGTGCTCGCGGGCGAACTTCGCGGTCAGGATCTTGCCCTCGACGCCGCGCTTGCCGAAACCGCCCGGCACCAGCACCGCGTCGTACGCCGCGAGCTGATCGACGTTGTCGTCGGCCAGCATCTCGGAGTCGACGTACTCGATGTTGACCTTCGCGTGGCTGTGCATGCCGGCGTGGCGCAACGCCTCGTTGAGCGACTTGTACGAGTCCGACAGGTCGGTGTACTTGCCACACATCGCGATGGTCAGCTCGCGTTCCGGGTGCTCGAACTCGCGCACCAGATCGTCCCAGCGCTTCAGGTTGGCCGGCGGCGTGTTGATGCGCAGCTTGTCGCAGATCAGCCCGTCAAGTCCCTGCTCGTGCAGGATGCGCGGCACCTTGTAGATGGTATCGACGTCCCACATCGAGATCACACCCCAGGTCGGCACGTTGGTGAACAACGAGATCTTCTCGCGCTCTTCCTCGGGGATGCGGCGGTCGGCGCGGCACAGCAGCACATCGGCCTGGATGCCGATCTCGCGCAGCTTCTGCGCTGTGTGCTGCGTCGGCTTGGTCTTCAATTCGCCAGCCGCCGCGATCCAGGGCACGTAGGTCAGGTGCACGAATGCGCTGTTGTTCGGTCCCATGCGCAGGCTCATCTGGCGAACCGCTTCGAGAAAAGGCAGCGATTCGATGTCGCCGACCGTTCCGCCGATCTCGACGATGGCCACGTCGACCGCCTGGTCGGTGCCGACGCCGGCTCCGCGCTTGACGAATTCCTGGATCTCGTTGGTGACGTGCGGGATCACCTGCACTGTCTTGCCGAGGTAGTCGCCGCGGCGCTCCTTCTCCAGAACGCTCTTGTAGATCTGGCCGGTGGTGAAGTTGTTGGCCTTCTTCATCCGGGTGGTGATGAAGCGCTCGTAGTGCCCGAGGTCGAGGTCGGTTTCCGCGCCGTCGTCGGTGACATACACCTCGCCGTGCTGAAACGGTGACATCGTGCCCGGATCGACATTGAGGTAGGGATCGAGCTTGATGAGCGTCACCTTGATGCCGCGTGATTCGAGGATCGCCGCGAGTGACGCCGCCGCAATGCCCTTGCCCAGCGAGGACACGACACCGCCGGTGACAAAGACGTACTTGGTCATTGCATGCAGCACCTGGTTTTCAGGATGCTGTGGTGGGAAACGACGATTATAGGAGGGGGGTCAGACGATCTTCTCTCCCGGGTGCGTGATCTTGCGCATCGGCTCGTAGCGGCTCGATGGCACGCACAGTGGATGGGCTGCAGCGACCTCGTCGGTCGGACCATTCGTCCAGTTCGGGTCGTCGAGCGATTCGAAGACCTGTCGCAGCTTCTGGCCCCACGAACCCCGGATCATCTGGAAGTACGGGTTGTGTTCGTCGATGCAGACGATCTGATCGCACTGCAGCGCGTCGTTCTCGTAGACCAGCAGGTCCAGCGGCAGGCCCACCGAGAGGTTCGACTTCAACGTCGAATCCATCGATACCAGCGCGCATTTCGATGCCTCGTCCAGTGGCGTCGCCGGCGTGATCATGCGGTCGAGCACCGGCTTGCCGTACTTCGACTCTCCGACCTGGAAATAGCAGGTCTCGCGTGTCGCCTCGATGAAATTGCCGGCCGAGTACACGAGGAACAACCGCATCGCCTCGCCCTGGATCTGGCCGCCGAAGATCATCGACGCGTTGAAGTCGATGCCCGCAGCGTTCAGCGACTTGCCATCCTGGTCGTGGACTCGCCGCACTGCGCTGCCAAGCACCCGTACCGCGTCGAACATGCTCTTCGCGTTCCAGATCGTGATCGGCGTGTCGTCACCGTTGTCGATCTTCTCGACCTGCAGGATCTCGCGCACCGACTGGCTGATCGACAGGTTGCCCGCCGACAGCATCACCATGAAGCGGTCGCCCGGCTTCTCGTAGACCATCATCTTGCGGAAGGTGCTGATCTGGTCGAGGCCGGCGTTGGTGCGGGAGTCGGACAGGAAGACCAGCCCCGCGTCGAGTTTGATGCCTACGCAATAGGTCATGGTGCGGTGTCGCTTTCAGGTGGGTGTTGCAGCGCCTGCAGTCGGTACAGCGCGTCGAGGGCCTGCTTCGGGGTCAGGGCGTCTGGGTTGATCTGGGCCAGTGCCCGTTCGACCGCCGACGGTTCGGCGGCGGGCACGGGCGCGGGCGGCGCAAACAGGTCGATCTGCGCCTGCCCCGATTTTTGCTGCGATTCGAGCGATTCGAGCGCGGCACGCGCCTGGCGCACCAGCGAGGCCGGCATGCCGGCCAACCGCGCCACCTGCACCCCATAGCTGCGGCTGGCCGGGCCGGGCTGGATGTCGTGCAGGAAGACGATGTCGTCGCCGTGCTTCGTGTGGCTCTCGACGGCAGAGACATGCACGTTGAGCGCGCGTTCATGCTTCATCGGAAAGTCTGTCAATTCGAAGTAGTGCGTCGCGAACAGCGTGAACGCGTTGTTGCGGTCGTGCAGGTGGCTGGCGATCGCGCCGGCGAGCGCCAGACCATCGAAGGTGGAGGTGCCGCGACCGATCTCGTCCATCAGCACCAGCGACTGCGCGGTCGCGCCGTGCAGGATCGCAGCGGCCTCGGTCATCTCGACCATGAACGTCGACTGCGCATTCGCCAGGTCATCGGCCGCACCGATGCGGGTGTGGATCGCGTCCATCGGCCCGAGGCGGCAGGCGGTGGCGGGCACGAACGAGCCCATCGACGCCAACAGGCAGATGAGCGCGACCTGCCGCATGTAGGTGCTCTTGCCGCCCATGTTGGGGCCGGTGATCACCAGCATCCTGCGCGTCGCGTCGAGCCGGCAGTCGTTGGCCATGAAATTGCCGGCCCCGGTTTCCTGCAAGCGCGCTTCGACCACCGGGTGGCGGCCGCCCTGGATGTCGATGCACGCATCGCGCGTGAACTGCGGCCGGCACCAGTTCAGCGTCGAAGCGCGTTCAGCCAGCGCGGCCAGCGCGTCGAGCGTCGCCAGTGCGCGCGCCAGATCGGACAGCGCCGCCACGTGGGCTTGCAGCGTCTCGACCAGTTGCTCGTACAGGAACTTCTCGCGCGCCAGCGAGCGCTCCTGCGCCGACAGCGCCTTGTCCTCGAAAGCCTTCAGCTCGGGTGTGATGTAGCGCTCGGCGTTCTTCAGCGTCTGGCGGCGCTGGTAGTCGGCGGGCACCTTGTCGACCTGACCCTGCGTGACCTCGATGTAGAAGCCGTGCACGCGGTTGAACTGCACCCGCAGGTTGGCGATGCCGGTGCGCGCCCGCTCGCGTGATTCGAGGTCGAGCAGGAAGGCGTCGCAGTTCTGTGCGATCGATCTCAGTTCGTCGAGCGCAGCGTCGCAGCCGGTCGCGATCACGCCGCCGTCGCGCATCAGCACGGCTGGTTCTTCCTCTATGGTCGTCGTCAGCAGCGCTTCGATGCCGGTATCGGGACTCAGCGCTTCGGTCACCCTGTCGAGCAGCACGCAGGCACCCGCCGGCACGGTCATGCGCAGCGCGGGCAGCGCGCGCAGCGTGGCGCGCAGGCCGGTCAGCTCGCGCGGGCGCACCTGATGCAGCGCGATGCGTGCCGTGATGCGCTCGACGTCGCAGACCGATCGCAGCGCCTGCTGCAGGGCGTCGCCGCCGTTCGCCATCAACGCTTCGACCGCCTCGTGGCGTTGCGTCGCGACACCGCGATCGCGCAGCGGCCGTGTCGTCCAGCCTCGCAGCGCGCGGCTGCCCATGCCGGTGCGGCAGGTGTCGATCAGCGACAGCAGCGTCGGCGCGTCCTCGCCGCGCAGCGTCTGCGTCAGCTCCAGATTGCGATGCGTGGTTGGGGGCAGGTCGATCAGCTCGCTCGCACGCTCGACCTGCAGCGTGCGCACGTGCGCCAGCGCCTGGCCTTGCGGGTGTTCGGCGTAGCTCAGAAGCGCCGCCGCGGCGGCGTGCGCGACCGTCAGATCGCTGGCATTGAAGCCCGCAAGGCTGGCGACGCGCAGCTGCTCGCACAGCTTGCGCGCACCGAGCGTCGCGTCGAACTGCCAGTCAGGCCGGTGCGTGACCGCCGCGCGCGTGGCCGACAACGCTGGCGGGATGTGTTCGCGTTCGACCAGCACCTCGGCCGCGTTCAGGCGCGCCAGCCAACCAGGCAGTTCGTGATCGGCGCACTCGGTCAGGCCGAGTTCGCCGCTGCTCAGGGCCAGCCAGGCAAGGCCGTGCACTGTCTGCCCGCGATGCGTGTGCTGCGACACCGCCAGCAGCAACGCATCGGTCTTGTCCGACATCAGCTCGGTGTCGGTCAGGGTGCCCGGCGTCACCACGCGCACCACCTTGCGCTCGACCGGACCCTTGGCGGTCGCGACATCGCCGACCTGCTCGCAGATCGCGACCGGCTCGCCGAGCCTGATCAGCTTCGCCAGGTAGTTCTCGACCGAATGCACCGGCACGCCGGCCATCACCACCGGCTCGCCGCCGCTCTGGCCGCGCGTGGTCAGAGTGATGTCGAGCAGCCGGTTCGCGCGCCGCGCGTCGTCGAAGAACAGCTCGTAGAAATCGCCCATCCGGTAGAACACCAGCGTGTCCGGATGGTCGGCCTTGATGCGCATCCACTGCTGCATCATGGGCGTATGGGCCGACAGGTCCCTGGTCGGACCGATGCTGCTGGCAGATTCGGGTGGCATCGGAAACTGAGGGGACGTGTTCGTGGCTGGGGGCGGCTCGACCGGGGTGGATGTTAGGGGACGAAGCGAGATTTCTGTCCGATGACCGTCCCGGTTCGGATCGGGCGCACCGAGCACTTGGTGGGCGGCCTGGAGTGCCGGGCTCCAGCGGACGACTTCAGGGCAGGCGCGCGAGTTCGGCCCGCAGTCGCTCGCGAGCGGCGGCGTCGGTCACCGCCTCGGTCAGCGCCTCCACGAAGGCTTCCCTGCCACCGCCCCGGGCCGCAGCTCGCCTGGCGAGAACGCTGGCGATCGGTCCGACGTGGGTGGCCAGCAGCCTGGTGCACTGGGCGATGAAGCTGTCGCTCAAGGGAGTGACTACCCGGCTGGTTTCGGCTGCCGCACCGCTGGCTGCCAACGGCGCGCCGCGGCCTTGTGAAGGACTCGATGCGCTGCTGTGCGTCATCAAGTACCTGGCACTCTGCGACACGAAGGCATCGCGTGCCTGCGCGTTCGTCACCTGTTCGGCCAGGCGCTGTACCAGCGCCGGCAGGTCCGTGCACTCGCGCGAGGTGCGGCGCACCAGCACGCTGGCCAGCGGGCCGACGTGACGCGCCAGACTGGCCTCGACCTGAGCCAGCACGGCCGGCTCCCAGTGCGTAGATGCGGCGCCGGTGACCGCGCCCGGCCGGCCGGCGGCGCTGCCGTCGCGCCCCAGTGGCAGCGCCGGGCTGCGCGGCGGCACCGCGATGATGGTTTCGTCGGAGACCGTGGCGGCCACCGGGCTGTCGGTGACCGAGATCAGCGCCAGCTTGAAGGCCTGAGCGGTGGGATAGCGCATGGCCCTATCCTTGGCCAGCGCCACCGCGAGCACCGGGTCGTACTGGGCGCCGCGGCGGTAGCCCTCGACGGCCGACGGCAGCACCGGAGCTTCGTGGACCACGCGGTACGACAGCGATTCGGTGCTGCCGACGAAGGGAGGTCTGCCGACCAGCAGCTGGTACAGCAGTGCACCGGTGGCGTAGATGTCGACCCGGCGGTCGATCTCCAGGCCCTGGAACTGCTCGGGCGCCATGCAGCTGGGCGTGCCGATGACGCTGCTGACCAGGGTCAACCTCGCCGATTCGATGCGCGCGATGCCGAAGTCGGCGATCTTCAGACGGCCCTCGCGCGTCATCAGGATGTTGGACGGCTTGATGTCGCGGTGCCACACGCCCTGGTTGTGCGCGTGTTCCAGCGCGTCGAGCAATTGCACCACCACGCTGACGATGTCGCTGTCGCTGAAGTGCACCTGGCCGGCGATGTAGCGCTCCAGGGTGTTGCCCTCGACGTACTCCATCGCGATGTACGCCGTGTCGCCGTCGTCGCCGAAGTCGTACACGGCGACGATGCCCGGGTGCGCCAGCCGCCCGGCGGCCTGGGCCTCGTTGCGAAAGCGCGCGACCATCCCCGGTCCGTGGTCACTGTTCTCCAGCAGCTGTCTACGCACCGTCTTCAGCGCCACCGGGCGCTGGATGCCAGGGTCGAAGCCCTTGTAGACCACGCCCATCGCGCCCTCGCCGAGCACGCCGGTGACCTGGTACTTGCCCAGGCGCTCGGGGTGGGCGATCAGCGAGGTCTTGTCCACCGCTCAGTTGTCCAGCATGCGCATGGCCTGGACGACGCTGGTCCGCATGCGGTTGAACGACGCGGCCAGGTTGCCGATCTCGTCGTGGCTGCCGGTGTCGAATTCCGGGGCCTCCATCTCGCCTTGGCTGACGCGGTCGGCCAGCGACGACAGCTTCGTCACCGGACGCACGATCACCAGCCAGATCATCAGGTTCAGCACGATCCCGACCGCGACGAAAACCGCCACCTGCGCCGTCATGAACACCCGGAACGAACGGTCGGCGCGCTGCAGCGGCACGTCCATCGGCACCGAGACGATCTGCGCACCGACCACCTCGTTGAGATTCCAGCCGAACCCGTTGGCCGGGCCGTAGCGCTCGACCAGGGTCTTGGGTGCGGCCTCGACACTGCTGTGACAGGCGAGGCAGGCCGGATTGCTGATGCGCAGCGGCCGGGCGATGTAGAGCGAGGGCCCGGTCGGGGTGTCGCGCTGCCCAATCACCTCCATGAGCTCACTGCCGCCGCGGAACTGGTTGACGATGTCGACTTCCCAGCCAGTGGCACGATCGCGCGGGTTGGTCGGGTTCAGGGTCGCTTCCTTGTACGAGAACTGCGGGTACTTGGACTGCAGCGTGGTGAGCACTTCGACCGCCGAGTAACTGGGCACCGACTGCGGCAGGAACTCGTATTTCATCTGCGTGGCCAGCAGCTTGGTGATCTGGCCGGAGGTGTAGCCGCGCACCGCCAGCGCCTTCTCGATCAGCAGCCGGGCGTTGTTCAGCGTCTCCTCCTTGGCGTTCTCCTGCAGCAGACTGCGGGTGACGTAGCCGCTGACGCCCAGACCGATCAGCATCACGGTCAGGAACAGCAGATTGAACTTCACCAGCAGCCTCATGCAAGGTCTCCTCGTCGGTCGGTCATTTCAGGTCCGGGTTCAGCACCACCGCCCATTCGGGGTGGGCCGCCAGGTGCGATTGCAGGCTGCGCCGGAACGCGGCGTCGTGCGTCAATGGCGTGAAGCGAGGCACGAAGTCGCGCCGCGCGTAGGGCTCGGCGGTCAGCCAGCGCGCCAGCTGCTCGTAGGTCGGGCCGGGCAGCGCGGTCGGTTCGAACGGCTTGTCGCGGTAGACGGCGGCACGCAGCGGCAACGGGTCGCGGAAGGCGCGGGGCACCTGCTTCAGCCAGTCGGCGGTCGGCCGCGCAGCGACGTTGCCAGCGCGCGCACCCTCCCGGCTGTAGAACTCGCCGGCGTTGAGCCCCCGGGTCAGACCGCCGGCCCGCCGCTCGCCGATTTCCAGCCGGCCGGCTTCGACGAAAACGGCCACACCGCCTTGGCCGACCTGCACCACGGTGCTGCCTGAATAAGGCTGCAACTCGAGCCCTGGCGCGATCAGTCCCGGCACCTGCGATCCTTCGCGGCTCGCCAGCTTCACCGAACCCTGCTGCAGGTACACCGCCGGCGGGCGACCGCCGCGCGAGGCCACGGCCGTCGGCGCGATCATGGCCCGGGTGTCGGGACCGAGGTCGATGGTCGCCTGCTCGGGGCCTTCGAAGCGCACCAGCGCGGTTTTCGTTCCGGTCTCCACCAGCGCGCCGGCACCCACGCGCAGACCCGAGGCGGCGGCCAGCCGGCGGGCCCCGTCGATGATCACCGCCTCGCCGTCCAGCAGCGTCAGCATCCAGCCCTGGGCGGCGCAGGGCCTGGTCACCAGGACGGCCAGCGCCAGTGCCAGCGCCATGGCGCGCACCCAGGGCCAGGCGCCAGCCAGCCTCAAGACGGTTGCCCGCTGCATGTTGCTTCGATCCTCCTGCGCTGTTGTTGTCGCCACAGCCCGGGCGACAGGAAGCAGCAATCCTGCACGCTAGCATTGAACATGCCTTCACGGGTCATGTCGTTGCCGGGCAAATGAAGGCGCGGATGCCGGTAAGGTTCCGCGCCGGCGCGGCGGCGCCCTTTCAAGGAGGCTCGATGAGCTCAACAGGCCAGGCACCCACAAGGCCGGTGCTGGTGGCACCCGATCGACGCCGGCTGCTGGTCACCCTGTTGCCCGCTGCATGGCCGGTGATCTCCGGGGGGGCACCCCTGGCGGCGCGGGGCGCCGACCTGCGCGGCGAGCCGGCGGTCGAGAGCATTTCGGTGATCCGCTCGCGGCTCGAGCTGCGGTTCGCACCCGGCTTCGGCCCGTCTTTGCAGGCTGCGGCGCGCAACTGGGTTCGAAACTCGGCCGATGCGGTGGCGCGCTATTTCGGGCGCTTTCCGGTGCCCAGGGTCGAATTGCTGCTTGTCCCCGAGGACGGCAGCGGCGTTCGCGGCGGGGTTACGTACGGTGAGCCGTCGCTGCTGATCCGGATCCGCCTGGGGCGCGACACCACCGAGGCCCAGTTCATCGACGACTGGGTGCTGGTCCACGAGATGGTGCACCTCGCCGTTCCGCGCATCCCGCGATCGCAGAACTGGCTGCACGAGGGCGTCGCCACGTATGTCGAAAGCGTGGCACGTGGTCGGGTCGGTCTGGTGCCCCCGGTGACGGTGTGGCGCCAGTGGGTATCCGACATGCCGCAGGGCCAGCCCAAGGCCGGCGATGCCGGGCTGGACCACACGCCGACCTGGGGCCGCACCTACTGGGGCGGCGCGATGTTCTGCCTGCTGGCCGACGTGGAACTGCTCAAGCGCAGTTCGCAGCGGCTCGGGCTGCAGCACGCGCTGCAAGGGGTGCTGGCGGCCGGAGGCAACTACGGCGAGTCCTGGTCGGTCGAACGGATCCTGAGCACGGCAGATGCTGCGGTGGGCCAGACCAGCCTGACCGATCTGTACCACCGCATGAAGGATTCGTCCGAGCCTGTCGACCTCGACGGCCTGTGGCGCAGCCTGGGCGTGGCCGGAGGCACGCTCGACGACGATGCGCCGATGGCGAAGGTCCGCCGCGCGATCCTGTCCTGAGGCCCGGCCGGATCCGAGTCCTTGCTCCGGCGCGGAAACGCAAGTCATTTCAGAATGACCGTCGAACCGCCCGATCTTGGGCGAGCCGCCTGAGCGCATCGGAGACATCCCATGATCGACCTCTACTACTGGCCCACGCCCAACGGCCACAAGATCGCGATGTTCCTCGAGGAGTGCGGCCTGCCGTATCTCATCGTGCCGGTCAACATCGGCCGCGGCGAGCAGTTCCAGCCCGACTTCCTGCGCATCTCGCCGAACAACCGCATGCCGGCGATCGTCGATCATGCGCCGGCCGATGGTGGCGAGCCACTGTCGGTCTTCGAGTCCGGTGCGATCCTGCTGTACCTGGCCGACAAGACGCGCAGCTTCATCCCGGCGGACCTGCGCGGTCGCAACATGGCGCTGCAGTGGCTGTTCTGGCAGATGGGCGGGCTGGGGCCGATGGCCGGCCAGAACCACCATTTCGTCCAGTACGCGCCGGAAAAACTGCCCTACGCCATCGACCGCTACGTGAAGGAGACGGCGCGCCTGTATGCGGTGCTGAACAAGCATCTGGGTGAGATGGCCAAAGCCGGCCACGAATTCATCGCAGGCGGGTATTCCATTGCCGACATGGCAAGTTACCCGTGGGTGGTGCCGCACGAAAAGCAGGGTCAGAACCTGGCCGACTTCCCGCACCTGGCGGCGTGGTTCGAGCGCGTGCGCCGCCGGCCAGGCACCTTGCGGGCCTACGCGCGGGCCGCGGAAGTCAGTTCCTCCCCGGTGGTCGACGAGGCGTCCCGGAAGGTGCTGTTCGGGCAGGACGCATCCACCATCGGGTCGCGGCCATGACGTTCACGCCCTACCGCAGTGCGCTGATCGTCGGCGCGGGCCCGGGGCTCGGCGCCAGTCTGGCCCGCGTCTTCAGCCGCGAGGGCGGCATGCAGGTGCTGATGGCAGCGCGTCAGCCTGAAAACCTGCAGGCCGCTTGCGACGAGATCGGCACGCAAGCCTTGCGCTGCGATGCCACCGATCCGGCCGGCGTCGCCGCGCTGTTCGATCGCGCGACCGATCATTTCGGCGCTGCGCCCGAGGTGGTCGTTTACAACGCAAGCCGGCGCGTGCCGGGAAGGTTCATCGACATCGATCCTGCGGCCATGGGAGATTCGGTGGCGGTCACCGCGCTGGGCGCTTTCCATGTCGCGCAGCAGGCTGCCCGGCGCATGCTGCCCTCGGGCAAGGGTGCGATCCTGTTCACTGGAGCAACCGCCGGCGTCAAGGGCTTTGCGCAATCGGCAGCCTTCGCCATGGGCAAGTTCGCGCTGCGCGGGCTGGCGCAAAGCCTGGCGCGGGAACTGGGGCCGCAGGGCATTCATGTGGGGCACGTGATCGTTGACGGACTGATCCGGTCAACGGCCTCGCCTAGCGCCGGATCGCCCCTCCAGGCCGACTCGCAACTCGACCCGGACGCCATTGCACTGACCTACCTGCACCTGCTTTCGCAGCATCGCAGCGCCTGGACCTGGGAGGTCGACGTGCGACCGTGGTCGGAGCGTTTCTGATCAAAACGGCGCGTCGTCCCTGGGCTTCAGATCGGCCTTGCGGATGCGTACCGCAGTCGGCTTTTTCGGTGTGGCGGGTGCGGGTTCACTGACCCCGTCGGCCAGCCCCAGCGATGTCGACAGTGCCTGTTCAGGCGTCACATCGGCGTCGCCCTCGGCGCGAGTCGCCGCAGCGGCGACCGAGGAAGTCGAACCTGATTCGGCCTTGATCACGCGGGTGTAGGGCGCCAGCGTCTGCACCAGCTGGCCGTAGATCTTCGGGTTGCCTGCCACGACCTCGCGTTGGTAAAGGTAGTCTGATTCGCCAGTGAAATTGCCGATCAGTCCACCTGCCTCCGTGATCAGCAGCGAACCCGCGGCGATGTCCCACGGGCTGAGGCCGGTCTCGAAGAAGCCGTCGTAATCGCCCGCCGCCACGTAGCACAGGTCGAGAGCTGCGGCACCCGGTCGCCGCAGACCGGCGCAGTTCTGCATCACGGCCTCGAACATCTGCACATAGCGCTTGAAGTTGTCGCCCTTGCGGAAAGGAAAGCCGGTGCCGATCAGCGATTCCGACATGCGGATGCGCTTGGAAACGCGCAGCCGCTTGTCGTTGAGGAAGGCACCGCGGCCCTTCGACGCGTAGAAGAGGTCGTTGCGCGACGGGTCGTAGACCACCGCCTGCTGCACCTGGCCCTTGTAGGCGAGCGCAATCGACACCGCATAGACCGGAAAGCCATGGATGAAATTGGTGGTGCCGTCGAGTGGATCGATGATCCACACGTAGTCGCTGTCCTTCGCACCGTGCTCGCTGCCTGATTCCTCGGCCAGGATTCCGTGACCCGGGTACGCGGCGAGCAGCACCTCGATGATCGCGCGTTCGGCGGCCTGGTCGACTTCGGTCACGAAGTCGTTCGGTGCCTTGCTGCTGATGCGCAGCAGGTCGACGTCCATCGATGCGCGATTGATCAACGCCCCGGCGGTACGTGCCGCCTTGATGGCGATGTTGAGCATCGGATGAAGCGCTTGCGACATGGTGCAACCCTGTGGTGTGGTGGGGACTGGCGGGAAGAAAGAGCGGACCGGGATCGGCGGCTTGATTTCGTGCCGCATTGACTTCCGATAATCAAGATTTTAGCGGTCACCCCATGCAAACCCTAGATGCTCCGTTGATCCCGACCGCCGACACCACGCGTTTCGTGCTGCTGAACACGAGCCACCCGGGTAACGTGGGTGCGACGGCGAGAGCGATGAAGGTCATGGGCTTCTCGGAGCTGGTGCTGGTCGCCCCGCGCTACTCGAACGTCAAGGGCAAGGCCGATGCGATTTCTCTGGCCAGCGGTGCGCTCGATGTCCTCGGCGGCGCGCGCGTTGTCGACACGCTCGCCGAGGCGCTTGACGGCGTCACCTACGCCTGCGCGACAGCAATGACGCCCCGTGATTTCGGCCCGCCGACGCATGCGCCACGCGAGTTGTTCTCGACGCTGGTCTCGCAACCTCACCGGGTCGCATTCGTCTTCGGATGCGAGCGCTACGGGATGAGCAACGACGACGTGTACCTGTGCCACGCCTGCCTCAGCATCCCCACGGCGCCGGGCTACGGTTCGCTCAACCTGGCGCAGGCGGTGCAGCTGATCGCCTACGACTGGCGGCAGGCGCTGGGTGGCTTCGAGGTCGTCTCGCGCACCGCCGACGCAGCGCTGGCCGACGCCGTGGCGGTGCAGGGCACGCTCGATCACTGGCAAAAGGTCCTGGTCGACCTCGGGTTTCTGAATCCGCAGGCACCGCAGAAGCTGATGCCGCGGCTGCGCCAGTTGCTCAACCGGGCCCAGCTGACGCAGGAGGAGGTGCACATCCTGCGGGGCATCGCTCGTGCCGTCTCGACCGCGCAGACGCGCAGCGGCACCAAGGCGGAGTGAGGCGGCGCCGGGACAGTCTCGAAGCCGCACCCGGGTCGGTCCGGAAGTCGCGTCGCTAAACTCGCGGCCTCATTCGCATTCCGCATTTCCATGTTCACACGCCTGCGCGAAGACATCGCCTGCATCCGCGAGCGCGACCCGGCCGCGCGCTCGAAGCTCGAGGTGCTGACCTGCTATCCGGGTCTGCATGCACTGGCGCTGCATCGCATGGCCCACGCCTGCTGGGTGAACGAGTGGCACTGGCTGGGGCGTTTCACCTCGCATGTGTCGCGCTTCCTCACGGGCATCGAGATCCATCCGGGCGCGGTGATAGGGCGTCGTGTCTTTATCGATCACGGCATGGGCGTCGTGATCGGCGAAACCGCCGAGATCGGCGACGACTGCACCATCTACCAGGGCGTGACGCTGGGCGGTACGTCGCTCTACAAGGGCAGCAAGCGCCATCCGACACTGGGCAAGGGTGTGGTTGTCAGCGCGGGCGCCAAGGTGCTGGGCGGCTTCACGGTCGGCGATGGCGCGCGCGTCGGATCGAACGCGGTGCTGCTGAAGCCGGTGCCGCCGGGCGCCACGGCGGTCGGTATTCCGGCTCGCATCATCGAAGCGCGGGCCGATGCGGCGCGCGAAGAAGCCTCGGCACGCATGGGCTTTTCAGCCTACGGCGTGACGCAGGGTGACGATCCGGTGGCGCAGGCGATGCGCGGCTTGATCGACAACGCGGCTGGCTCGGCGCACCAGATCGCGCTGCTGTGGGCCGCCATCGAGGCACTGTCGGCCGCTCAGCCCGGCTGCGAGGTGCACCGTGAAGCGCAACCTGCCGAGGCCTTTGACGCCGAGCATTTCAAGCAGATGATGAAGTGATGGCAGTGCAAGCGTGTCCGGCGTGCTCGGTTCACTGTGGCTTCGGACGCAGCGCCGTCTTCGGCCGGAATGCCTTGCAGATGACCGGATCGGTCTCGAAGTATGGGCCGCCGATGAGGTCGATGCAGTAGGGCACGGCCGCGAAGATGCCCGGCACCGGGGGTGTCGCTGCGGCCAGGCCCTCCAGCGTCTCGGCGATCGATTTCGGCTGCCCCGGCAGATTGATGATCAGCGTCTTGCCACGGATGACCGCGACCTGCCGCGACAGGATCGCGGTCGGAACGAAATTCAGGCTGATGCTGCGCATCTGCTCACCGAAGCCTGGCATCACCTTGTGCGCCACCGCCAGCGTCGCCTCGGGCGTGACGTCCCGCGGCGCCGGGCCGGTGCCTCCGGTGGTCAGCACGAGGTCGCAGCCGGCATCGTCGACCAGTTCGCACAGTGCCGCCCGGATGCCGTCCAGATCGTCAGGGATCAGGCGCGTTTCCCACTCCACGGGATTGATCACGGCGCGCGACAGCCAGTCCTTCAGCGCCGGCACGCCCTTGTCCTCGTAAATGCCGGACGAGGCCCGGTCGCTGATCGACACGATGCCGATGCGCACGGTGTCGAAAACGGGGGAGGTGACTTCACTCATGTGGATCTCTCGTCGGGGGACGTCACGCGTCGTCGGCCGATGTGGCCGGTATTTGCGTCGGGTATTGGCGGATGAACTTGAACAGCTCGCGAAACGCCCTGCCGCTGCGCTGCTCGGGCGCCACCGATGCGTCCTTGCGTGCCGCGCGGATCAGGCTGCGCAACTGCTGAACGTCGGCCTGCGGGCGCAGTGCGGTCCATTCGGTCAGCGCGTCGTCGCTGGCGATCAGCTCGGCACGCCAGCGTTCGGCGTCGTGCAGCGCCAAGGCGTCCTTCGCATGCCCGAGCTGCATCGCGGCCACCGCCTCGCGCAGCGGCTCGGGATCGGTGCGGCGCATCAGCTTTCCGATGTACTGCATCTGCCTGCGCCGGCCCTCGTGTGTCTTGGTGCCACGGTACTGACGGATTGCGTCCATCAGGATCTCGTCCATCGGCAGGTCGACCAGCCGGCTGTCCGGCATCTCGACCAGTGCCACGCCCAGGTCCTGCAGGTCGTGCGAGTCCTTCTTGCGCCGCGTCTTGCTCGGGCGCGTCAGCCACGCCGGGATGGGTTCGGTTTCTGAAGTGTCCGCGGAGTCGTTCTGTGGCATGTCGTGTGGGGGCTGTGCGTGGTTGCGCGCTGTGCTGGGCAGGACGCGGGGCGATGTGCAGGACAACGTCGTCGCTGGACATGCGCTCGGTATCATAGCCATGAGGTTTCGGCCTCAGCGCCCGAGTCCGCATTCGCACGGCATTTCCGTCTCTGCGACGGTACCCACGCCAATCCGACCCGTCACGGCCCCTGCCGCACCCAGCACTTCAGCCTGCGTCCACACCCCATGCCCAGCACGACTTCGCCGTCATCCTCATCCACCGGATTCGCCTACAGCCGCGACGACTTCCAGCAACTGGTCGACGATGCGCTGAAGTTCGCGGCCTCGCTCGGTGCTACCGATGCGGGAGCCGAGGTGTCCGAAGGCGTGGGCCTGTCGGTGTCGGTGCGAAAGGGCGAGATCGAGAACGTGGAGCGCAACCGGGACAAGTCGATCGGCGTGTCTGTCTACATGGGCCAGCGGCGCGGCAATGCGAGCACCTCGGATTTTTCCCGTGCGGCTCTCGAGCAGACGGTGCGCGCGGCTCACGACATCGCGCGGTTCACCGCCGAGGATCCGGCGGCCGGGCTGCCAGACGCGGCCGATCTGGCGTTTGGAGACGCCGCGATGCTGGACCTCGACCTTTTTCACCCCTGGAACATCGATGCGGAAGGTGCCGCGGAGATTGCCCGGCGCTGCGAGCAGGCGGCACTGACCGTCGACAAGCGCATCACCAATTCCGAAGGTGCCGGCGTCTCGGCGCAGCAGTCGCATTTCTTCGCCGGCAACAGCCGCGGCTTTCGTGGCGGCTATGCCAGTTCGCGGCATTCGCTGTCGGTGGCGCCGATCGCATCGCTGCCGGGACGCCATGGCGACGACATGCAGCGCGACGCCTGGTACAGCTCGATGCGGGCTGCCGGGGATCTGGCGCAGCCTGAGGCGGTGGGCCGCTACGCCGCCGAGCGTGCGCTGTCGCGCCTGAAGTCGCGCAAGGTCAAGACCTGCGAAGTGCCGGTGCTGTTCGAGTCGACCGTTGCGGCGGGTCTGCTCGGTGCCTATGTGCAGGCCGTGAGTGGCGGTGCGCTTTACCGCAAGTCGAGCTTCCTGCTCGACAGCCTGGGCAAGCGCGTGTTGTCCCGGCACATCGACATCCTCGAAGACCCGCACCTGGGGCGTGGCAAGAGCAGCGCGCCGTTCGACGATGAAGGCGTGGTCACCCGTGCCCGCGACGTCGTGAAGGGCGGCGTGGCGCAGGGCTACTTCCTGTCGAGCTACTCGGCACGCAAGCTGGGCATGCGTACCACCGGGCATGCAGGAGGATCGCAGAATCTCACGCTGACCAGTCGCCTGACCCACCCCGGCGACGACCTGCCGGCGATGCTGCGCAAGCTCGATCGCGGCCTGTTCGTCATCGAGCTGATGGGACAGGGCGTCAACCAGGTCACCGGCGATTACTCGCGCGGCGCAGCGGGCTTCTGGGTCGAGCGCGGACGCATCGCCTACCCGGTGCACGAGATCACCATCGCCGGCAATCTGAAGCAGATGTTCCAGAGCATCGCCGCGGTCGGTGCCGACGCCTACACGATGGGCGGCAAGACGATCGGCTCGGTGCTGATCGAATCGATGAAGATCGCCGGCAGTTGAGCCCCGGGGTGCCGGGCACAGGAGCGCGAATGATGCAACGTCGTCGATTCATTCATCACAGTGGCCTGGCAGGTGTTCTCGCCGCAGGCACCGCACCAGCCATCGTCCACGCGCAGGCCAGTCTGCGATGGCGACTGGCGTCCAGCTTTCCGAAATCGCTGGACACCATCTTCGGTGCGGCCGAGGTGTTCGCGAAGAAGGTCGGCGAGATGACCGGTGGCCGGTTTCAGATCAGCGTGCATCCGGCTGGCGAACTGCTGCCGCCGTTCGGCGTGGTCGACGGTGTGCAGGCGGCCACCGTCGAGATGGCGCACACGGTGCCTTACTACTACTTCGGCAAGGACGAGACCTTCGCGATCGGGTCGGCGATCCCGTTCGGACTGAACTCGCGCCAGATGACGGCCTGGATGTACCGCGGCAATGGCCTGAGGCTCATACGCGAGTTCTACGCCAAGTACAACATCATCAGTTTCCCCGGCGGCAACACCGGCGTGCAGATGGGCGGCTGGTACCGCAAGGAAATCAGGTCTCTGGACGACATGAAGGGCTTGAAGATCCGCATTGGCGGTTTCGCCGGTCGCGTGATCGAGCGCATGGGCGCCGTGGCGCAGAACATTCCCGGCGGGGAGGTCTACCAGGCACTCGAGAAGGGCACCATCGACGCCGTCGAATGGGTTGGCCCCTACGATGACCAGAAGCTCGGATTCAACAAGGTCGCCCCGTTCTATCACTACCCCGGCTGGTGGGAGGGTGGACCGCAGATCGATTTTTTCGTCAACACGCAGGCCTATGCGGCCTTGCCTGCCGAGTACAAGACCATCGTCGAGATGGCGGCTTCGCACGTGCACGTCGACATGCAGGCCAACTACGACGCCAAGAATCCGGCCGCTCTGAAGGCGCTGGTGGCAGCTGGCGTCAAGGTGCTGCCGTTCCCGAAACCGGTGCTCGACGAGGCCTACAAGCAGTCGATGGCTTTGTACGAGGAGCTGAGCGCGAAGAACCCGAACTGGAAAAGGGTCTACGACGACTATTCCGCGTTCCGCCGCGAGCAGAACCTCTGGTTCCGCTTTGCAGAAGCCAGCTTCGATCGCTACATGCAGGGCATCAAGCTCTGAAGGCCCGACAGGCCGTCACTTCGGTGTCGCTTCGCGTTCGGCCTCGACCGCTTTCTGCAGCGCCTTCATCGGGTCTTCGTCGACCGCGTTCTCATCTGGCTTGGTCGGTTTGCTGGCGGCATCCGCGGCGTTCTGCTCGGACTGCAACTGGCGGAGCACGGCGTCTGGGTCGATGCTGGTCGCAGCATCGGGGCCGCGGGACACCAACCCTGGAAACGCAATGATCAGCGCGACCATCGCCAGCTGGATCAGCACGAACGGGATCGCGCCACGGTAGATCTGACCGATGCTGACAGGTGCAATGCGCTGTCCGGTCACCGCATCGGTGTACTCGCGATCTGGTGCAACGCTGCGCAGGTAGAACAGCGCGAAGCCGAACGGCGGGTGCATGAACGAGGTCTGCATGTTGACCGCCAGCAGCACCCCGAACCACACCATGTCGATCCCGAGCGCTGCCGCCACCGGCGACAGCAGCGGGACGACGATGAAGGCGAGCTCGAAGAAATCGAGGAAGAACGCCAGCAGGAAGACCAGCAGGTTGACGACGATCAGGAAGCCCAGCACACCGCCTGGCAGCCCGGCCAGCAGGTGCTCGACCCATTTCGGCCCGTCGACCGCCTGGAACGCGAGACTGAAGACGGTCGAGCCGATCAGGATGAACAGGACAAAGCAGGACAAGCGTGCGGTGCTCTGCATCGCCTGGCGCAGCTGTGGCAGATCAAGCCGGCGCCGTGCGAGCGCAATGACCAGCGCGCCGGTCGCGCCCATGGCGCCGCCCTCGGTCGGCGTGGCGATACCGAGGAAGATCGTGCCGAGGACCAGGAAAATCAGCGCCAGTGGAGGAATCAGCACGACCGCCACCTGCACACACAGTTGTGCGCGGGGCCTCCAACCGGAGTCAGGTGATGCCCGGAAGAGTGCGCGCGCCGATGCAGGCATGGCGGGCACCCACTGCGGCCGCAGGACGCTGATCACTCCCACGTAGACGCCATAGAGTCCGGTGAGCACCAGCGCCGGCATCAGTGCGCCCTGGTACAGCGCGCCGACGCTCTGCCCCAGTTGGTCGGCCAGCACGATCAGCACCAGCGAGGGCGGGATGATCTGCGCCAGCGTGCCGGACGCCGCGATCACGCCGCTGGCCACGCGCCGGTCATAGCCGTGGCGCAGCATGATCGGCAGCGAGATCAGCCCCATCGAGATCACCGAGGCGGCGACCACGCCGGTGGTCGCGGCCAGCATCGCACCGACGAAGATCACCGCGTAGGCCAGTCCGCCGCGGATCGGGCCGAACAGTTGGCCGATGGTGTCGAGCAGGTCCTCGGCCATGCCCGAGCGTTCGAGGATCAGGCCCATGAAAGTGAAGAACGGAATCGCCAGCAGCGTGTCGTTCTGCATGATGCCGACGATGCGCAGCGGCAGCGCCTGCATCAGCGACGCTGGCATCAGACCCAGTTCGATGCCGACCAGGGCGTAGAACAGGCCGCAGGCGCCCAGCGAGAAGGACACCGGGAAGCCGATCAGCAGGAAGACCACCAGCGAGCCGAACATCCAGGGCGCCATGTTGGCGGCGAACGACGCCACCATCAGGCGGGACCTGGCTTGTCTGGTGGCGCCGAGATGCTGGACACTGGCAGGACACCGCGCAAGAAGGCCACGCGCTTGATCAGTTCGGAGATGCCCTGCGCGCCGAGCAGTCCGAAGCCGAACGGCAGCAGAGCCAGCACCGGCCAGCGGATCAGGCCACCCGCGTTGCTCGACATCTCGCCGCTGAGGTAGGCACGTACCAGCAGCGGCCAGGACAGGTCGATCACCACGGCAACCAGCGGAAAGAGGAAACAGACGATGCCGAAGACGTCGATCCAGGCCCGGGATCGCGCGGACAGGCGTGCCGAGATCAAGTCGATGCGGACATGCTCCTGGCGCAGCAGCGTTTGCGCGGCCGCCAGCAGAAAGACCGCAGAGAACAGGTACCACTGGAATTCAAGGAAGGCGTTCGAGCTGGTGTTGAACAGCTTGCGAACCACTGCATTGCCGGCACTGACCAGCACCGCAGCAAGCACCAGCCAGGCGACGGAGCGCCCGACGGCTTCATTCACGCGATCGATGAGCCGTGAAAGCGCGAGCACGTTCAGTAAACCGACGCGCCGGTTGCAATCAGATCGACATTGCCGCCTGGAACAGCTTGCCGGAGCGCGTGCCGGTGCGGCAAAAGACCACGATGGGTCGGGGCAGCGTGTTCAGCAGGCCGAGGAATCGAGCCGCTTCCTCATCGCTCTGGTAGCCGGGCGCAACCGGCAGGTAGGCGTAGGCCAGCCCGGCGGAAGTGGCAGCGCCCTCAAGCGTGATGCTGGTCGGCTGGTCGGGGCCGCCTTCGTGATCAGGCCGGTTGTTGATCACGCTCCTGAAACCCGCGTGCGCCAGCACCGCCATTGATGCGGCGTCGAGCTGGCCGGTCGCGCAGACATCGGCGCTCAGGTTCCGGAGCGGGGGCAGGCTCATGGCGATTCCTTCGTGCGTGGTCGGTTCAACGGGCGAGGGCCTGCTTCACTGCAGCAGAAACCAGGCCCATGTCGGCCTGACCGGCCAGCTGCGTCTTGACCGCCGCCATTACCTTGCCCATGTCGCCCGGGCCGGTCGCGCCGAGCTCGGTCACGATGGCCTGCACCCGGTCGGTGATCTCTGCAGCGCTCAGGCGTTGGGGCAGGTAGCCTTCCAGAACCTGCAGCTCGGCGGTTTCCTTGTCGACCAGATCGGCGCGGCCCGCTTCGCCGAACTGGGCGATCGAGTCCTTGCGCTGCTTGATGAGCTTGTCGATGATGGAGATCACGGCCGCGTCGTCGAGCACGATGCGCTCGTCGACCTCACGCTGCTTGCATGCGGCCAGCAATCCGCGGATGGTCAGCAGCCGCGGCGCGTCCTTCGCGCGCATCGCGGTCTTCATGTCCTCGGTGATCTGGTCTTTCAGTGTCATGGTGGCGCGCTCGGTCTGGGTGTCGTCAAAGGAAATAGCCCGCGGCGTAATGAACAAAGCCCGCACGGAGCGGGCTTTGAGGCTTTTCGACGTGCGAACCGGCTGTCAGAACAACTTTTTCGGCAACTGCATGCTGCGTACGCGCTTGAAATGGCGCTTGACGGCTGCAGCCTTCTTGCGCTTGCGCTCGGCGGTCGGCTTTTCGTAGAACTCGCGCGCCCGCAGGTCGGTCAGCAAGCCGAGCTTTTCGATGGTGCGCTTGAAGCGGCGCAGTGCCACGTCGAATGGCTCGTTTTCTTTCACGCGAATCGTAGTCATGTATCGATTGAATCCAGATTGAAGTGCTCTGAGCGGGTTGCTCGACATCGAAACGGAAGGTCCGGACTCTCGAGTCGCGCAAGCAAACCACCGTCAAGCGTGTTTGCCAGCAAAGCGCGAGATTATAGACAGCCATTTTCAGGCTGGCAATGCAGACGATCGCAAAAACCAATCCACTGCGTTCAACCGGCCAGAGATGCAGCGCAGGCCGCCGCGCTGGCCCAGGCCCACTGGAAGTTGTACCCCCCCAGCCAACCGGTCACATCGACCACCTCACCGATGAAGTGAAGCCCGGGGATGCGCCGGCTTTCGAGCGTGGTCGAACTCAGCTCCCGGGTGTCGACGCCGCCTGCCGTTACCTCGGCCTTTCGGTAACCCTCGGTGCCGCTGGGCGTCAGATTCCAGTGCTTCAGGCTCTCCGCAAGCGTGCCCAGATCGCGGTCACGCACTTCAGGCATCGGTCGGTCAGGGATGTCGGGGTGGCTCGCCAGCCATGCGTCGGCCAGCCGGCGCGGCAACCATTCCGCGAGTTCGTTCGACAGCTTGCGGCGCGAGGTCTGCTTGCCCACGCTCAGCGCCTCGGACAGATCATGGTGAGGGACCAGGTCCAGGTCGAGTGGCGCTCCAGGCCGCCAATAGCTCGAAATCTGCAGGATGGCCGGACCGCTCAGGCCTCGGTGCGTGAACAGCAGGTCCTCGGCGAATTCGCCTCGTGTCTTGCCGCTGCCAGTGGCCACGACTGCTTCCAGGGACAAGCCGGCCAGCGGCAAGAAGGGCTGCCACGCTGACGCTTCGAAAGTCAGCGGAACCAGCGCAGGCCGGGTCTCGACGATGGAGTGGCCGAACTGACGCGCCAGACGGTGACCGAAGTCGCTGGCGCCGATCTTTGGTATCGAAAGTCCGCCGGTGGCGATGACGAGGCGGGGGCTGCGCACGGGTCCGCGGTCGGTGCCCAGATCGAAGCCGTTCGCACCGTGAACGATTCCCTGCACCGTGCAGGGCTGCCAGCGGGTAACGGCACCGGCCTCGCACTCGCGCAGCAGCAACCGGATGATGTCCTCGCTGGAGTCGTCGCAGAACAGCTGGCCCCTGTGCTTCTCGTGAAAGGCGATGCGGTGCCGCTGCAGCAACTCGATGAAGTCCTGCGGGGTGTATCGGGCAAGTGCCGACCGGCAGAAGGCCGGATTCGATGACAGGAAGTGCGCCGGCGCCGTGTCACGGTTCGTGAAGTTGCAGCGACCGCCTCCGGAGATACGGATCTTCTCGGCTACGCGCTCGAAGTGATCGATGACCAGCACGCGTGCCCCGCGCTGGCCGGCGATCGCGGCGCAATGCAGCCCGGCGGCGCCGGCCCCGATGATCACCGCGTCGAAATGCTGCATCGGCGCGGATGATACGAGCCCGCCGGCGTCAGTACATCAGTCGGTCGGGCCGGATGTCACGCAGGATGGTGGTTGCTATCTCCTCGATCGACTTGTGCGTCGAAGACAGCCATGCGATGCCTTCCCTGCGCATCATCGTCTCGGCCTCTCGCACCTCGTAGCGGCAGTTCTCGAGAGACGCGTACTTGCTGTCGGGTCGCCGTTCGGTGCGGATCTGGTTCAGTCGCACAGGATCGATCGTCAGGCCGAAGCACTTCTTCCTGTATGCCGCCAGGCTGGACGGGATGCACCCGCGCTCGAAGTCTTCCGGGATGAGCGGATAGTTCGCGGCCTTGATGCCGTGCTGCATCGCCAGGTACAGCGAGGTGGGTGTCTTGCCGCTGCGGCTGACGCCAACGAGGATGACATCGGCAGAAAGCAGGTTCTTCGATGACTGGCCATCATCGTGGGCGAGCGAGAAATTGATCGCCTCGATGCGGTCGGTGTACTCCTGGCTCTTCGCGACATCGGAGAACCGACCGACCCGGTGGTTGGACTTGACGCCGAATTCGGCTTCCAGCGGCTCGATGAATGTGTTGAAAAGGTCCAGTACCAGGCCGTTGCAGTTCGCCTTGATGATGGCCTGCACCGCCGGATCTATCAGCGTGACGAAGACGATCGGCCGGCGGCCTTCGATCTCCGCCGCGTGATTGATCTCGCGCATCACCTGATGCGCCTTGTCGACAGTGTCGATGAACGGTCGTCGGACGTGGTGCGGCCGGAACGAAAACTGGTTCAGGATCGAATTGCCGAAAGTCTCGGCCGTGATGCCGGTGCCATCGGAGACGAAGAAGACTGTGCGGTTTGGCATCTAGGCAGACCTCTCAGGTGCATGACCAGCCACATCATAGGGATTCACCCGTAAACTCGATTTCAATTTCCCTGCACCACGACGCTCAGGCGGCCATGCTCACCCACACACCATCGTTCGACGCCGCGGCTCGCGAAGTGCAACGTGATGGTTCGCGACCCTTGAAGCCAATTCGCTCGGGTCGCGCCGGGGCACGGCAGGGAGCACCAGTTTTTTCACATCACGGAGCTCTTTCATGTCAACCCACAACCTGGCGACCGCCCTGGTCGTACCGTTTGAACATTTGAGGATGACCGACGTCGAGTCGGTGGGCGGCAAGAACGCCTCGCTCGGCGAAATGATCAGTCAGCTGGCCGCCTCCGGCGTGCGGGTGCCCGGCGGTTTCGCGACCACCGCACATGCGTTCCGCCAGTTCCTGGCGCACAACGGCCTGGCCAGCCGCATCGAGCAGCGTCTCGCCACGCTGAACATCGACGATGTGCGCGCGCTGGCCGAAGCCGGCGCACAGATACGCCAGTGGATCGAGGACACGCCGTTTCCGGATGACCTCGACCAGGCCCTGCGCAGCCACTTCAGGGTGCTCACTGCGGACAACCCGGGTGCCTCGTTTGCCGTGCGGTCTTCGGCCACGGCCGAGGACCTGCCCGACGCCAGTTTTGCCGGGCAGCAGGAAACATTCCTGAACGTGGTCGGCATCGACGCGATCCTGCACAAGATGAAGGAAGTTTTCGCCAGCCTCTACAACGATCGCGCGATCAGCTACCGGGTCCACAAGGGCTTTGCTCACGCCGACGTGGCCTTGTCCGCGGGTGTGCAGCGCATGGTGCGCTCTGACCTGGGATCGGCCGGCGTGATGTTCACGATCGACACCGAAAGCGGCTTCAAGGACGTGGTGTTCATCACCTCGAGCTACGGCCTTGGTGAAACGGTGGTGCAGGGCGCCGTGAACCCCGACGAGTTCTACGTCCACAAGCCGACGCTGCGCTCCGGCAAGCAGGCGATCATCCGGCGCAACCTGGGCTCGAAGCTGATCAAGATGGAGTTCGCCAGCGCGGCCGATCGTGCCGCGTCAGGCAAGCTGGTTTCCACCGTCGACACCGCGTCCGAGCAGCGCAACCGCTATTCGCTGACCGACGCAGACGTGACCGAACTGGCGCATTACGCGCTGATCATCGAGCGGCATTACGGCCGTCCGATGGACATCGAATGGGGCAAGGACGGCGGCGACGGCAAGCTTTACATCCTGCAGGCCCGACCCGAGACGGTGAAGAGCCAGGCCGAGGGCAAGGTCGAGCAGCGCTACCGGCTCAAGGGCACTGGCACCGTGCTGGCCGAAGGGCGCGCCATCGGGCAGAAGATCGGAACCGGTCCGGTGCGCATCGTGCACAGCCTGGCCGACATGGACACGGTGCAGCCCGGCGATGTGCTGGTCACCGACATGACCGACCCGAACTGGGAGCCCGTGATGAAGCGCGCCAGCGCGATCGTCACCAACCGCGGCGGACGCACTTGCCACGCGGCCATCATCGCGCGGGAACTCGGCGTGCCGGCGGTGGTGGGTTGCGGTGACGCGACCGACACGCTGAAGGACGGGGCGCTGGTGACGGTGGCCTGTTCCGAAGGTGACACTGGCTACATCTACGACGGTCTCCTCGAGACCGAGATCAGCGACGTCGTGCGCGGCGAACTGCCTTACTGCCCGATCAAGATCATGATGAACGTGGGCAACCCGCAACTGGCCTTCGATTTCGCGCAGATGCCCAACAGCGGAGTCGGCCTGGCACGGCTCGAGTTCATCATCAACAACAACATCGGCGTCCACCCGAAGGCGATCCTCGACTATCCGAACGTCGATGCCGATCTGAAGAAGGCGGTGGAGTCGGTGGCCCGCGGCCACGCCTCGCCGCGGGCCTTCTATGTCGACAAGCTGGTCGAAGGCGTGGCGACGATCGCTGCGGCCTTCTGGCCCAAGCCGGTGATCGTGCGGCTCTCCGACTTCAAGAGCAACGAGTACCGCAAGCTGATCGGCGGCTCGCGCTATGAGCCGGAAGAAGAAAACCCGATGCTCGGCTTCCGTGGTGCGTCGCGCTACGTCAGCGAGGAGTTTGGCGAAGCCTTCGCGATGGAATGCGAGGCCCTCAAGCGCGTTCGCAACGACATGGGTCTGACCAACGTCGAGTTGATGATTCCGTTCGTGCGCACGCTCGGCCAGGCGAAGCGCGTCACCGAGATGCTGGCCGAGCGCGGCCTGAAGCGCGCTGCTCTCGGAGGCGCCGATGGCCTGCGCGTGATCATGATGTGCGAGATCCCGAGCAACGCGATCCTGGCAGAGCAGTTCCTCGAGTACTTCGACGGCATGTCGATCGGCTCGAACGATCTGACGCAGCTGACGCTGGGCCTCGACCGCGATTCGGGCCTTGAACTGCTGGCGCGCGACTTCGACGAGCGAGATCCGGCCGTCAAGGCGATGATTTCACGCGCGATCTCGGCGTGCCGTGCGGTCGGCAAGTACATCGGCATCTGTGGCCAGGGGCCGAGCGATCATCCCGACTTCGCCGACTGGCTGGCCGCCGAAGGCATCGTGTCGATCTCCCTCAATCCGGACACCGTCGTCGAAACCTGGCAGCGACTTGCGAAGCGCTGAGGCCCTGTCAGGCGAGGCCGTCGAAGGGCAGCACATCGACCCAGCCGCCGGCCTCGACATTGCCCTGCTCGTGATGGAGAACGACAAGGCCGTTGGCGACGCTCATGCTGCGCAGGATGCCCGAACCTTGTGATCCGGTGATCGCGACCTGCAAGGTGCCGTCGCCCTTCTGGCTGACGATGCCGCGCTGGTATTCGGTGCGGCCGGCCTTCTTGCGGATCGGTTCAACGGTGGCCGCCCTCAACATCGGCAGCGGGCTCGCAGTGGCGCCGCTCATCGCGAGCAGCGCGTCGCGCACGAAGGCGTAGAAAGTCACCATCACGGCAACGGGGTTGCCGGGCAGGCCGAACAGGATCGCCTGGCGGCCGTTGCTTTCGATACGGCCGATCGCCATCGGACGGCCTGGGCGCATCGCGATCTTCCAGAACAGCACGTCGCCGAGTTGCGCCATCACCTGCTTGGTGTGGTCGGCCTCGCCGACGCTGACGCCGCCTGAGGTGATCACCGCGTCGGCGTTCTCGGCTGCCGCCCGGAAGGTGGATTCCAGTGCGACCGGATCGTCGGGCACCACGCCCATGTCGATCAGCTCGACGCCGATCCGCTGCAGCATGCCCCACAGCGTGTAGCGGTTGCTGTCGTAGACACAGCCTTCATCGAGCGTCTCGCCGACCGAGCGCAGTTCGTCGCCGGTGGAAAAGAACGCGACGCGCAGGCGTCGGAACACCGGCACCTCTGCGCGCCCGAGCGAGGCCAGCAGCCCGAGGTCGGCAGGACGCAACACGCGACCGGCCTGCAAGGCGGGTTCGCCGAGTCGCAGATCCTCGCCGGCCCGGCGGCGGTTGTCGCCGGCCTGCACGACGCCGGCCGGCACCGTGACCCTGCCGTCGGCGGACTCCTGCACGAATTCCTGAGGCACGACCGTGTCGAAACCGGCGGGCATCACCGCGCCGGTCATGATGCGCACGCATTGGCCGGGCGCCACCATGCCGTCGAAGGCGGCTCCGGCAAAGCTGGTTCCCGCGACGCTGAACGCGTTGGGTCCCGCGGCAGCGAGTTCGCTCGCACGCAGTGCATAGCCGTCCATCGCCGAGTTGTCGCTCGCCGGCACGTTGATCGGCGACACGATGTCGCGGGCCAGCACGCGGCCCAGTGCACTGCGCAGCGAAAGACTCTCGACCGCATCCACACGCGGCACCAGGCGGGCGATGAATTCCTGCGCCTTGGCCACTGGCAGCGCGCTCGGGTCGTAACCGCTGAGTTGCGCGGCGATGTCTTGCATTCGGGTCATGGCGAGTTTTGTTGGAACGTCGTGAAGGTGGGGCCGATCAGCGCGTGGTGCCCTGCAGTTGATTCAGTTCCTGCGGCGTGTTGGCGTTGGCGAATGCGCCTTCGTCGTCGAACACGACTTCGACGCTGCGGTGCATCGCCGTCCAGCGGTCGATCTTGCGCTGGCCACTCTGCGTGAACGCGACCAGGCTTTCCATCAAGCCCACCTCCATCAGGCAGAACACCGGCTGCACCTGCACGACGCCATCGGCGCCGCGCGTCGCGGCCATCGCGATGCGCGCATTCTGGGCGACCAGGTCGGCGGCGAGCCGCGCAACCAGATCGGTCGGAAAGTTCGGCGTGTCGCAGGGCACGGTGACCAGGTACGGCGTGTCGCAGTGCTCCAGCCCGGCCAGGAACCCGGCCAACGGACCCGGGTAGTCTGCAATCGCATCCGGCCACACCGGCACGCCGAACGAGTCGTAGGCACCGATGTTGCGGTTGGCATTGATCATCACGTGGCCGACCTGCGGCGACAGCCGCAACAAGGCATGCAATGCCAGCGGGATGCCCAGGTGATTCTGCAGGCCCTTGTCGACGCCCCCCATCCGGCTGCCCCGGCCGCCGGACAGCACGATGCCGGTGATCTGCGCTCGCTCGATCATGGCCGATCGACAGGGAACGGATCGCCGAGATGCGTCGGGCCCTTCATCGCGGCGACCAGCACGCAGCCCAGCGCCACGGTGAACACCATCGACAGCCCGAACACGCCCGCACTGATGGCAAGGATGTCGATGAACCGCGTCGCGCGTACCGGGTCATTTGCCAGGCCCGGTTGAAACGCGGTCTTGGCCATTTCGGCCAGCATCCAGGGCCCTGCCACGCAGCCCGCCGCGGACCAGCCCAGACGCTGCTTGACGATGCGGGGAACCTGGTTCCACAAGCGGCCCACATCAACCTCCGATGTAATGCATTTCGACGCGTCGGGCACCCGAGTCCGGACTGGCGACCTTGCCGCCGCGCAACTCGGAGTAGCGGTCGTCGCGATCGTTCCAGATCAGGCCGACGGCGCTGGCGATCTGCTCGTCGGAGTGGCCACCGCGCAGCAGAGCCCGCAGGTCGTGGCCCCGGTTCGCGAACAGGCACAGGAACAGCTTGCCTTCGGTCGACAGGCGCGCGCGGTTGCAATCGTGGCAAAAGGCCCGCGTGACGCTCGAGATCACGCCGATCTCGCCGGCGCCGTCGCGGTAGCGCCAGCGCTGCGCCGTCTCGCCCCGGTCGTTCGCCTCCAGGGATTCGAGCGGGTACACGGCGTTGAGCCGCGCCACGACGTCGGCCGATGGCAGCACCTCGTCCATGCGCCAGCCGTTGGTGGCGCCGACGTCCATGTACTCGATGAAACGCAGGATCACCGGCGTGTTTCGAAAGTGCGCCGCCATGGGCAGGATCTCGCTGTCGTTGGTGCCGCGCTTGACGACCATGTTGACCTTGATCGGTCCCAGCCCCACGCGCTGCGCTGCCTCGATGCCGTCGAGCACCTCGCCCACGGGGAAATCGACGTCGTTCATGCGTCGGAAGATGGTGTCGTCGAGCCCGTCGAGGCTGACGGTGATGCGCTGCAGGCCCGCGTCGCGCAGGGCCTGCGCCTTCTTCACCAGCAGCGATCCGTTGGTGGTCAGCGTCAAGTCGACGCCGCGCCCGTCCGGTGTGCGCAACTCGCCGAGCATGCGGATCAGGCTGTCCAGTCCCTTGCGCAGCAGCGGTTCTCCGCCCGTCAGCCGAATCTTGTGCACCCCGTGCGCGATGAACAGGCGGGCCAGCCGGGTGATTTCCTCAAAATTCAGCAGCGAGGTCTGCGGCAGGAAGTCGTAGCGGTTGTCGAACACCTCTTTCGGCATGCAGTAGCTGCAGCGGAAATTGCAACGGTCAGTGACCGAAATGCGCAGGTCGCGCATCGGGCGGTCCAGCCGATCGACCAGTCGTCCCGTCGGCGCCTGCAGGTTGGCCGGCACGATCGGAATCGCGGATGCATACCGGTGGTCCGCCACGGGAATCACTTTCTCAGCCATGGACGAATTGTGCGCGCAGGACCTCGGCCTTGTGGCCGAGGGGCGAGCGTTGGCCCGGCGTTGCGCTACGTCAGCGCGGCAACGGCGGCTCGGCCTTCAACGACTCGGTCGGGGCGCTGGCTCGCCGCGCTCCTGTGAAGCGCTGGCTCCAGTATGCAAAGCGCATGTCCTCGACACGAACCGCGCCTCCGCTGCGCGGCGAGTGGATGAATTTTCCGTCACCCACGTAGATGCCGACGTGCGAAAACGTGCGTCGAAGCGTGTTGAAGAAGACCAGATCGCCGGGCCGCAATTGATCTCGCGGCACGTCGACGAGGCCGGCGGCACTGGCCTGATCGTCAACCCGCCGGGGCAGCACCAATCCGAGACTCATCTCGAAGATGTGGCGAGTGAAACCACTGCAATCGAAACCATCTTCTTCATTGGATCCGCCGCGCCGGTAGGGCACGCCGAGAAAATTCATGGCAGTGATCACCATGTCCGACGCACCATCCCGCATACGCTGGACCAGCGAGGGCGCTTGATTCGGACTCGGCTGAGTGCTGTCGTCAGAGACCAGTCCGCGCTCGATCAGCAGCCGGGTTACCGCGTCGCGATCCGTGTCGGGTGCGGCCAGCGCCTGCACTTGCCAGAAAATCACGACTGCTGCGATGCTGCTCAGCAGCACCGCCCTCCGCAGGTCTCCTGCAAGATGCGGCGCCGACGTGTGAGAAGCGGGCGGTTTCAGCATGCGGCGCAGGATAGGTGAGGCCCTGCAGTGCGTCAATTGCACCTGTTTGGTGCGCCGAGGGGAGCGCGTCAGATGCCCGACAGCAATATGCGCGATGCTTGCAAGCCAGAACAAGGAAAAGGTTGACCGATGTTCAAAGCGCTCCTGCTCGAGAAGACCGATGCCGGATTCACCGCAGCGGTGAAGCTGGTTGACGAGGCCCGGTTGCCTGAAGGCGATGTGCTGGCGGCGATATCCCACTCGACGCTCAACTACAAGGACGGCCTTGCCATCACCCAGCGCGGACCGGTGGTGCGCGCATGGCCGATGGTGGCCGGCATCGACGGTGCGGGAACCGTGATCGAAAGCAGCCACCCTCGGTGGAAGGCGGGCGACCGGTTCATCCACAACGGCTGGGGCCTTGGCGAATCCCGCTGGGGCTGCCTCGCCGAGCGGGCAAGTCTGAAGGGCGACTGGCTGGTCAAGCTGCCCGAAGCGTTCACCGCTCGGCAGGCGATGGCGCTGGGCACCGCCGGCTACACCGCGATGCTGTGCGTGCTGGCACTGGAACGCCATGGAGTGAAGCCAGGAGACGGCGAGGTGCTGGTGACCGGTGCAACCGGCGGCGTCGGCAGCGTGGCAACGATGCTGCTCTCGAGGAACGGCCACACGGTGGTCGCGGCCACGGGCAAGGCGGCCGAAGCCGATTATCTGATGCGACTGGGCGCGACCACGGTGATCGACCGCGCCGAATTGTCGTCACCCGGCAAGCCGCTTCAGAAGGAACGCTGGGCGGCGGTCATCGACGCGGTCGGCAGCCACACGCTGGCGAATGCGCTGGCCCAGACGCGCTACAACGGCGTGGTGGCCGCCTGCGGTCTGGCGCAGGGTGCGGACTTGCCGGCCACGGTCATGCCGTTCATCCTTCGCGGCGTCACGCTGACGGGCGTCGAGAGCGTGGTTGTTCCGTTGCCGTTGCGCCAGCAGGCCTGGGCACGACTCGCACGCGACATTGACCCACTTCTGCTCGACGAAATGGCTGAAGACATCGCGCTGGGAGACTGCGTGGCGCGTGCGCAGGACCTGATCGATGGCAAGGTGAGAGGACGGCTCGTGGTGTCCATCGCCTGACCTCAAGCTCACAGGAATCAAAAGAAGCAATGGAGACAAGAACATGACCCGTTACGCAGACTTTCACCAACGATCACTCGCCGACCGCGATGGATTCTGGGCCGAACAGGCCATGCTGATCGACTGGCATCGGCCGTTCACGCAGGTGTGCGATCACAGCAATCCGCCATTCGCACGCTGGTTCGTCGGTGGTCAGACCAACCTGTGCCACAACGCAGTCGACCGCCATCTGGCGCAGCGCGGCGACCAGGCCGCGTTGATCTGCGTCTCGACCGAGACCGACACCGAGCACACCTACAGCTTCCGGGAGCTGCACGCCGAAGTGCAGCGCATGGCGGCGATCCTTTCGTCGCTGGGCGTGAAGCAGGGCGACCGCGTGCTGGTCTACATGCCGATGGTGCCGCAGGCTGTGTTCGCGATGCTGGCGTGCGCGCGCATTGGCGCGATCCACTCGGTGGTGTTCGGCGGCTTCGCGAGCGTCAGCCTGGCCAGCCGCATCGACGATGCGCAGCCGACGGTGATCGTCAGCGCCGACGCTGGCAGCCGCTCCGGCAAGGTACTGCCCTACAAGCCGTTGCTCGACGAAGCCATTCGCCTCGCCGAACACAAGCCGTCGAGGGTGCTCCTGGTCGATCGCGGGTTGAGCCCGATGGAGCGGGTGACCGGACGCGACGTCGACTACGCCGAGCTGCGCCAGCAACACATCGATGCCGTGGTGCCATGCACCTGGGTCGATGCCACCCACCCGAGCTACACGCTCTACACCAGCGGTACGACGGGCAAGCCCAAGGGTGTGCAGCGCGACACTGGCGGCTACGCGGTGGCGCTGGCCGCCAGCATGAAGCACATCTACTGCGGCAACCCCGGCGAGACTTTCTTCTGCGGCAGCGACATTGGCTGGGTTGTTGGTCACAGCTACATCGTCTACGGCCCGCTGATCAACGGCATGGCGACCATCCTGTATGAAGGCCTGCCAACGCGTCCTGACGCAGGCATCTGGTGGAGCCTGGTCGAGAAGTACCGCGTGTCGGTGATGTTCAGCTCGCCGACTGCGATACGTGTGCTGAAGAAGGCAGACCCGAAATACCTGAAGCAACATGACCTGTCGTCCCTGCGTGCGCTGTTCCTGGCCGGTGAGCCACTGGACGAGCCGACGTCGAAATGGATTTCCGAATCGCTGGGCAAGCCCATCATCGACAACTACTGGCAGACCGAGACCGGCTGGCCGATCCTGACGGTCGCCAATGGCATCGAGAAGTCGCCATCCAAGTTCGGCAGCCCCGGCTTCGCGATGTACGGCTACGACGTCAAGGTGATGGACGAATTGACGGGAGAAGAAGTCACCGCACCGAACCAGAAGGGGGTGCTGGTCATCGAGGGCCCGTTGCCGCCCGGCTGCATGCAGACCGTGTGGCGCGACGACGAGCGCTTCGTCAAGACCTACTGGAGCGGCAAGCCTGGCAAGCAGGTGTACAGCACCTTCGACTGGGGCATCCGCGACGAGGATGGCTACTTCTTCATCCTGGGCCGCACGGATGACGTGATCAACGTCGCCGGTCACCGCCTGGGAACGCGCGAGATCGAGGAGAGCATCTCCAGCCACCCGAACGTGGCCGAGGTGGCCGTGGTCGGCGTGGCCGACGCGCTGAAGGGTCAGGTGGCGATGGCCTTTGTCGTGCTGAAGGACGCGTCGAAGGCGGCGACGGACGCCGATGCAGCCAGGCTTGAATCGGAGGTCATGAAGGTCGTTGACACGCAGCTCGGCGCTCTGGCTCGACCGGCTCGTGTGCGTTTTGTCGGCGCGCTGCCCAAGACGCGCTCGGGCAAGCTGCTGCGGCGTGCGATCCAGGCGGTGTGCGAGCAGCGCGACCCGGGCGACCTGACGACGATCGACGATCCCAGCTCGCTGCAGCAGATCAAGGAATCGGTCGCCGGCTGAGATCGGCCGCGGTTGGGCGGATCCTCCA
>JBJXEJ010000008.1:0-5170 GCA_046154125.1 Rhizobacter sp. | reverse complement strand
TCTCACAGGTCAGCCCAGCCCTGCGTCCCTTGTGGATCCTGCTCCACACCTTGTTGCTGGCCCTGGGCTTGTGGATGCTGATCGTGGGCCGGCAGCCGGCATGGATGGGCAGCCTGGGCCGGTCCCGGCAGGTCCCGGGTGCGATCGCTTTCGTACCGCTGCCGCGCACAGCGCCGGCAACGCCTTCAACGCAGGAGGGCTGGCTTCCCCAGCATCGCCAGCCCCACCTGCTGCGTGCGGGCGGCGCAGGCGCGTTGTGGTTTGCGTGGCCCTGCGGCTTGCTGCAGTCGGCGCTGCTGGTGTCGTCGCTCACCGGCCAGGCCGTGGCAGGCGCCGCAGCCATGGCGGCCTTTGCCGTGGCCTCATCGGGCGGCTTGATGTTGGCACCGTGGGTCTGGGCCAATCTGAAGCGCCGGGGTCACGTCCAGGCCGGCCGTGCTGAGCGAACACTGGTCCGGGTGGGCGGTGGCTTGATGGCTGCCGCTGCCACGTTTGCGCTGGGGCAAGGCATCTGGCATCAGGTTGCAGCCCTCTGCGGCTGGAACTGACCCGGCGGCCTTGCCGACAGTCATCGGGCGCCAGAAGAGGCAACGCCCGGACGAGCCGGGCGTTGTGCAGGTGGGTCAATCGGCGTCAAGACCGACGACTCGCCAGGAAGATCACTTCTTGGCTTCTTCCTTCTTGACTTCGGCCTTCTTCTCAGCCTTCTTCTCGGCCTTGTCAGCCGGCTTGGCGGCGGCAGAAGCGGCGGCGGCGGCCGGCTTGGCTTCTTCCTTCTTCTTGGCGTCAGAAGCCATGGCGCCCGAGGCGGCGAAAGCGGCGGCGATCAGGACAGCCAGGATCTTGTTCATGTGCAGAAACCTTTCGAAATGACTTGGATGGATACCCCCCTCCAACTGGGAGGCCACTGCGAAACGCCCCGCTGCGTCAGCGGGTTGACAGAACGCCTGAACTAGAATCTTCGGCTTCCCACCACTGACATCGGCGCCGGCCCCGGCCGGCCCCTGGAGACCCTATCCATGTATCAGCACATCAAGGTGCCCGCCCAAGGTCAGAAGATCACCGTCAACGCGGACTTCTCGCTCAACGTGCCCGACCAGCCGATCATTCCGTACATCGAAGGCGACGGCACCGGGCTGGACATCACGCCCGTGATGCTGAAGGTGGTGGACGCTGCGGTGGCCAAGAGCTACGGCGGCAAGCGCAAGATCCACTGGATGGAGGTCTACGCCGGCGAGAAGTCCACCAAGATCTACGGCCCTGACGTGTGGCTGCCCGAAGAGACGCTGCACGCCGTGCGCGACTACGCGGTGTCCATCAAGGGCCCCTTGACCACGCCCGTGGGCGGCGGCATCCGCAGCCTGAACGTAGCACTGCGCCAAGAGCTGGACCTGTACGTTTGCCTGCGCCCCATCCAGTACTTCAAGGGCGTGCCCAGCCCGCTGAAAGAGCCGGAGAAGACCCACATGGTCATCTTCCGCGAGAACAGCGAAGACATCTACGCCGGCATCGAGTACGAAGCCGAAAGCGACAAGGCCAAGAAGCTGATCAAGTTCCTCATCGAAGAGATGGGCGTGAAGAAGATCCGCTTCCCCAACACCAGCGGCATCGGCATCAAGCCGGTCAGCCGTGAAGGCACCGAACGCCTGGTGCGCAAGGCGCTGCAGTACGCCATTGACAACGACAAGCCCAGCGTGACCATCGTGCACAAGGGCAACATCATGAAATTCACCGAAGGGGGCTTCCGCGACTGGAGCTACGCGCTGGCGCAACGCGAGTTTGGCGCCGAACTCATCGATGGCGGTCCGTGGTGCAAGTTCAAGAACCCGAAGACGGGCAAGGACATCGTCATCAAGGACAGCATCGCCGACGCCTTCCTGCAGCAGATCCTGCTGCGCCCGGCCGAGTACAGCGTCATCGCCACGCTGAACCTGAACGGCGATTACGTTTCTGACGCATTGGCTGCGCAAGTGGGCGGCATCGGCATCGCGCCGGGTGCGAACCTGAGCGACAGCGTGGCCATGTTCGAGGCCACGCACGGCACCGCGCCGAAGTACGCCGGCAAGGACTACGTGAACCCGGGCTCCGAGATCCTCAGCGCCGAGATGATGCTGCGCCACATGGGCTGGCTGGAGGCCGCCGACCTCATCATCAGCAGCATGGAGAAGTCCATCCTCAGCAAGAAGGTCACCTACGACTTCGCGCGCCTGATGGAAGGTGCGACGCAGGTCAGCTGCTCGGGTTTCGGGCAGGTGATGATCGACCACATGTGACCGCGCTTCAAGCCGTCTCGTGACGGCTCACAAACAGCCCCAGCGCATTGATCTGCCTGGGGTTTTTTGTTTTTATCGCCTCGGGGCATGTCTTGACATGGCTTTACGTCGCAGCAAAACGGGGCCATGATTAGTGCCACGGCCAAGCATCATGGCCCCATCGGAGAGCACCATGGCCCAGAAGCGGCACGTCAACTACATCCTGAAGCCGGCCGCGATCGACAACGCGAAGCCATGCCCTAAGGCGTTTGTGCTGACGGATGGCGGCGGCCTGTACGTCGAGGTCATGCCGGGCGGCTCGAAGGTCTGGCGCTACAAGTACCACCGTGAGGGTAAGCGCGAGAAGGTCACCATCGGCCCATACCCGTCGATCTCGATCAAGGCCGCCCGCGACAGACACGAAGCCCTGCGCGAGCAACTGCACACCGGCGACAGCCCAGCAAAGGCTAAGCAGCGCGATGAGGTCAATAGGCGCGCGACCGAGGCCAGCGCGGTGGACTTCCGCACCTTTGCCCAGCGGTGGATCAACGAGACCCTGTTCTATCGGTCCGAGGGCTATCGAGCGCAGATCGTCCGTTGGCTCGACAGTTATGTTTACCCCGCCATCGGATCGCGTCCGCTTGCCGAGGTGACGCCGGCCGAGGTGCTGGCCATCATCGAGAAGCGCTCCGACACGGCAGTCACCGCCGAGCGCATTCGCGTCATCGTCCAACAGATCTACAACTTCGCGATCCGCAAGCTGCTGGTGAGCAGCAACCCGGCGCAGCCATTGCGCGGCGCAATCGCCAGGGCTCCTGTGGAGCACCACCGGCACCTGAGCGAGAAGGAACTGGCTGCGTTCTGGCGCAAGCTGGGGCAGCAGGGCGCCCACGCAACCACCATCGGGGCAGCAAAGCTGCTGATGCTGACGATGACGCGCAAGAGCGAACTGTTACGCTCGAAGTGGTCGGAGTTCGACCTGGACGCGGCGACGTTCGATGTGCCGGCTGAGCGCATGAAGATGGGTAAGCCGCACCGCGTCTTCCTGTCTCGTCAGGCGGTCGAGGTGCTGCGCGAGGTCTTCAAGCTGACTGCGCCAGCAGAGGGCCAGGACGGCTACGTCTTTCCTTCGATCTTCCGTGCCAGCGTTCCTATGGGGGATGTGACCCTCAACCACTTGTTCAAACGTATTGACTTCGGGGTGCCGGAGTTCAGCCCCCACGGCACTCGGGGTACCGCCGCGACGCTTCTGCGCGAGCATGGTTTCGGGCGCGACGTGGTCGAACTGCTGCTTGCGCACAGCGAGAAGGACGCGACCGTTGCCGCATACAGCCACATGGAGCTTGCTCCTGAACGCAAGCGCGCTCTGCAGTTCTTGGCCGACTACACCGAGAAGCTGGCGGCTGGCGGCGACGTTCTCTCGCTGCGCGCAGCATGAAACATCCCTTCAGCAGTAATCGCCCGTGTACTCTGCCGCACGACCTTCGACTCACCACGAGCAGCCACTGTGCGGCGTTGGCCGTTACGTGATCGTGGCCGAACGCTGCCTGAATCACTCGTTGGGTGGCCTGGTGGGCGTCTATGACCAACACGACTACATGACCGAACGCCGGACCGCGCTGGAAACGTGGGCATCGTTCGTGCTGGCCTGCCAAGCCAGCGAACCCTGGTACGACGATAAAGTCATCCCGATTCGGGCCGCTGCATGACGCCAGCGGCTCCACCAAGCCAGCCGAACCTTTCCCAACGCAGACAAGACCGGGTTCCCCTGCCCGGCTGGGAGAGCTTCTCTCACAGGGCACGAGAAGGGCCGTGAATGAGCAAGCTGCTAGAGCTGAGGGACTGGGTGAGTGTCGGCGACGCCGCACGTCATCTCACAACCCACCTTGGCGAAGAAGTCAGAGCCACAGACCTGTATCACCTCGCACTTGAAGAACGAGTCGTCCTGTCCATTCGATGCCTTGAGCCTGTGGCAGGCCGCCGCGTTGAGCACCACGATCCAACAGTGAGCGCATTCTCCTTTCCGGATGGCGGGCTCATGTTGGACAACAACGCGCCCCTCCACTATGTCGGGTCCAAAGTCGAGTTCTTCGACGGCGTGTTGGACTTGCCGATGATCGGCGGCGAGCGCGTGGTGGTGCGGGGGATCGAATGGTCACCAGAGTCTGATCAGGACGAGTTCACCTTTGATGAAGTTCTCTTGCGATCCTCAGATGGTGTGCTGTTCTGCGTTATGGAGCGAAAAGAAGGTGGGGCTGTCGCCCCCTACGATGACGCGAAGAACTTCGACCATCGTTATTCACTTCCCAGACAAGTTAAGTTTGTCTTGCGAACAAGCGAGCTTATAGGTCTGAAGGTCAAGCTGGCTCGAGGCTATGGCAATGCGAAAGAGGTGAGCGAACCACTAGCCCCTCGATCTGAGACGACCTATCTGACCATCATCGGCGCCCTGTTGGAGTTAGTCCGAAACCCGCGCCCAGGCCGAGACAGTGATGCGGCCGTGATCCGCGAGATGATCGACAACTACAGCGACAAGCCGGGTATTTCCAAGACCACACTGGAAGCAAAGTTCGCCGACGCGCGGCGCCGGCTGAATTCCACGTGAAACCCCAGCAAGGGGGATTCGGGAAGCTGCATGACGCTGGCGGACTAACCGAGTACGCCGCGCCCATTCCAACGGGTGGTGGACCGGGTTCCCTTGCTCGGCTGGCGGGGTGTCCCGTTTCAAGGAACGCGCGAAGGAGCGTGCATGACGAAGCCATGGGAGTCTGACAGCTGCGAGCAACTGCGGTCGCACTTTGCGTTTTACGCCGTGCCCGTTGCCGCGATGTTGTGGTGCGGCGTGCCGCCTGAAGACGTGGAGTCGGAGTTGAAGAACGCATCGCCACATCCCTCGATTCGGGGAGTGTGGTCGCACG
>JBJXEJ010000007.1:0-3840 GCA_046154125.1 Rhizobacter sp. | reverse complement strand
GCGTGCGTGATGAAATTTCGTCGGTGCATCCGATGCTCCAGGGTTGAGAACAACTCACGGGAGATCGGCAAGGGCGACCCAGCAGGTCGCGTCGCGGCTGAGCGGCCGTCGACGACGGCACGCGGTCAGGCGCGAACGGGCTTCAGGAAAAAGAAGTGGCCGCCTCGCCGATCAGGCGAGGGGTGCCCACTGAGGGCGCTCGGGCGGGCTGTGCGTCAGAGTGCGCACGGTGCCTTCATCCAGCGTGACCGGATGCGAGGCGATGGCGAGTGACATCACCCCATCACCGGGGGCGGGCATCGCCGAGCAGGTGCCATGGCAATGTCCACAGTCGAGATCGCTACTGCCGACGGTCTTGCCAGCCACATCGCCACTGTCCTGGTCAAAGGTCGCATCACCATGGTGCTGGTGCTCGTGGTGACCGAAGTGCTGCGCCTGCGCGTCGCTTTCGTGCCCGCAATAGCTTGCCACTGCAGCCCAGGTGAACTGGAACGGCAGCAAGGCAAGCAAAGCAATGGCTAACCAACGACGCATGAGAAATAGTGTAGCAGCTACAGGGTTTGGGTTGAGCGAGTGGATTCAATCCAGTGCGGCACCTCACTGCATTTCGCCACGAACTCGTGGAACTTGAGCGCTGCGGGGTCACCGCACAATCGAATGGCAGGCTGTTGGCGCCGACCGAAGACTGAGCCGCTGTGGCTTAGATTCGCATCGGCATCGACAGGCAGGCGCCCGGACAGCAGTCTGCCGTGAGCAATCAATCCAGGCGGGATTGAATCGGTTCTTCGCGGATGCCGCTGCCCCTCGGTTATCGGAAGAGTCGCGCACTTTTGCCGGGTCGGCACGATGTGCGCCTGCTTGCGCTCAGCAGTCGCTGCGCCTTATCGCTTCCAGAATGCCTCGACCGCCTTCATCCGCCGGCGTTTCTCGGTGGTGACGTATACCGTCGTCGTCGCGAGCGATGCATGGCCGAGGTTTTGCTGCGCAATCTCGATCGGCATACCGCCCGCGATGGCATGACTGGCGTGCGAGTGCCTCATCCAGTGCGTGCTGGCCTTTGTGAACCTCTCCGCGCCCTTTGCGTCGCCTTGCCCTCGCAGCGCTCCGGCGCAGTCTTCAAAGAAGCGCTTGATCTGGTCGTAGAACGTCGTTGCGGCGATCCCTTGCCGCGGGTCGATCACCTGCCCGGTACTCAGCCCCGGCGCGCGCTCAGCCGCGTCGCTGGCCTTGCCGAGCAGGAACGCACCTTGGTTGCCGATGTCCTCCGGGTCCGCATCGAGGCCTCGCGAAACCAGATACCTGGCCAGCTCGCCCACGACATCGGCCGGCAGCGGCACCTCACGTTCCTTCTGCCCCTTGCCGATCACCCGCAGCAGCCATCCTTCCATGGGCTGATCGTCAGACGCATCCGCCGGGTACTCGACCCACTGCAGATCATCGACTGTGGCCGCCACCACTTCCGACAGCCGCAGGCCGGTGGCGTACAGCAGGTGCAGCCCGAAAGCCAGCCGCTGGTTCGCCGAGGTGGCCGGCAGCATCTTCAACTGCCCTTCGATGAACTGCCACTGCGCCAGGCTGAAGCTCCGCCCCGCGTTCACTTTCGGCCCCGAGGTCCGCGGCACGCCGACCGCCGACCACGGGTTGCCCATCAGGTAGTTCTGGTCGACGAGGAAGCCGTACAGGTTCTTCAGGATCGTGACCGCGTGCCGCTGCGCCGAGGCCGATAACGGCCCCTCGAAGGGTCGCCACAGCGGCGACCAGCGCTCGCGCCCGCGGTCGCCGCACCAGCGGCTGCGCGGCTGCGGGTCGGCCAGGAAATCCCGGTACCCAATGCAGTCCTCGTTGCTCATCGAGGACAAGGCCTTGCCTTTGTGCGTGATCGCCCAGAGCAGGAAGCGTTCGGCTTCCTTCCGATAAGCGCGCTGGGTGTTCGACAGCGCCTGCAGCCAGTCCATGCCCTGTTCGACGCCGGTGTCCCGCTGACGCCGGCGCGCCTTGAGGTGCGCCTTCTGCTCGGGGGTGAGGCCATGCTTGGAACGCAGCCAGGCGAGGATCGCCTGGTAGTCGTTGGTGGCCTTCAGCAGGCACTGCGCCTGAGGTCGCCGATACAGGCCGCGGGTGCCGTCGAGCTCGGCCGGCACGATGAACTTCTCAAGCGGGCGGATGTCGGTGGCCGGGAGGACCACGGCCTGCAGCTCGTGCGCGTAGAGCTTGCTGCGCGGCATCGCCACATGGCGGCCGAGCTGCAACTCGATACTGTCCTGGTGCTCGCGCAGCCACTCGACGATGCGCAGGGCCTTGCCCTCCCCCATCGCCTTGATGCCGGCATGCCACCGCCGGCCGACACCGTTGATGCGTCCGACCAGCTGGGCGAGCGTGAAGATGTCGGCGGCTTCGAGGTGGCTTGCCAGCGTCGGGTTCAACCAGGCGGCGACGGAGTCGCCGGCCTTCGGCGACTGGGCGACCAGACTTTCGAGCCAGCGCAGCGCTTCGAGCTGACGCGCGATCAGGCGGGCGCGCCGGCGCAGGCGCTGCGTCTCACGGCCGTACTCGGCTTCGTAGGCAGCGATCTGGTCGGCCTGGCGCTCGTCCTCCAAGCCGTGCGCTTCGGCGAAGGCTTCGAGGCTGGGCAGTTCGAGCGACGGATCCGCGATGCGGGTGGCGTCGATGCGCACCAGGCGCGCGGTGCCGAACCGGTCCTCACGCTTCGCGGCTGCGGCGAACTCGTCGCGGATCCAGGCGATGGTGGCGCGCACCGTGCGCTGGTCGGTCGCTTCGCCTTCGACGCGGAAGTAGCGCTCCCAGCTTTCGCGGGGATCGAGTCCCTGGACCACCGAGCGCATGAACGCGAAGTGGCCGACGTGGAGCTTGCGCTGCCGTGCGGCGCTGACCGGTGCGAGGCTGCGCGTCGGTGTTCGGGTCGAGGTGCCGAACAGCGGCGCCGGATTACCTGCGCCCCGCCCTGCCCGTGCGGCCTTCGGCCGCTTCGGGGTCGGGCTGGCCAGCGCCTTGTCGTCGCGCGCGTTCATTGCGCGAGCCGCGACAGCGCGGCGGCCAGGTTGACGCGGGCCTGCGCTTCGAGCAGCTCGACTGCATGCTCGCCGTGGTACAGCCGCGGCCGGTCGAGGAAGTTCTGCAGGACCTGCGCCCTCGCCTCCTGATACCGGAAGCCGGGCACCCACGCGTACTCCTTGCGAACGTCCTGGTCGTAAAGCTCGAAGCGTTCGGCCGGACTGCCGAGGATGGACAGATCGATGTCGACGAGCAGCTGGGCGTCCGAGCTCGACCCCAGCGCGGCAGGCGCGTCGTGCTGCGTGGCCATCACCAGATCGTGGACACGCTGCGCGGTGTCGCTGTCGGCGCCGGCGCGCACGAGCGACCGGGCCGCCCAGGCGGCGCTGTTCAGTTCGTTGCTTCCCGACACTGGCGCCTGAGGGTCGTAGATCGCGTCGTGGAACCACAGCGCGACTGCAACCTCGCCGGCGCGCGGGCAGTGGCCGCGCCACCGGGTCCACAGTGCCAGGCACTCGCGAAGGTGCCGTTGATCGTGATAGTGCCGCTGCGGTTCGGACCAGGCCGTCATCAGTTCGGCCTGCAGGCCCGCTGGCGCCGGCCGGCCGAGCGCCGACCAGGCCGCGGCCCACGCCGCGCCGAGCGCGATGTCGTCAAGCGGGTCAGGGTAGGTTTCAGTCACCGAGGTGGCCGGCAGTCACTGCGCCTCGGGCCACTTCAGGCCCCACTGCTCGATCACCGCCCTCACCCGCCGGTCGCCGTCGGGCACCAGGCTGTGCAGGTCCGACTGGCCCCAGCGCAGCGCGTCGATGCACAGCAGCATGTCGT
>JBJXEJ010000006.1:0-8181 GCA_046154125.1 Rhizobacter sp. | reverse complement strand
CGCGCATCACGCCGCAGGCACGCCGGACCCGGCGAAGATCCGCACCCGCTTCCCGCCCGAGCCGAACGGCTACCTGCACATCGGCCACGCCAAGAGCATCACGCTGAACTTCGGCCTCGCGGCCGAGTACGGCGGCGTGTGCCACATGCGCTTCGACGACACCAACCCGGAGAAGGAAGAACAGGAATACGTCGACGGCATCCTCGACGCGGTGCAGTGGCTGGGCTTCGGCTGGGAGACACCGGACCCGCTGCATCCTGGCGCCACGCGCAGTCACCTGTACTACGCCAGCAACTACTTCGAATTCATGTACCGCGCGGCCGAGGCGCTGATCTCCGCCGGCCATGCCTACGTCGACGAACAGACCGCCGACCAGATGCGCGCGAACCGGGGCGACTTCAACACGCCCGGCACCAACAGCCCTTTCCGCAGCCGCACGCCGGCCGAAAACCTGGCCCGGTTCCGCGAGATGCGCGACGGGAAGCTGGCCGACGGTGCGGCAGTGCTGCGCGCGAGGATCGACATGGCCTCGCCCAACATCAATCTGCGCGACCCGGCCATCTACCGCATCAAGCGCGCGACGCACCACAACACCGGCGACACCTGGTGCATCTACCCGATGTACACCTACGCGCACCCGATCGAGGACGCGCTCGAGAACATCACCCACAGCATCTGCACGCTCGAGTTCGAGGACCAGCGCCCGTTCTACGACTGGCTGCTTGACACGCTGTGCACGCTGGGGCTGACGAAGCAGCCGCGTCCGCACCAATACGAGTTCGCGCGGCTCAACATCACCTACATCGTCACCAGCAAGCGCAAGCTCAAGCAGCTGGTCGACGAGGGCCATGTGCAGGGCTGGGACGACCCTCGCATGCCGACCCTCGTCGGGCTGCGCCGGCGCGGCTACACCGCCGAGAGCCTGCAACTGCTGGCCGAGCGCAGCGGCGTCAGCAAGTCAGGCGGCTGGCTCGACTACTCGGCCATCGACATCGCGTTGCGCGACGACCTCGACCCGAAGGCGGCGCGTGCCTGCGCAGTGCTCGACCCGCTGAAGCTCAAGCTGACCAACTACGCCGAGGTGTTCGGCAGCGAGTTGCACCGTGAACCCTGCCATGCGCCGGTGCACCCGGGTCATCCGGAGCGCGGCCAGCGCGACTTCGTCCTCACCAGCGAGGTCTGGATCGAGCGCGAGGATTTCATGGAAGTGCCGAGCAAGGGCTTCTTCCGCCTCAGCCCGCCGCGCACCGACGCGGCCGGCGTCGCGCAGCCCGGCAGCCGGTCACGGCTGAAGTACGGCTACGTGATCGAGTGCACCGGCTGCGAAAAAGACAACACGGGACAGGTCACCGCGGTGCTGGCGACACTGGTGCCCGGCACCAAGAGCGGCACACCCGGAGCCGACGCGGTCAAGGTCAAGGGCGTCATCACCTGGGTCAGCGTCGCCACCGGCATCGCGGCCGAAGTGCGCCTCTACGACCGGCTGTTCACCGAAGCGCAGCCCGATGCGGGCGGGCGCGATTTCCTGAGCGTGCTGAACCCGAGCAGCCAGAAGATCGTCAGCGCCTACCTGGAGTCCTCGCTGGCCACGGCGCAGCCGGACGACCGCTTCCAGTTCGAACGGCACGGCTACTTCGTCGCCGACCGCAAGGACCACGCGGCCGGGAAACCGGTGTTCAATCGGACGACGACACTGAAGGACACCTGGGCGAAATGAAGGCGCCGGTCATAGCGCAAGGATCAGTCACAGGCGCACGCCTGTGACTAACGGTTTCGTGGCTTGACCGCACTCGGCAGTTCGGGTTCGGCGATGCGGGCCGTCTTGAACAAGGCGACGGTTTCCTCGATCAGCTGATCTGCGCTGAGTACGGCGGTCAGCCTGCCGACCGCAACGAACGCGACCTTGCCATCGGTGATGAGGTGCACCACCGTGCGGTCAAGACGCGCGTCCGCTCCGCGCCGGGTGTCGACCACCAGGTACGAACCCTGCAGCCCACGCCCGATCGGGTAGTCGCCGCGTCGGTCGGCCTCCACGTTGAGTCCGGAAGCACGAAGGTCGCTCACGAGCTTCGAGTAATAGGCCGGCACATCCAGGGGGCCGGGGGGCAGTCTTTCAACGCGGATGAAGTAGCGCAGCGTGTCGCCGTCCCATGCGGCGAGCACCTGCCTCTCGTCACCCGTCGTCGTGATGACCTGCTGGGTCAGGTCGACCGATTCAGGCGGATCGACCGCCAGCCCCTCGGGCAGCACCAGGGCCAGACCGGCTTCAGACAGGGCAAGCAGGATGAGCGAAACACACAGGGTGCGGATCAGAGAAACGGCTCGTTGCATGCTGCCTCCCGCTGCAATCGCGTCGGCAACATCAGCCGCGCAGACCGGATTCTCCCGGATGCGCAGGCAACACCACCGGCGCCAGCGGCTTCCAGCCCTTCTGGCGGTGCTCGGCGACCACGTTGGTGTAGATGCCGCCGCGCACGTACCAGCGGGCGGTGATGCGCGCGTAGCGCGGCGCGGTAACGGCGACGATCTTCGTCAGGATGTCGTTGGTCACCTTCTCGTGGAAGGCGCCCTCGTCGCGAAAGCTCCACATGTACATCTTCAGGCTCTTCAGCTCGACGCACAGCTGGTCGGCCACCATGTCGATGACGAAGTGCGCGAAATCGGGCTGGCCGGTCAGCGGGCACAGGCAGGTGAATTCCGGAATCTGGAACTGGATCGCGTAGTCGCGCTCGGGCGACGGGTTCGGGAACACGTGCAGTTCCTTCGACGGCGCGGTCGGCGGATTGATCGGCGCAACGCGCTGCTTCGCGGGTTCGGACGGAACGCTGGACTTCTTCGGGTTACGGGCCATGGCTCGGTCTCGTGTGTGGAGTGTCAGGGAATGCCGAGTGTCTTGTGCGTCTGCACGCTGAGTCGCCACTGCGGATGCGCCAGGCAGTAGTCGACCGCGAGCCGCGAGTTGCGGCGCTGCTCGAGGCCATCCATCGGCTGCAGGAAGAACAGCCCGAAGTCCAGGGTCTCGAAACGATCGGGCATCGCCCCGGGCTGCGGAAACACCAGCTTCAGCTCGTGGCCGCGTGTCAGCACCAGCTCGGCGCCGGCCTTCGGGCTGACGCAGATCCAGTCGAGCCCCGCTGGCGCGGGCTGCGTGCCGTTGGTCTCGACGGCAACTTCGAAGCCCAGCGCGTGCAGCGCGTCGATCAGCGGCTCGTCGAGCTGCAGCAGCGGCTCGCCGCCGGTGCACACGACCAACGGCTGGCCTGCCGGGCCCACCGGCCACAGCGACGCGATGTGCGCGGCCAGCGCCTGCGGCGTATCGAACTTGCCGCCGCCCGGGCCATCGGTGCCGACGAATTCGGTGTCGCAGAACCGGCACACCGCTTCGGCGCGATCGGCCTCGCGGCCCGACCACAGGTTGCAGCCGGCGAAGCGGCAGAACACCGCCGCCCGACCGCTCTGGCCGCCCTCGCCCTGCAGAGTGTAGTAGACCTCCTTGACGGCGTATGTCACGGCTGCATCCTGCTCACATCGGCCCGGCCAGCGTCGCGCCGCCCGCTGAAACGACGGCACCACAACCCGGCGTTTCCTCGAGGTCGACACGGTCGAGCTGCGGCAGCCGCAGGCGCGCCCGCTCCAGCACCCAGTTCGCGATGCTCGCGGTGTCGCAGTCCGCCAGGTCGGCGATCTCGTGGATCGGCTGGTGGTCGAGCCTCTGGAAGATCGGATCGAACGCCGCCTTCACGTCGCCGAAGTCGACCGCCCAGCCCAGCCAGTCGTCGAGCGCCGCCGACAGGTGCAGCCGCAGTGTGTAGGTGTGGCCATGCAGGCGCCGCAGCCCGCTGCCATCGGGTGCGTGCTTCAGCTGAAGCGCACCGTCGAGCGTCGTCTGCTTCCAGATGCGATGGCACCGGCCGTCGAACACCGCGCCGCAGCTGCCGGTTTCGTAGACGGTGATCGTCGCCAGCCCCGGCAACTGCGGAACGATGCACGCCCAAAGCCAGCTCGCGAGCAGTTCGCTGGTCGGGTTCTCGAGACCCGGCAGATCGTTCAGGCACCCATAGTTCAACTGGAAGTGGAGCGGCGCCCAGATCGCATCGAGGTCGTCATGACTGAGGCCCGCGCCGCTGTCGAAGGCATGCAGGATCACCTCGAAGCCATGCCCGTGCATCGTTCCGCACTTGTGCCCGACCGGCACGTGCGGCAGCCGGTGCGCCGAATGGAAGGCATAGCGCCGCCACAACCGCACATGCCCGGTCTCGTCGACATCGGCTCCGCACTTCGCAGTGCTCTGCAGGCCGACCGCGACGTCCCCCGGCAGGCCCAGCCGGTCGCGAATCCAGACTGCCAGGTTTGCGTCGGTCGGCTGGGCCAGGTGGTCGTTGAGCAGCCGGTGATCGAGCACGCCCACGCAGGCCTGCAACTCGTCCCGAAGGCGATCGACCTCGCCGCCCTGGAACCGCGCCCAGCCGACCGGCAAGTCGCAACGCACCTTCGCGACGAATCCGTGGCCGTGCAGGCGACCCGACGGGTGGCCCGCAGGCAGCGCATCGAGATGACGCGCGGACTGGAAACCCGCCGACGCGCAGAACACCGTCCGGGTGGAGGCCGTCATCGTCAGTCGATCCCGAATCGCATCAGCAGCGGATCGCGCACGCCCGCCTCGGCAAAGCCCTTGGCGCGCAGCAGGCACGAATCGCAGCCACCGCAAGGCCGGCCGTCAGCCCCGGGGTCGTAGCAGCTGCTGGTCTGCCCGTAATCGACACCCAGGCGCAGACCTTCGCGGATGATCTGTTCCTTCGACAGCGCGATCAAAGGCGCGTGGATCTTCAGCCGCTGCGTGCCTTCGACACCGGCCTGCGTCGCCAGGTTGGCCATCGCCTCGAAGGCGGCGATGTACTCGGGCCGGCAGTCCGGGTAGCCGGAGTAATCGAGCGCGTTGACGCCGATGAAGATGTCCGACGAGCCCAGCGTCTCGGCCCACGCCAGCGCGAAGCTCAGAAAGACGGTGTTGCGTGCCGGCACGTAGGTGATCGGGATGCCGTGCGCCATCTCGCCGGCGGTGCGGCCCTTGGGCACGTCGATGTCGGCAGTCAGCGCCGAACCGCCGAACTGGCGCAGGTCGATTTCCGCCACGACATGCTTCGCCACGCCCTGGCTGCGCGCGACGACATCGGCCGCGGTCAGCTCGTGCACATGCCGCTGCCCGTAGCGAAAGCTCAGCGCGCAGGGCTCGAAGCCGCGTTCGCGCGCGATCGCCAGCACGGTGGCCGAGTCCAGCCCGCCGCTCAGCAGCACCACCGCGGACGATCGCCCAGAAACCCTGTCCCCCATCCCACACTCCCGAACGCTTCTCAGCCGAAAAACCCGCCAGTGTAGTGGTCGGCCCTCTGCTCGGCAGGCGAGAAATCGGGCCGAAGCCGATCAGCCCGGACAATCGCTCCATGTCCGATACCCCGAACCTGCCCAATCCACGCCATGCCACACGCTTGCCGACGCACATCGGCAAGGCGCAATTCGAGCGCATCCGCCAGGCGGCCTACCGCCTGCCGCAGGTCGTGAAGCCCGGCGACTACATCGCCGAACGCAGCGCCGGCTTCGAGGAACACCTCGACAAGCTCGGCCTGATCCTGCTGCAGAAGCCGGTGGCCGGCGCGCGCCCCAGCCGCTGGATCGCCCCCGACCTGATGGACAGCGCGCTCGCTCACATCGACGCGGTGGGCAACGGCCCGGCGGTGCGCGCGCTGATGCTGGAACGCACTGCCGCGCTCGAAGCGATGGGCGTGACGCGCGACGCCGGCCTCTGGACGCGACTGATCAGCCATGCGCTGACGCTGTCGGAACCGGGCTGGAAGGTGCCGGTGCTGTTCCGCGTGCCGGTCAACGACGCCGCAGTGTGGGCGTTCTATCGCACCGGCGACAGCGCCGCGCTGCAGGCCGCGCTGGGCCCGCCAACGCCCTACCCGCACGCCGCCGAACTGGTCGCGCACCTCGACGCGCTGGTCGCACATTGCCGCGCGCTGAAGCCGAATCACCTCGAATCGCTGCTGCCCCGGCTGCAGTCCGAATGCGCCACACCGCAGGCGCTGGCGGATCTGAAGGCCGCCCTGTTGCGGGCGCAGGACCGCTGGGAGCATCGCGCCGCCGAGCTCGACACGATCGAGGGCCTGAACAGCGAGCTGGCCTTCCAGGGCTACCCCGACACCTTCGACAAGGCCCGTCGCCTGCAACGCAGCGTCACGCTGTACGTCGGCCCGCCGAACAGCGGCAAGACGCACGCGGCGTTCGAGCGCCTCGCGCAGGCGCACGACGGCGCCTACCTCGCACCGCTGCGGCTGCTGGCACTCGAAGGCCGTGACCGGCTGGTCGGGCGCGGCGTTCCGTGCTCGCTGCTGACCGGCGAGGAGAACGTGCCCGCCGACGGCGCGCGGGTGGTGTCCAGCACCATCGAGATGGTCGGCACCAACAAGCCGATCGACGTGGCGGTGATCGACGAGGCGCAGATGATCTTCGACCCGTCGCGCGGCTGGGCCTGGACACAGGCCATCGTCGCGGTGCCGGCCAACGAGGTCATCATCATCTGCTCGGCCTACGCGGTACCGGCGATCGAGAACCTGCTCGGCCTGTGCGGCGAACGCTGCGTGGTGCGGCATTTCGACCGCAAGCAGCATGTCGAGCTGCTGCCGCATCCGATCCCCACCTCGGCGCTGAAACTCGGCGACGCGGTGGTCGCGTTCAGCCGCCGCGACGTGCTGACACTGCGCGACCAGATCGCCGCCGACGGCCACCCGGTGTCGGTGATCTACGGCGCGCTGCCGCCCGAGGTGCGCCGGCGCGAGGCCGAGCGCTTCGCCAGCGGGGAGTCGCACATCCTGGTGGCCACCGACGCGATCGGCATGGGGCTGAACCTGCCGATCCGGCGCGTGCTGTTCAGCACGATGACCAAGTTCGACGGCACCGCCGACCGGCCGCTCAACGAATCCGAGGTGCACCAGATCGCGGGCCGCGCCGGCCGCTTCGGCATCCACGAGGAAGGCTTCGTCGGCGTGCTGAAGGACGCCGAGCCGCAGGCTGCGCGGATGCTGAAGGAGCTGCTGCCGAAGACGCCGCGTGCCCCGCGCGATTTCAAGGCGCCGGTGGCGCCGAACGGCTGGCACATCGACACCATCTCGTCGCGCCTGCACAAGACGAAATTGCGCGAGGTGCTGGCCGTGTTCATGGAACAGCTCAAGCTCGACGACGCGCACTTCGCGGTCGCCGAGCTCGACCAGATGCTCGACCTGGCCGAGCAGCTCGACCGCTGCGCGCCCCTGCTCAGCCTGAAGGAACGCTTCATCTACGCGCAGGCGCCGGTCGACACCCGCACCGACAGCCAGGTGCAGGAGTTCCTCGACTGGACCAGCAGCCACGCACTGACCGGCAAGGCCGGCAGCCCGTGGTTCCTGAAGGACGTCGACGGCCACAGCCGCCTCGACCGCATGGAGCAGGCTCTGCGTGCCTGCACGCTCTGGCTGTGGCTGGACCTGCGCTTCCCCGGCGTCTACGGCCACATCGACGCCGTGCTCGAACTGCGAAGCCAGCTCAACGACGGCATCGAGCGGCAGCTCAAGGGCAAGCGGCCGCTGGCGCAGGTGAGGCAAAGGGCGCGGCGCTGAGGCTTCTAAGCGGCCTCGGCGTGCAGCTTGACCCCCAGCGCCCGCGCCAACTGAAACACGGTGGCGAAGCTCGGGTTCCCATCGGCACTGAGCGCCTAGTACAAACTCTCCCGGCTGAGCCCGGCATCCTTGGCGACCTGCGTCATGCCTTTTGCACGCGCGATGTCGCCCAGCGTCAGGAAGATGCCGCTTGCATCTTCCGGGGCCTCGTCCAGCCAAGCATCGAGGTAGGCGGCCATTTATTCCGGCGTGCGCAATTGCGCCGCGACGTCGTGAACGAGCGCCTTGGTTTTGGTGGACTTCTTGGTTGCGGGCTTGGTCATGGCGGGCTACTCCTGAATGCGAGCGAGAAGGTGCCGGCTGACGACGGTGGCTGGAGGCACGAACGCATCACGTTGTGGCCTGACTCCGATCGGCCCGGGTTCGACCCGATCGTGATCAACATCAGCGACAACCAAGACAGCTTCACAGTGGTTGCGGAGATGCTCATGGTCCTCGAAGGGGAACAGCTGCCAGGCGCCTGAGTTTC
>JBJXEJ010000005.1:0-5975 GCA_046154125.1 Rhizobacter sp. | reverse complement strand
GTCTTGCGGAACTTCTCGACCTTCGGTGCGGCCACCATCGCGCAGTAGCCCTGATTCGGATGGTTCAGGAAGTAGTGCTGGTGGTACTCCTCGGCACGCGAATAGTCGGCGACCGGAACCAGTTCGGTGACGAGTTTCCCGGCCACCTTCTGATCGACTTCGTCCATCACCTCGCGCGCAACGCGTTGCTGCTCGTCATCGTGGAAATAGATGCCCGAGCGGTACTGCGTTCCGTTGTCCGCACCCTGCCGGTTCAGCGTGGTCGGGTCGTGGATCACGAAGAAGATCTCGAGCACCTCGCGCAGGCTGATGAGATCGGTATCGAAGGTGACCCGGATCGCCTCGACGCAACCTGTCCTGCCGCTGCAAACCTGCTCGTAAGTCGGCTTGGCGACCTGACCGTTGCAGTAGCCCGACTCGACTGCCGTGACGCCCTCGACATGTTCGTAGACGGCCTCGGTGCACCAGAAACAGCCTCCGCCCAGTGTGATGACTTCCAATGCCATGCTGACCTCCAACGCCTGAATGGAACGATTATCCGGAGCGGCGCCGAAGTGATGCACCGCTGCGCCAGATGACCCTGAGTCGGCGTTTGGAGCAGGATACTTACCGGCCTCACTCCAGCGCGTACTTCGCGGTGATGCCCGCGGTCCATGTGCGCGGCAGCGCGCGTTCGAAGAAGCGGCTGTTGCCCTCGTTGACGATCACCGAGCCGGCGTAATAGCGGTCGCCGACGTTGTCGACGCGGATCATCTGACTGAACTCCCAGCCGCCGAACTTCTGCTTGAACGACGCCCGCAGATTGAACACGGTGCTGGAAGCTGCCGAATCGGTGTTCGTGTCGTTGACGTAGAGCTTGGCGGTGTGCACCAGCTCGGCCCCGCCGGTGAAACCACCCCAGGCCTGGGCCGGCGACCACAGCAGCTCGGCAAACAAGCTGCGCTCCGGCGTGCCCGGCAGGTGGTTGCCGGAAAACACGTTCGGCACGTTTCCGGTGCCGCTGACGAACGCATCGTCGAACCGCGCGCGCATCGCACTCAGGCTGACGGTGCTGCGCAGGGTGTCCGTCAAATAGCCGACGTGAGACAGCTCGATGCCGCGCCGCGAGGTGTGACCTGCATTCTTGAAGGTCGAGCGTCCACCGGTATTGGTGTCGACGACGAGCTCGTTCTTCGTTTCGATGTCGAACAAGGCAACATCGAGGCGTTGCCGACCGGCGTATTTCCACTTGGCGCCGATCTCGGCGTGGCGGCTGCGCGACGCCGACAGATCCGTGTTCAACCCGGTAAGGCCACCCGGCCGGTACGACAGCTCGTTGAAGGTCGGGGTCTCGAAGCCGCGGCCGATATTGGCGTAGGTGTTGAGCGTGGGCGTGACCTTCCACGCCACACCGAGCACCGGGTTGGTCGCGCTGAAGTCGAGCCGTCCGCTGTCGTCGGGGTTGCCGGCGGCGATGTAGTGGTCGTTCGACTTGAACTTGACCTTGCTGTGGCGCGCACCGGCGGTCACGGTCCAGCTCGAGGTCAGGTCGTATGCAGCCTGCGCATAGAAGTCCTCGCTGTGCACCTTGTTGGTCTCGTCGCGCTTCAGTGCCCCGCGCTCGCCGAGCGTGTTGACATAGCCCTGCCGGTCCTCGCTGAAGGCCTCGACCTCGACGCCCGCCGTCAGCTTCAGCTGTCGGCCCTCGCCCAGCGGAACACGGTGCGCGACCTGGCCCGCACCGCCGCCGTAGGTGCGATCGAAGGCGACGATGCCACCGCTGGAGGTGGGAGACCCCTGCGCCGAGATCGGCACCGACAGCGCGCTGTCGAGCTTGCGCGAACCGATGTAGAGCCGGCCGGACAGATCCGTGTTCTCGTTCAGGCGGTGCTCGATCACCGTGCCCAGCTGCTCCTGATGAACGTCCTTGCGCGGGTCCTGCGCCAGCGCCGCGAGATAGAAGGGATTCGTGCCTGACTGGTGACTGCGGAACTGCTGGGCATTCAGGCCCAACGGGTCCTGCGACACCGGCTGGTCCAGCGCGTTGAGCACCACGCTCACGTGCGTGTCATCGGTCAGCTGGCTCTGCCAGCGCGCATTGAGCTGTCGGCGTCGCGCCTCGCTGTGTTCTCGAAAGCCGTCGGTGCGGAACTCCGATGCGTCGATCGTCAGCCCATAGCCCGGCGTGCTCGTGCTGAGCTTGGTGCCGATCTTCCACGTGCCGAAACGACCGAGCGTGGCACTGACACTGGCGGTCGGCACCAGCGCGTCGTCTTCGGTGAACACCTGCACCACGCCACCGGCGGCGTTGCCATACAACTGTGCGAACGGGCCACGCAGCACCTCGATTCGGCCGACCGAGCTGAGCGAGATGTTCGACACCTGACCCTGCCCGTCCGGCATGGTTGCGGGGATGCCGTCGACCAGCACCTTGACACCGCGGATGCCGAAAGTCGAGCGCGCACCGAAGCCGCGGATCGACATCTGCAGATCCTGCGAGTAGTTGTTGCGGTTGAGGATCGAGATGCCAGGCACGCGATTCAGCGCCTCGGACAGGTTGACCTGCGGGCCGCCGTTCTCGATCGTCTCGCGGGTCACCGCCGAGATCGCGGCGGGCACGTCGAACGACAGCTCGCGCGTGCGCTGGCCGGTGACGACGACGGTGTCGAGCTGGCCGACGCCTGCGGGCGAAGGCGGGGTCGATTGCGCCTGCGCAGAGCAGGCGATCGCCAGCGCGCTGAAGGACAGGGAGGATCGGGTCAGGGTTCGGACGGGCATGTTGTCTCTTTTGTTTTTCTCAAAGCATCAATTGTTGGTCAGCGACAACCTGGCGCTCGGTGCCCAGGATTCGGCGCTGTCTTGCGCAGCCCGCATTTTCGGCGACGCGATGAACAGCCTCTCGCTGGGCAGTCCCTTGGCAATCAGCGCATCGCGAACCGTCAGGCCACGCTGCAGAGCCAGTTCACGCATCGCCTCGTCGGTGACAGCGATGCGCGACTTGAGCAGTGTCTCCATCTCGGCGGCCGGGATGTCCTTCGCCAGACCGACCAGGTTGCGCGGCTTGTCCGGGAGGTCGGTCTGGCGGTAGACCGCCTTCAGCAGTCGCTCGCGTTCGGCCCCGCTCCACGTCTCGGGCGACGGTGGTGCGCTGGCGGCATCGGCCGGAGCGCCGGCACGCGCGGCTTCCTTCTTCTTCTCCTGCAACAGCCTGGCGTCGAGCGCAGCCTGAACAAAGGCCTCGCGCTCGGCGGCCGGATCGGACACGCCGGTCACCGTCATCTTCAGCGAGGGCCGGTCGATCAGCGCCTGCGCGACCTTGTCGAGCGCCGAGGCACCGGATTCGGTCACTGCAGGCAAGCCGGGCCGGAAATCCACCTGGCTCAGGTCTTCGCTGCTGCCACCGAACAGCAGCGAAAACGGAGCTGTCAGCGCCTTGGCGATGAGGTTGACGATGACCTTGAAAATGATGCCTCCCACGCTGAATTGGGGATCATTGAGCGAGCCGCTGATCGGCAGGTTGATATCGATCACGCCATGACGATCTTTCAACAGCGCCACGGCCAGCAGCACCGGCAGCTTGGTGGCCGTGGGGCTGTCGATGCGATCGCCGAAGGTGAGCTGGTTCAGGATGATCTGGTTCTTCGCTTCGAGCTTGCCGTCGGCCGAGATCGCGTACGACACATCCATGCTGAGCTTTCCGCGCTCGATCGCATAGCCGGCGTACTTGCCCGCGTAGGGCGACAGCGGCGCCAGTTCGAGGTCGGTTGCCTTGGCGCGGATGTTCAGCGCCAGCGGATCGGCGGTCGGGTTCAGCTGCCCGGAAATGTCAAGCAGCGCGGTGCCGGCCGCACGACCGTGCAGCTCGAGCGTCGCCATCTCGCGAGACCCCGAGCGGAACGCGCCCAGACTGCCGTTGAGCTGCGTCAGGTCGGCGCTGTAGTTGGGGCGCACGAATCGGTCGGTGAAGTCGATGCGACCATTGATCAGGCGGGTGGCACCGACGCTCAGCTCGAGTGCCGGCGACGATGCAGGTGCGGAGGCAACAGCAACCGCCTGAGACGCGGAGGACCCGGGTACCGCTGCGCGGGCTGCATCGGGGGGCGGCACCGCAGGCGCCATCCCAGTCTCCGCCGCGGAGGCCGCTGCGGCAGCCGGCCCCACGTCCTGCAGGTTGAAGCGACCCTGCTCGGTGATGACCAGCCGCGAGTAGAAGTCCGCCAGCACCGCCTCGGTGATGTCGATCTTCGGCGGGCTTGCGGGCGCCAGCGCCAGCGTCACACCGTTGAGCTGGAAGGACTGCCAGCTGAGCAGTTCCTCGGTGCTTCCGAGGCCTGCCTGCACATCGGCGATGGGCCGGCTGTGCACCATGACATCGGCCAGCAGCAGATCACCGACAACACCGATGTCGAGCCCCGCGGGAAGATCCTTCACAGACACGTCGGCCTTCAACCCGGCTTCCGCACGCAACAGGCTGACGGGCAGGCGATCCCGCACGTACGGCTCGAAGGCCTGCAACGGGAAACGCTCCAACTTCACGGCGCCCCGGACCATCAGCGGCTGCAAACCCAGCTGGCCTCGCCAATCCAGTGTCCCGGACGTTGCGGTGCTGCCCTTGGTCGGCGCGTGATCCAGATCGCGCGCGTCGAGCAGGCGGGCGCTGAGCTGCAACTTGGCGGGTGCTGTCGTGCGCGCGCCAGACAGCGCGAGGTTCTGCATGCCGAACTTCAGAGCCGCCACCTCGAGCCGCACGGGCTCGGAGTCCGGGCGCCCGGCCACGAAAGCGTCATCGAGACGCAGCGAGCCGCCCTCGATGGCAAATTCACGCAGTTCGACCCGCCACGGCACTTCAGCAGCCGCAGCCGGTGCGGATGCAGCCGCTGACAGTGGAGACGCAGCCTCGGTTTCGGCCGCCGCGACTGCCGGCCTGGCATCGCTGCCCGGCTTCATCCAGCGCTGCACATTCCAGCGCCCTGCAGAGTCGCGCGAGACGGCCACGGTCGGCTGAACGAGCTTCACGCCGGCCACGCTCAGTGTGTGCGCCTGCAGATCGACCTCGGCTCCGTGCACCGTGAGCTGCTTCAAGGCCGTCGCTGCCGGCCCCGCGGCGCCCCTGGCGCGAGCGTCGGAGCGCCCCCCTTCGGTCACCCGCAGTCCGTCGAGAACCACCTCGCCGCGACCGATCTTCAGCATCGGCTGCTCGCCGGCGGCCCAGGACAGTTGAGCCGATGCGGTGAGCACCCCGCTGACCTTCGGCTCCAGGGACTCGGCCAGATAAGGTGCGATCGCATCGAGGTTCAGCTCGGCCAGTTGGAGATCGAGCACCGCTCGGCTGTCGCTGACGCGCCCGTCCACCGACACGCGACCCTGCGCCAGCGCATCGGCGCCCGCCGCGATCAGGGTCGCGCTCAGGCTCACCGGCATCGCGGCGTCCGCGGCAAACGGATACGCGAGGGGTCCGGCCTTCAGATCGATCGCCTCCGCTGCCAGCGCCACAGCGGGCGTCAGGCCGGCATCGGACCACAGCACCCGCCAACCGCCGATGTGGAACGCGTCGACCTGCACCGTCCAGGGCGAGGCAGGCGCGCCGGCGGCCGGCGCTGCCTGCGAATCGGCCCGCTCCGGCGCACGTGCCGAGTCCTGTGCTGGCCCCGACAGCGAGGTCAGGTTCAAGCGACCGGAAGCGTCGCGCGCGACATGCAGCGTGGGCGAGTCAAGCTCGATCGCGCCGAACGACAAGTTGCGCTTCAGAGGCTGGATGTCACGCAATGCCACGTCGAGCCGCTTCCATGCCAGAAGGGGCGCACCCGCAAGATCGTTGGCTTCCAGGTCCTGCACAGCGAACTTGCCACGCAGCACCACGCTCGGCGAGGCACCGGCCAGCAGCTTGAAATCGAGATCGAGGTCGGCCGTAGCACGGCCGTGACGGAGCCTGAATGGCAGCGCTTCCGGCAGGTAGCCCAGGTAGGGCTTCAGATCCAGTTCGCCCATCCTGAACT
>JBJXEJ010000004.1:0-34511 GCA_046154125.1 Rhizobacter sp. | reverse complement strand
TGCGATGACGCTCAACGCCTTGTGGGATGTCAGCGCCCCGGCCAAGCTCAATGTTTTCTTGCATGTCGTCGGCCGGCGCGCCGATGGACTGCATCTGCTGCAGTCGCTGTTTGTGCTGATCGACTGGGCCGACACCCTGCATTTCGAGCGGCGCAGCGACAGCCGGCTGGCACGCCACGATCTGTCGGCGACGCTGCCCGCGGAAGACCTGTGCCTGCGTGCAGCGCGCGCCCTGCAAACGGCCAGCGGCGTGAGCTGGGGGGCAGACATCAGCATCGTCAAGCACGTGCCGTGGGGCGCCGGGCTCGGCGGCGGGAGTTCCGATGCCGCAACGACATTGCTGGCGCTGAACCGCCTGTGGGGACTGAACTGGACAAGATCAAGGCTGCATGAATTGGGCCTGACGCTGGGTGCGGACGTACCGTTCTTCATCGGTGGCAACAACGCGTGGGTCGAGGGAATCGGTGAGCAACTGACCCCGATCGACGTACCCGTTCAGTCGTTCATGCTGATCAAGCCGAAGGTCTCGATCGAGACACGCGCAGTTTTTGCCCATCCCGGGTTGGCTCGCGACACTCCGCGCGCTATACTTGAAGGCTTTGATGCAGACGCATTTCAAGAACTCGTCGCTCCGAAAGCCGGAGCAGGATGGGGTAGAAATGACCTGCAGCCGGTGGCCGAGCTGTTGCACCCTGAAGTGAGTGAAGCGGTGAGTTGTTTGCAAGCGCGATTCGGCCATGGCCGGATGAGCGGTTCGGGCAGCACGGTATTTGCACGCGTCAGAGCAAAAGACGAGGTTGCCGCAGTCGCGCTGGAAAGCGGCCTGCCTGCGGGATGGACCGGCCGCTGGTGCCGCAGTCTGCCGGCCCATCCGCTGCGCGCCTGGGCTGTGGATTGAGAGCTGAAGAGTTGTGGGTACGTGGCTTCGGCGACGTACCGGTGTAGGGGAGTCGCCAAGTTGGTTAAGGCATCGGATTTTGATTCCGACATGCGAAGGTTCGAATCCTTCTTCCCCTGCCAGATTCATTGGATTCCCGGAACGTCCTGACGACAGGCCTGGGCTGGACTGAAAGGAAGCGACATGCTTCCGCAGAGCCTCGTTGGAGGGAATGTGCTTTTCAACACCGTGCTGTTCACTGGCAACGCCAATCCGGTGCTTGCGCAGGAAATTGCGACCCATCTCGGAGTCGAACTCGGCAAGGCCTCGGTCGGCCGGTTCTCCGACAGCGAAGTCGCTGTCGAGATCGAGCAGAACGTACGGGCTCGCGATGTGTTCGTGGTGCAGTCGACCTGCACCCCGACCAACGAGAACCTGATGGAACTGTGCATCATGGTCGATGCGTTGAAGCGCGCCAGCGCACGCCGCATCACCGCCGTGATCCCGTACTTCGGCTATGCGCGCCAGGACCGCCGGCCCCGCTCGACGCGCGTTCCGATCAGTGCCAAGGTGGTCGCCAACATGCTCGAGGCCGTCGGCGTCGAGCGGCTGCTGACGATGGACCTGCATGCCGACCAGATCCAGGGGTTCTTCAACATTCCCGTCGACAACATCTACGCATCGCCGGTGCTCTTGTCCGATCTGCAATCGAAGCAGTACGAAGACTTGGTCGTGGTTTCGCCAGACATCGGGGGCGTGGTGCGCGCACGAGCGCTGGCAAAGCAACTGAACTGCGATCTGGCGATCATCGACAAACGGCGCCCGAAGGCCAACGTCTCTGAGGTCATGAACGTCATCGGCGAGACCGAAGGCCGCAACTGCGTGATCATGGACGACATGATCGACACCGCCGGCACACTGGTGAAGGCGGCCGATGTCCTGAAGGCGCGCGGTGCGAAAAGCGTCTACGCCTACTGCACCCATGCGGTGTTCTCCGGTCCAGCCATCGAACGCATACGCACCTCGATGCTCGACGAGGTGGTGATCACCAACACCATTCCGATGACCGATGCCGCCAAGGTGTGCTCCAAGGTGCGCCAGTTGTCGGTGGCATTCCTGTTTGCAGAAACGATCCGTCGCATTTCCGATGGCGAATCGGTCACTTCTTTGTTCGCCGAGCAGAACAGCAATTTCTGAACGTCGAACGACGCGTCCGGCCGACCAGCCGGATGTTCCACCGGGTCGCGAGGCCTGTTTCGAAGCACCTGGTCGCGGGGCTTCTCATCTTTTGGAGTCAACATGAAATTCGTCGCATTCGAGCGTACGTTGCAGGGGACCGGAGCGAGCCGCCGCCTGCGCAACGCTGACAAGGTTCCTGGGATCGTCTATGGCGCGGGCACACCGGCCAAGATCGAACTCGACCACAACGCGCTGTTCTTCGCCTTGAAGAAGGAAGCGTTCCACTCGTCGATCCTCGAGATGGAACTGGCTGGCAGGTCCGAACAGGTCCTGCTGCGTGATTACCAGTTGCACCCGTTCCGTCCGATCGTGCTGCACATCGACTTCCAGCGCGTCGATGCCACGACCAAGATCACGAAGAAGGTGCCGCTGCACTTCATCAACGAGGAAGAGTCCCCGGCAGTGAAGGTCGACAAGTGTGTCGTCAACCATGTCGTGACCGAACTGCGCATCCAGTGCCTGGCCTCGCAATTGCCTGAGTTCCTGACCGTCGATCTGGGTCAGCTGATCAAGGGCCAGTCGCTGCACGTCAATGACATCGCGCTGCCGGTCGGCATCAAGGTCATGACGCAAGGCAAGCCAAATCCGGTGCTGGTGTCGGCGTCCATCCTGTCGGCCGAGGAAGAAGCCGCTCCCGTGGTGGTGACCGCTGCGGCCGCCGCACCGACCAAGGGCAAGAAGACCGAGAAGCAGAACAAGAAGTAAACCGGGGTTCGCTCGCCTTCCCCCTTCGGAGCCCCACCACGGTGGGGCTTTTTCATGAGCGCCTCAAATCGATAATCGAACCATGATTCGACTGATGGTGGGCCTCGGCAACCCCGGGCAGGAATACGACGGAACGCGACACAACGCGGGCTTCTGGTTCATTGACGAAGTCGCGCGCCACCTGAAGGCGACGCTCGCCCCCGATCGGTCGTACTTCGGGCTGATCGCACGGGTCAACCTGGCCGGCGGCCCGCTGTGGCTGCTGGAACCGATGACCTTCATGAACCTGTCGGGCAAATCGGTGGCAGCGCTGGCGCGCTTCTTCAAGATCGCGCCGGAGGAAATCCTGGTCGCGCACGACGAGCTCGATTTGATGCCCGGCCAGATGAAGATGAAGCTCGGCGGAAGCCACGCCGGTCACAACGGGCTGAAGGACATCCAGGCCCAACTCGGCTCGCCCGGCTTCTGGCGTCTGCGGCTGGGCATCGGCCACCCCGGGGTCAAGGCCGAAGTCATCAACCATGTGCTGCGCAAGCCGCCGCAGGCCGAGCGAGAGGCCATCGATCAAAGTATTGCGCAGGCCTTGACCGCACTCGATCTGCTGATCGCTGGCGACATGGAGCGTGCGATGCTGAAGATCCATGCGCGCCCGCCCCGGCTGAAAAAACTCTCCGACTCCGCCGAAGGAACCACATCATGAAGCTGCGTGCATGGATCGCTGCGTTGCTGTTGACGACACTCAGTGTGTGCGCCGGGGCAGACGAGATCTACCGTTGCGGGCCGACCGGCGCCGAGTTTTCTCAGACACCGTGCTCGAAAGGCGCTCGCATCGACGTGTCGGATCCGCGCACCGACGAACAGCGCTCGCAAGCCTTGGCGCTGGCTTCGAAAACCGAGGCCTGGGGCGCAGCGCTGGAGCGCGATCGGCTGGCCATCGAAGCGTCTTACCGACCCGCGTTGGCCGGCAGCCTGAATTCATCAGCGATCAGGCACAGCGACGACAAGCCACGATCGAAGCCCAAACTCAAGCATCTGCACACCCGGGCTACCCATGCACGGCCGGTCAGCCAGCCGAGTCTTCGGTTGGCCGGCGGCGGATGATTTCAGTCGGTGGTGGACGCGACGGTGCCCGACGCCGCTGATCGAGCGGATGCCGCCTGAAGTTGCCGGTACTTCACCCACAGCGACTCCTTCGACTCGACATGGTCGGGATGAACCGGGATGCAACTCACCGGACACACCTGCACGCACTGCGGCTCATCGAAGTGGCCGACGCATTCGGTGCACTTGGCCGGATCGATCTGATAGATCTCGACGCCCATGAAAATCGCCGCATTCGGGCACTCGGGCTCGCACACGTCGCAATTGATGCATTCGTCGGTGATCAGCAATGCCATGTCGGGAATGTCGGAGATTCAGGCTTCGGTGTACTTGACTCGCGACCTCAACCGGTCGAGCACCGACGGTGACACAAATTTGGAGACGTCGCCTCCGAGCGTCGCGATCTCCCTGACGAAGGTACCGGAGACGAACTGGTACTGATCGCTCGGGGTCAGGAACACCGTCTCGACGTCGGGCATCAGCTGGCGATTCATGCCGGCCATCTGGAACTCGTATTCAAAGTCGCTGACCGCGCGCAGGCCCCGGACAACGACCTTGCCGCCGATGCCGACGACAAAATCGCGCAGCAGTCCGCGGAAGGCAATCACCTCGACGTTGGGATGCTTGCGGGCCAGTTCCTCGGCGATGTCGAGGCGCTCCTCGATGGTGAACATCGTGCGCTTGTGGTGGCCGGCAGCGACCGCCACCACCAGACGTTCGAACAAGCGGCTGGCGCGACGCATCAGGTCCTCATGGCCGAGCGTCATCGGATCGAAGGTGCCGGGATAGATCGCCGTCAGTTTGGTCACGGAAGTCATTCGATCTCCCTGTCACACGGTGAGGGCCGCAGTGTAGTCATCACCTTCGTCACCACGCAAAGGCGTTTCTGATCGACCCGAGCGCTGCAAAAGGTGCGCATGGACCATGCTGGCCCGGAAGTGTCGGTGCACCGTCAGATCGAGCGGGGCGACTTCTTCCGCGCTGTAGGCATGCGCCGCTTCCAGGTAGATGAAGCCCTGCGGCACGACCAGGCGCGCAGCGGCGGCCAGCGCCGGGCCCAGCAGATCGCTGCCGAACGGCGGATCGATGAAGACCAGCTCGAACGATTCCGGCGCGCAGCGCCGCATCCAGGACAGCGCGTCGGTCGCTTCGATGCGCAGCATGTCAGCCTTCAGGCGCAGTTTCGATTCACCGAGGCTTCGTGCCTGACGGATCTCGCGCTCGAGCAGCACGACCGAGGTGGCGCCACGCGACGCCGCTTCGAACCCCAGCGCACCGCTGCCGGCGAAGGCATCGAGACAGCGCCAGCCACCCAGATCGGCACCCAGCCAGTTGAACAGCGTCTCGCGCACCCGATCCGGCGTTGGCCGCAGACCCGGCAACAGACCGACCGGCAGTTTGCTGCGCTTCCACGCGCCGCCAATGATGCGGACTTCGCGCGGCAGCGATGCCACGTCGGGCGCGACCGGCGGCTTGTGCGCGACTTTCTTGCGCGCTTTTTTGGCGGATGGAGACTCGGTGTATGCACGGCTGCCAAAACGGGGACCGGCTTTCGGGTCGGCTTTCTCGGCAGCTACCTTGGCAGCGGCTTTCGGCCTGGGCACCGATTTGCTGATGATCGAGGCCATCACAGGCGCACCGGGATGCCGTCGCGCGCCATCAGCGCCTTGGCCTGACCGACAGTGAACTCGCCGTAATGGAAGATGCTGGCCGCGAGCACTGCGTCGGCGCCACCTATGCGGATGCCGTCGGATAAATGCTCGAGCGCGCCGACGCCACCCGATGCGATGACCGGCACCTCGACCCGGTCGCTGACCGCACGCGTCAGCGGCAGGTCGAAGCCGGACTTCGTGCCATCTCGGTCCATGCTGGTCAGCAGGATCTCACCCGCGCCATGCTCGGTCATCTGAGCCGCCCATTCGATCGCGTCGAGGCCGGTATTCTTGCGCCCGCCATGGGTGTAGACATCCCAGCCTGCGCCGCGTGCAACCAGATCATCACCGGCGCGGCGCTTGGCATCGATGGCGACGACGATGCACTGCGCGCCGTAGCGGCCCGAGGCGTCGCGAATCAGCTGAGGATTCGCCACCGCTGCCGAATTGAAACTGACCTTGTCGGCGCCCGCGTTGAGCAGCCGCCGCACGTCTTCGACCGAGCGCACGCCGCCACCGACCGTCAGCGGAATGAACACCTGTGACGCGACCGCCTCGATGATGTGCAGGATCAGATCGCGGCCGTCGCTGGTCGCGGTGATGTCGAGGAAGGTCAGCTCGTCGGCGCCCTGGTCGTTGTAGCGCGCGGCGATCTCGACCGGATCACCCGCGTCACGCAGTTCAACGAAATTGACGCCTTTGACGACGCGACCACCGGTCACGTCAAGGCAGGGAATGATGCGCTTGCAAAGCATGTGCGGTCGCCGGCTGCCATCGCAGGGCGTCGAGAGAGTCAAGGATGCGGGTCAGGTCCCGCCCAGCTCGTCAGCCCGCGCCTGGGCGGCTGCGAAGTCGAGATCGCCGGAGTAGATCGCCCGGCCGCAGATCACGCCTTCGATGCCTTCGAACTCGACCGCGCACAGGCGGTCGATGTCGGCCAGGTTGCTCAGGCCACCTGAGGCGATGACCGGAATGGTGAGCGCCTGCGCGAGCTTGACCGTGGCTTCGATGTTGATGCCGCTGAGCATGCCGTCGCGGCCGATGTCGGTGTAGATCACGCCTTCGACACCGTAGTCCTCGAACTTCTTCGCCAGATCGACGACCTCGTGGCCGGTCAGCTTGCTCCAGCCATCGGTCGCCACCTTGCCGTCCTTCGCGTCGAGGCCGACGATGATGTGCCCGCCGAAGGCGCTGCACGCGTCGCGCAGGAAACCAGGGTTCTTCACCGCCGCGGTGCCGATGATGATCAAGCTCAGGCCATCGTCGAGGTAGCGCTCGATCGTGTCGAGGTCGCGGATGCCGCCGCCCAGCTGCACTGGAATTTCGTCACCCACCTCGGCGAGGATCGACTTGATCGCGACTTCGTTGACGGGCTTTCCGGCGAACGCGCCATTCAGGTCGACCAGGTGCAACCTGCGGGCGCCGGCATCGACCCAACGCCGGGCCATCGCGGCGGGATCTTCACCGAACGTCGTCGATTCGTTCATGTCGCCTTGCTTCAAGCGCACACATTTGCCGTCTTTGAGGTCGATAGCGGGGATCAGCAGCATGGCCGGGGCGAGCAGTTGAATGAGTGGTAAGGGTCAGTTGCAGGGATGACTGCAGCCAGTTGTCGGTGAGGACGCCAGTTGAGAGCCTGATATCGGCACTCAGGGATTCCAGTGGAGGAAATTTCGGTATAGGGCCAAGCCATGCAGGGCGCTCTTTTCCGGATGGAACTGTGTCGCAAAAATGTTATCCCGCCCCAGCGCGCAGGTAAAGCGCCGCCCGTAGTCTGTTTCGCCGATGCTGTGGGCCGGATCGGTGGGCCGTGCATAGAAACTGTGCACGAAATAGAAGCTCGCACCGTCGGGAACGCCTGCCCAAAGTGGGTGCGGACGAGCCTGGATGACCTGGTTCCAGCCCATCTGAGGCACCTTGTATCGGCTGCCATCGGGTTGCAGTTGCCCGTCGAGACGAAACCGGATCACGTCCCCGGCCATCAGGCCGAGCCCCAACGTGCCTTCGCCCGGCGCCCCTTCTTCGCTGTGCGACAGCAGCATCTGCATGCCGACGCACACGCCCAGCAGGGGCTTGCGGGCCGCCGCGTCCAGTACAGCGTCCTTCAAGCCGGAATCGCGCAACTCGCGCATGCAGTCGGGCATTGCGCCTTGTCCGGGCAGCACGACGCGCTCGGCGGCGTAAACGACGTCGGGATCGGCGGTCACCAGCACCCTGTACCCGGATCCCTGTGCGACGTGCATCACCGCCTGCGACACCGAGCGCAGGTTGCCCATGCCGTAATCGACGACGGCGACCGTTTTCGACATGTCAAACACCGCCGGGCCGCTCATCAGAGGCTGCCTTTGGTCGATGGAATCACGTTGCCCATCCGGGGGTCGATTTCCAGAGCCATCCGCATCGCACGCGCAAACGCCTTGAAGATCGTCTCGCACTGGTGGTGGGCATTGTCCCCGTGCAAGTTGTCGATGTGCAGACTCACACCCGCATGGTTGACGAAACCCTGGAAAAATTCATAAACCAGTTGCGTGTCGAGCGCACCGATCATGCCGCTCTTGAAGTCGACCCGCATGTGCAGCCCGGGACGACCGGAAAAATCGATCACCACGCGCGACAGCGCCTCGTCGAGCGGCACGTAGGCGTGGCCGTAGCGACGCAGGCCGCGCTTGTCGCCGACCGCTTTTGCGACCGCCTGCCCGAGGGTGATGCCGATGTCCTCGACCGTGTGGTGCCCGTCTATGTGCAGGTCGCCCTTCGCCTCGATGTCCAGATCGATCAGGCCGTGACGTGCGATCTGGTCGAGCATGTGGTCGAGGAAGCCGATGCCGGTGGCGAATTGGCCGACGCCGGTGCCATCAAGGTCGACTGTCACCCGGATCTGCGTCTCGGCGGTGTGGCGCACGACTTCGGCGCGACGGTGTGACAAGGCCGGGGCCGTCGTGTCTGTGCTCATCGCGGGCTCGCTTCCAGGGAGGACTTCAAGGCGGACATGAGGACGCTATTTTCTTCCGGCGTGCCGACCGTCAGGCGCAGGCAATTCGCCAGCAGCGGATGGAGGTTCGAGACATTCTTGACCAGCACGCCGCGTTGCTTCAGCGCACCGAACAACGCGGCGGCATCAGGCACGCGGACGAGGATCATGTTGGCCTCGCTGGGATACGGATGCACACCCGGCAGATCGTTCAAGGCCGACATCAGCCGCGAACGTTCGCCGCGGAGTACCGCCGCCTGGCGGTCGAACTCGTCGGCATGCTCCAGCGCGAACAACGCAGTCTCGCAATTCAGCACGCTGACGTTGTAGGGCGGGCGCACCTTGTCGATCTCGGCGATCAGCGCCTCAGGGCCCATCAGGTAGCCCAGCCGCACGCCCGCCAGGCCGAACTTGCTCAGCGTGCGCATGATCAGCACGTGGCCGTGCCGCGCCACGCGGTCGATGTAGCTGCGCGATGCGAACGGCTGGTAGGCCTCGTCGATCACGACCAATCCCGGAGCCGCCTCGATCAGCCGTTCGATGATCGCGTCGTCGAACAGGTTGGCGGTCGGGTTGTTCGGGTACGCGATGTAGACGATCGCCGGCTGGTGCTCTGACATCGCGGCCAGCATCGCCGCCTCGTCGAGCTCGAATTCGGCGGTCAGCGGCACGCTGATCGAGCGCAGACCCTGCAGGCGCGCCGACACGTCGTACATCACGAAGCCCGGCACCGGTGCGAGCGCGCTGGCCCCCGGGGTCGCGCAGGCCAGGCTCAGCATCGAGATCAGTTCGTCGGAGCCATTGCCGAGGATCAGGTCAAAACCTTCGGGCAGGCCGGCGTGCTTCGCCAGCGCGCGCCGCAGGTCGTCGTTGCGGCTGCCCGGATAGCGGTTGATCGCGACTTCGGCGAGACGGGAGCCGAGCGCGGCGCGCAACGGCTCCGGCAGGCGAAACGGGTTCTCCATCGCGTCGAGCTTGACCAGGCCGTCACTCGGCTGCACCGCATACGCGTGCATCGCTCGTACATCGCTGCGGATGTGGCGCTGAATCACGGAAGACGTCGTCTGACTGCTCATCGAAGATCGCCGCCTCAGCGCTTCAAACGCATCTCGGCCGCCTGGGCATGGGCCTGCAAGCCTTCGCCGTAGGCGATCTCGGCGGCAACCAAGCCCAGCGTCTGGGCACCCGCCTCGCTGACCTCGATCAGGCTGCTGCGCTTCTGGAAGTCGTAGACGCCCAGCGGCGACGAGAAGCGCGCCGTGCCCGAGGTCGGCAGCACGTGGTTCGGACCGGCGCAGTAGTCACCGAGGCTTTCGCTGGTGTACGCGCCGAGGAAGATCGCGCCGGCGTGCTTCAACAGCGGCTCCCAGCGGTGCGGGTCGCGCGAGCTGACCTCGAGGTGCTCCGGCGCGATGCGGTTGCTGATCTCGCACGCCTCTTCCATGCTGCGCGTGCGGATCAGCGCGCCGCGGCCTTCGAGCGACGCGCGGATCACGTCGCGGCGCGGCATCGTGGCGATCAGCCGGTCGATCTCGGCCTGCACGCGCTGGATGTAGGCGGCATCGGGGCACAGCAGTATGCTCTGCGCCAGTTCGTCGTGCTCGGCCTGGCTGAACAGGTCCATCGCGACCCAGTCGGCCGGCGTGCTGCCGTCGGCCAGCACCAGGATCTCGCTGGGGCCCGCGATCATGTCGATGCCGACCTTGCCGAAGACGCGGCGCTTGGCGCTGGCGACGTAGGCGTTGCCGGGGCCGGTGATCTTGTCGACCGGCGGCACCGTGGCCGTGCCGTAGGCGAGTGCCGCGACCGCCTGCGCGCCACCGATCGTGAAGACGCGGTCGGCGCCCGCGACGGCCGCTGCGGCCAGCACCAGCAGATTCTTCTCGCCCTTCGGCGTCGGCACCACCATCACGATCTCGCCGACGCCGGCCACCTTCGCCGGCACCGCATTCATCAGGACGCTGGACGGATACGCCGCCTTGCCGCCCGGCACGTAGATGCCGACGCGGTCGAGGGGCGTGACCTTCTGGCCCAGCAGGGTGCCGTCAGCATCACGGTAGGTCCACGAGCGACCACAGGCTTCGAGCTGGCGCTGGTGATAGTCACGCACCCGGTCGGCGGCGAATTCGAGCGCGCTGCGCTGCGCCGGGCTGATCGCGGCCAGCGCGGCCCGCAATTCGGCGTGGCCGATTTCCAGCGAAGCCACCGACGCAGCCTCGAGGCCGTCGAACCGCTTCGTGTACTCGAGCACCGCCGCATCGCCGCGCTGTTGCACGTCGGCCAGGATCGACGCGACGCGCTGCTCGATCACATCGTCGGTCTCGGCCGACCAGTGCAGCACGCGCTCGAACTCGGCGGCGAAGCCGGCAGCGGCGGTATCGAGGTGTCGGATGCGGACGGTCATGGCGGGATCGCGGAAGCAAACGCGTCAATGATGGCGCGGATCGGCTCGCGCTTCAGTTTCAGCGCGGCCTGGTTGACGACGAGGCGAGCCGAGATCTGCATGATCTCCTCGACCTCGACGAGGTGGTTGGCCTTCAAGGTGTTGCCGCTGGACACCAGATCGACGATCGCGTCGGCCAGTCCGGTCAGAGGCGCAAGTTCCATCGAGCCGTAGAGCTTGATCAGGTCGACGTGCACGCCCTTGTCGGAGAAATGCTGCTGCGCAGTCAGCGTGTACTTGGTGGCGACGCGGATGCGCGAGCCCTGCTTCACCGCACTGTCGTAATCGAAGTCGGTGCGGGTGGCGACGCTCATGCGGCACTTCGCGATCTTCAGGTCGAGCGGCTGGTACAGGCCCGAACCGCCGTGCTCGATCAGCGTGTCCTTGCCGGTCACGCCCAGATCGGCACCACCGTACTGCACGTAGGTCGGGACATCACTGGCACGCACCAGCACCACGCGCACGTCGGCGCGATTGGTACCGATGATGAGCTTGCGCGACTTTTCAGGATCCTCGGACACCTCGATGCCGGCCGCCTTCAACAGCGGCAGGGTTTCTTCGAAGATGCGTCCCTTGGACAGTGCGAGCGTGATCACGGTTGTGCTCTCATTGAACGCGCTCGATGTCGGCGCCGATGCCACGCAGCTTGGCTTCCATCTGATCGTAGCCGCGGTCGAGGTGGTAGATGCGATCAACGCAGGTCTGGCCGTCGGCCACCAGACCGGCGATCACCAGGCTGGCAGAGGCGCGCAGATCGGTGGCCATCACGGTCGCGCCGGACAATTTCGGCACGCCGTGAACCACCGCCAGGTGGCCATCGACATCGATGCGCGCGCCCAGCCGCACCAGTTCATTCACGTGCATGAAGCGGTTCTCGAAGATGGTCTCGGTCACCTTGGCGGTACCGTCGGCGATGCAGTTCAGCGCCATGAACTGTGCCTGCATGTCGGTCGGGAACGCCGGGTACTCGCTGGTGCGGAAACTCACCGCCCGCGGCCGCTGCCGGCTGCGCACTCGGATCCAGTCGTCACCCGATTCGATCGTCACCCCGGCCTCGCGCAGCTTGTCGATCACCGCGTCGAGGTGGTCGGCGCGCGCACGGCGCAGCACCACGTCGCCGCCAGTGGCGGCCACCGCACAAAGGAACGTGCCGGCCTCGATGCGGTCTGGAACGATACGGTGGCTCGATGAGCCGGCAAGGCCGCGCAGGCGTTCGACGCCCTGGATTCGAATCCGGCGCGTGCCGTGGCCTTCGATGCGGGCGCCCATTGCGTTCAGCATGTCGGCCAGGTCGACCACTTCAGGCTCCTGCGCCGCGTTCTCGAGCACCGTCTCGCCGTCGGCCAGCGTCGCGGCCATCAGCAGGTTCTCGGTACCCGTCACTGTCACCATGTCGGTCGTGATGTGCGCGCCTTGCAGGCGCGGGGTCTTCGCGATGATGTAGCCGTGCTCCACCGTGATCTGGGCGCCCATCGCCTGCAGGCCCTTGATGTGCTGATCGACCGGCCGCGACCCGATCGCGCAGCCGCCGGGCAGCGACACCGTGGCTTCGCCAAAGCGGGCCAGCAGCGGGCCGAGCACCAGGATCGAAGCACGCATGGTCTTGACCAGGTCGTACGGGGCTTCGGGCGAGGACACCGTGGACGAGTCGAGCGTGACCACATCGGGCTGCCCCTCGCTGCGCTCCGCCGTGGCGCCCATGTTGCGCAGCAGCTTGAGCGTCGTGCTCACGTCCTGCAGGCGCGGCACGTTGGTCAGCGTCACAGGCTCGGCCGTCAGCAGCGAGGCGCACAGTTCAGGCAGCGCCGCATTCTTGGCGCCCGAGATCGTCACCTCGCCTTCGAGAGGCCGTCCGCCGCGTATCAGAAGTTTGTCCATGGGAGTAGGGCGAAACCTGCACCGCCGTCGAACCCGCCAAGACGGACTCAACAGCCGCAGCAAGTGCCGCGGCGGCTTTCAGTGATGAGGCAGTGGAGAGCGATCGACGCTGGCACTCCACTCGGCAGGCGTCAGTGTCTTCATCGACAGCGCGTGGATTTCGGCGCGCATCTTGTCGCCCAGCGCCCGATAGACGAGCTGGTGGCGCGCCACTCGGCTGGCGCCTTCAAAGGAGGCGCAGACGATGGTCGCGAAGAAATGACGTCCATCGCCCTGAACTTCCAGATGCTCGCAGGCGAGCCCTTGCGCGATGAAGCGCTGCACGTCGTTGGGCGTGGGTTCAAACATGGCCGAATTATCGCTCAGCCAGCTCAATGACGGATCTTGTAGCCGCTGCGCAGGAGTTGCAGGCACAGCGCGCACACCGCCACGAGACCCGCCCCGGCCACGCCCAGGCTGACCCAGGGCGAAACGTCGCTGATGCCGAAGAAGCCGAACCTGAATCCGTCGACGATGTAGAAGAACGGATTCAGGTGGCTGGCCTTCTGCCAGACCCCGGGCAGGCTGCCGACCGAATAGAAGACGCCGGCGAGAAACGTCATCGGCATGATCAGGAAATTCTGGAAAGTGGCGATCTGGTCGAATTTCTCGGCCCAGAGCCCTGCGATCAGGCCCAGTGCGCCCATCAGGATCGCACCCAGCAGCGTGAACACGACGATCCACGCCGGCTGCACCAGATGGAGCGGAGCAAACCAGGCGGTGACAGCCAGCACCCCGGTACCGACCGCGACACCTCGCACCACGGACGCCCCCACGTAGGAGACAAACCACGCCCAATGCGACAGCGGCGCGACCAGCAAGAACACGAGGTTGCCACTGATCTTGCTCTGGATCAGTGACGAGCTGCTGTTGGCGAACGCGTTCTGCAGCACGCTCATCATCACCAGGCCCGGGATCAGGAAGCTGGTGTAGCCAACACCGCTGAACGGCTGCACATGGTCTTCGAGCACATGGCCGAAGATCATCAGGTAAAGCACCGCCGTCAGCACCGGCGCCGCCACCGTCTGGAAGCTGACCTTCCAGAAGCGCAGCACCTCCTTGTAGAACAGCGTGCGGGCACCGGACAGCAGGTGCGTTGTCGCCATGTTGACGGGCACCGTCACGCCGACACCGGCAAGGGTTCGCCGTGCATGATCTCGAGGAACACGTCCTCGAGGTCGGCGCGACCGATCTCCAGGTCCTCGGGCTGGGCGCCGGCGGCGCGAAGCGTGGCGAGCACCGATTCGACCTCGGCCGCGTTGCGTGTCTTGATCTGCACGGTTCGACCGATGACACGTGCCTGCGGCACCAGTGCTGCGGGCAACGGCGTGTCGAGCTTGAAGCGCAGCATCGTGCTGGCGCGCCCGGCCAGCAACGCCGAGGTGCGATCGAGCGCGACCACACGCCCCTGCTTCAGCATCGCCAGCCGACCGCACAGCGCCTCGGCTTCTTCCAGGTAGTGCGTGGTCAGCAGCACCGTGTGGCCTTCCCGGTTGAGGCGGGCGACGAACTGCCACAGCGTCTGTCGCAACTCGACATCGACCCCTGCGGTGGGTTCATCGAGCACGATGACCGGCGGGCGGTGCACCAGCGCCTGCGCGACCAGCACCCGACGTTTCATGCCGCCGGAAAGCTGCCGCATGTTGGCGTCGGCCTTGTCCGTCAGACCCAGGTGCTCCAGCAACTCGTCGATCCAGGCGTCGTTGGCGCGGCGATCGGAGCGAACACCGAAGTAGCCGCTTTGAATCTGCAGCGTCTCGCGCACGCTGAAGAACGGGTCGAACACCAGTTCCTGCGGCACGATGCCCAGGCAGCGGCGGGCTGCCGCGTAGTCATTGACGACATCGTGTCCGTGCACCAGCACGTGGCCGGCACTGGCTTGCGACAGGCCGGCCAGGATGCTGATCAACGTGGTCTTGCCAGCTCCGTTGGGCCCGAGGAGGCCGAAGAATTCTCCAGGCGCGATATCGAAACCGACGTCGTCCAGTGCCTGAACATTGCCCCGGGAACCGCTGAATCGCTTGCTGACGCCGCGAAACGACACGGCGGCTGGGGAGGATCCGGAGTCAGGGTCGGTCATGAAACGCGCGATTGTAGGCAGTGCTCCGACCGCGCGCGGCCGGGGTGGCATCGCCTGTTCAAAGAGGTGCAGACCGGCGGGTCGACATCCGGGCAGATGCGCTTGGATGCGCGCCGACTTGGTGCTACCTTGACCTCACGGTCCATCGAAACGAAAGCAGGAGCCATGGCGACCCCCGTCAAGAAGCCACGCCGCACGGCGGAGCGCATCCTCGATGCGACGCTGGAGTTGTTCAACCGCTTCGGCGAGCCGAACGTCTCGACCACGCTGATTTCGGCCGAACTCAACATCAGCACCGGCAACCTGTACTACCACTACCCGGCGAAGGATCTGCTCGTCGACCGGCTGTTCGACCGCTACGAGCTGGCGCTCGGTACGCTGCTGAAGGCGGCGGACGACGTGCGCGATGTCGAGGATGCGTGGCTGTTCTTCCACATGCTGTTCGAGCTGATCTGGCAGTACCGCTTCCTTTACCGCGACCTGAACGACCTGCTGAGCAAGAACCGGCGGATCGAGATCCATTTCCAGTTCGTGCTGAAGGAAAAGAACCAGGCCGTGCAACGCGTGCTGGCCGGGCTGGGCCGCAGCAACGCAATTCGGCTGACCCTCTCCGAAGCCGAATCCGTGGCGACCGCCATGGTGGTGGTGACAACCTACTGGCTCAGCTACGAATACGTTCGTGACCCGCGCCACGCACTGGAGCCCGAGAACGCCGGGGACGCTCTGCTGCGCGGAGCCTCGCACGTGCTGAGCCTGCTGGCGCCGTACTTCGAACCTGCCCAGAAACAGCATCTGCTCGGATTGGCACAGGCCTATTCGAGGCCCGCAGCACCCGCGCCCGCGGCGACGGATCACCGGGAAGCGGAGGCGGCCACGGCATCGAGCCGCGCCGCGCCCTAGCCTTCGGACCCGGCCCGGGAAACCGCGCTGGCTTCGGCGATGGCTGCGTCGAGGTTCTTCTCGATCTCGGCGCGGATGCGCGGGCCGAACGCGGCGATCAGGAAACCGAGCGTCACCGTCAGGACGAAATCATCGACCTTGGCGACCAGATCCCCGTGCACACCAGGCCGCTTGAAGGCGATACGACACCTGTCCTCTTGTTCGGCGACAGTGCAGTTCATCTGATGCTCCTTCTCCGCAGCATCGGCCCAATGGCGGGCCAGCTGCCGAGCTGACTCGAGGCCCAGCGCGTGGGATCGGTGGATCTGGAAAGTGGTCATTCGCGAACTGCCGGGTTTGAAAAAGCGGGATCACCCACTCAACGTGAAGCACCGACATCTTGCAATACCCGGCGGCGTTCGACCATCGGCATATTCGCGAGTCGCCGCACTTCGGCATAGAACCGCGGCAGATCGCCGCCCTGAGCCGCGAGCAGTCGCTCGAACTGCGGGACCAGCTCGGTGTAAGCCGCGAGCACACCAAACGACGCGTTGTTGACCTGCGCGAACCAACCGTCGTAGCCGCTGTAGCCCTGCCACGCCCCCGCCTTCAGTGCGGCGTGTTCGGCGCGCAGTTGCGCGATCAGATCGGCCTTGCCGCGACGCTTGTCGTCGTCCGACGCGGTGCTGGCATACAGCGCGCTCAAGCGATCGCGGTACGCGGTGGTCAGCCTGCGGAAGTCGCCCCGGCGCATGTCGTAGGCGGTGAATTCCTCGCGCGCCGCCGCACTGGCCTGCTCGGCCAGCCAGCGTGCGCCGCCGAGGCGCTCGACCGTGGTGGCGAACGATTCGTTGAAGACGGTGTCGTCGCCCGCATAGGCGACCTGGTGCGACAACTCGTGGAAGATCAAGCGCGCCAGTTCGCCTTCGGGGTATGGCACGAAGGTGCTCAGCAGCGGGTCGGCGAAGTAGGCGCCGGGCAGCTTGCCCAGCGTCGAATACGCCGGCACGCCGTAGACCCAGGCTTCGAGCCCGCGGCCGCGGAGTTGATCCGCATAAGCGTCGGCCTCCTCGCGGACGTAGTAGCCGCGGTAGGCGACGCAGCCGACCACCGGAAAGCACCACGTTTCCAACGTCAGGCCGAGTTCAGGCGCGGCCACCACATTCCACACCGCCGCGCTGCGGTGCAGGTCGGCGTAGCGGCGGTAGCTGGCGTTGTCGGGCAGCTTGAGCGCACTCGACGCGTAGTCGCGGATGCGCTGCGTCAGTTCCAGCCTCGACTTCAGCGTGTCCGGTGCGGCTGCGTCGGCCAGCCAGTCGGTCACCGGCCGGGCGGCGTTGAGCAGCTTCAGATGCCCCGCCACCGACTGCGCGTAGTAGCCCACGCTGCAACCGGTCGTCAGGCACACGCCAGCAGCCAGCGCCGTGACACCCGCCCAGACTCCGAGCTTCAAGCGGCTTCGACCTGCACCAGGCAGTCGTAGAACGACGGCGCGCGGCCGATGTCGGTCAACCCCTGATGCGTCACCTCGTTGACATTCGTGGCATCGAGACCGTGCTTGCGCCACCAGATGCCCAGGCCGTTGACGACGCCGGGACGCGCCCGGTCACTGACCGCGGCGCGGCACCGGTAACTTCCGCGATCGTTGAAGACGCGCACCGTCTGCCCGTCGACCAGGCCGCGCGGGGCGGCATCGTCGGCGTGGATCTCGACCAACGGCTCGCCTTCGATGTCGCGCAGGCTTTGCACATTGACGAAGCTGGAGTTGAGGAAATTGCGCGCGGGCGGCGAGATCATCGCCAACGGAAAGCGCCGCGCCAGCACCGGCGTGCTGGCCACCGACTCGTGGTTTGGCACGTGATCGGGCACACCGTGCTCGATCGAGCTGACCCGGCAGCGTCCGTCGGGCGTCGGGAAACCGCCCTGGGCAAACGGCGCATCGGCGATCGGCAGCTTGATCCAGCCTCGGTCACGCAACTGATCGAAGGGCACTGCGGCGTTGAACGCACTGCGCGCGAGCGCCTCGTCGTCGTCGGCGAAACACGCCTCGTCGTAGCCCATCTGCGCGGCCAGCTCGCGAAAGATCTGCGTGTTCGGCTTGGCCTGCCCCAGCGGTTCGATCGAGCGCTCGTTGATCAGTGCGTATGTGTGTCCGTAGCTGGTGTGCACGTCCAGATGTTCGAGTTGCGTTGTGGCTGGCAGCACGTAGTCGGCGAGGTCGGCGGTGTCGGTCATGAAGTGCTCGAGCACGACGGTGAACAGGTCGTCGCGCGAGAAGCCGGCGACCACCTTCGCCGACTCGGGCGCCACCGCGACCGGGTTGCTGTTGTAGACGACGACCGCCTCGATGCGGGGCCCGAAGACACTGCCATCGGGCAGCGTCTCGCCGGACTGGCGCAGCAGATCGTCGCCGATCGTGCTCATGTTGAGCACGCGTGGTCTCGGGCGGCCGCCGTCGGGCCCGGTGAGCAGGTCGGGCCGCTGCAGGACAGCGTCGTTGCGCACGCCCTTGAACCAGCCTGAACTCGACAGCAGCAGCCCGCCGGCACGGTGACGCCAGGCGCCGATCAGGCACGGCAGCGTCGCGATCAGCCGCACCGCGTTGCCGCCACCACGCACCCGCTGCATGCCGTAGTTGAGGCGGATCGCCGCCGGTGCCAGCGCCGCGTAGTCGTGAGCCAGTGCGCGCACCTCGTCGGCCGTGATGCCGCAGACCCCGGCCACACGCTCGGGCGGCCACTGCAACGCGCGCTCGCGCAACGCCGGCCAGCCGCCTGCGCCCTGCTCGACGTGGCGTTCGAGGTAGTCGTGGTCCAGGCGATCGTGCACGATCAGCTCGTGCATCAGCCCCAGCGCCAGCGCGCCATCGGTGCCCGGCAGCAGCGCGATGTGCTGGTGGCACTTGTCGGCGGTTTCGGTGCGCCGCGGGTCGATGCAGATCAGCTTCGCGCCCTGCCGCTTCGCCTCTTGGGCAATCGTCCAGAAGTGCAGGTTCGAGCCGATCGAGTTGCTGCCCCAGATCAGGATCAGCCGGCTCTCGGCGAAATGCTCCACGTGCATGCCGACGGTGGCGCCGTAGCTCGCCACCATCGCGTCTGCCCCGGCGCCGGCGCAGATCGTGCGGTCGAGCAGCGAGGCGCCCAGCCGGTGGAAGAAGCGCGCCGCCATGCTTTCGCCCTGCACCAGCCCCATCGTGCCAGCGTAGCTGTATGGCATCACCGCCTGCGGGTCGCGGGTCGCGATGGCGCCCAGGCGCGAGGCGATGTCGCGCAGCGCCTCGTCCCAGCTCACCGGCTCGAACCGTGCGCTGCCGTTCGGCCCCGATTTGCGGCCGACGCGCTTCAGCGGCTGCAGGACGCGGTCGGGGTGGTAGGTGCGCTCGGGGTAGCGAGACACCTTGGTGCAAAGTGCACCGTGGGTGGCCGGGTGATCGGGGTCGGCCTGAACTCTGACGGCCACGCCGTCGGTCACCGTGACGCGCATCGCGCAGGTGTCGGGGCAGTCGTGCGGGCAGGCGGCGCGGACTGTGCGGGTGCTCATCCAAAGATGATTGCACAGCGGGCTGCCTGCTCCGGCGCGCTGGGGTCATCGCCTCGGAGTCATCGCGGACAAGCCACCTCGGTACACTGTTTTTTCGTTCTGCCGCTGTCCGCTGCCGTCCCCATCGTCCGCGCTGCGCCTCGCATCCGTCTGGAGTTTCGCCATGCGCCTGATCGAATCCATCCTCGCCGACGCCGCCGCGATGGCCGTGCTGCGGCGCGACCTGCACGCACACCCGGAGCTGTGCTTCGAGGAGCAGCGCACGGCGGATGTGATCGCCAGGCAGCTCACGGCCTGGGGTGTCCCGATCCACCGCGGGCTGGGCACGACCGGCGTCGTCGCGATCCTGAAGAACGGCATGTCAGACCGCGCGGTCGGTCTGCGCGCCGACATGGACGCGCTGCCGATGACCGAGCACAACACCTTCGCGCACGCGAGCCGGCACGCCGGGCGGATGCATGCCTGCGGCCACGACGGCCACACGACGATGCTGCTGGCGGCGGCCAAGCACCTCGCCACGCACCGCAACTACGACGGCACGGTGTACCTCGTCTTTCAGCCAGCGGAGGAAGGCGGCGGCGGTGCGCGCGAGATGATCAAGGACGGCCTGTTCGAGCGCTTTCCGATGGAGGCGATTTTCGGCGTGCACAACTGGCCGGGCATCCCGGTCGGCCAGTTCGCGATCCGCAGCGGACCCTGCTTCGCCAGCAGCAACGAGTTCCGCATCACGATCCGAGGCAAGGGATCGCACGCCGCGATGCCCAACCTGGGGCTCGATCCGGTGCCGGTGGCGTGCCAGATGGTGCAGGCCTTCCAGACCATCATCACTCGCAACAAGCGGCCGATCGACGCCGGCGTGATCTCGGTGACGATGATCCACACCGGCGAAGCCACCAACGTGGTGCCCGATGCGTGCGAGATCCAGGGCACGGTGCGCACCTTCACGCTGGAGGTGCTCGACCTGATCGAGCGCCGCATGCGGGAAGTTGCACAGCACACTTGCGCGGCCTTCGGCGTGAGCTGCGAATTCGAGTTCACGCGCAACTACCCGCCGACGATCAACCACCCTGCCGAGACCGCGTTCGCGCGCCGGGTGATGAGCGAAGTGGTCGGGCCCGATCACGTGCTCGAGTTCGAACCGACGATGGGAGCCGAAGACTTCAGCTACTACCTGCAGGCGAAACCGGGGGCGTACTTCGTGATGGGCAATGGCGACGGCGATCACCGCAACGCGGGCCACGGGCTCGGCCCCTGCATGCTGCACAACCCGAGCTACGACTTCAACGACGAGCTGATTCCGCTGGGTGCGACCCTGTGGGTCCGCATGGCCGAACGGTGGCTTGCAGAACCGCGGCCCTGAACTCGCACCGATGACGGGAATCAGGCGCAGCCCAGCCTGGCACGTTTCGTGAGCCACCTTCGTTCATGAACTCGAACCATCACTTCACATCGACCTATGCCGAGGCACGTGCAAGGTTTTTCGCGGCTGCACAGCGATGCGACCTGGACGTCGAGTCCCACCTGCACCCGCTGATCGGGCCCCAGAGCGAGGCACTCGCGCTCGATGTGGTGCGTGACGGCCCGCGACGGGCCGAGCGCCTGCTGATCGTCAGCAGCGGCTGCCATGGCATCGAAGGTCACGTCGGCTCGGCAGTGCAGATCGCCTTGCTTCACGATTCCGCCTGGCGGGCATCGGCCCGTGCGGCCGGCATCGCGGTGCTCTACCTGCATGCGCTGAACCCGCATGGGTTCGCCTGGGGCCGCCGCACCACGCAGGAAAATGTCGACCTGAACCGCAATTTCCACGACTTTGCACAGCCGCTGCCACGCAACACGGCCTACGACGAGCTCGCCGGCTTGCTGGTGCCGCACCGCTGGCCGCCGAGCGAGGCCGTCGAGGCCGCCCTCGGCCAACTGCTGGCGCAGCAAGGATGGGCCGCGATGCAGCAGGCCGTCTCCCGCGGGCAGCACGAACACCCCGAGGGGCTGTTCTACGGCGGACGCAATCCGACCTGGAGCCACGTCACACTGCGCGAACTGCTGCGCCATCACGGCCGCCACTGTGCCCGCCTCGGGTGGATCGATCTGCATTCGGGGCTGGGCCCCAGTGGCGTTGGCGAACGCATCTTCGAAGGTCGCGTGGGCGACGAGACCGAGGGTCTGCGGCGCGCGCGCGCGTGGTGGGGCGACCAGGTCACACGCATCGACGACGGCGAGTCGGTGTCGTCGGCCGTGACCGGGCAGATGATGCGATCGCTCTACGCCGAATGCCCGCAAGCCGAATGCACCGGCATCACGCTGGAGTTCGGCACCGTTCCGCTGATGCAGGTCTTCACCGCGCTGCGCGCCGAGCAGTGGCTGGAGAACCATCCGGAGACTCCGGAGGCAACCAGCCGCGAAATCAGAAGGCAGTTTCGCAACTCGTTCGACCCCGACAGCGATGCATGGCGGGAGCAGGTGCTGCCCCAGGCCCTCGATGCGGCACGGCAGGCACTGGTCGGGCTGCGCGCGACGTGATCGGCTGACCTGAACGCGATCAGCGTCTTCAGTCGATCAGAGCCAGCGCCTGCAATTCGGCCGCCAACGCCTGCGGTCCGGTGAACAGGATGGCCTGCCAGCCATGGCGGCGAGCCGCCTCGATGTTCTCCGGATGGTCGTCGATGAAGAGCGTGTCGGCCGGGTCGCCGCCGAAGCGCTGCTGCGCCAGCACGAAGATCGCCGGGTCGGGCTTGGTGAGCTGCACATGCGACGAAAAGATGCCGCTCTCGAACAGCGTGATGAAGGCGTGCCGGCGCTGGAGATGATCGGCGAGCGGCGCCGGCATGTTGGACAGGTAGTGCAGGCGGTTACCGCGTTCGCGCAACGCGCTCAGCAACCGCACACTGTCGGTGATCGGCTGCAGCTCATCGGGCACCGCGTCGACGACCGCGCGCACTTCGTCCTCGGAGAGCCCGGTGCGACGGGAAATGCGCGGCACCATCTCCGCCACGCCGGTCACTCCACGATCGAACTCGCCCCATTCGCCGCGGTACGACAGGAAGAACTGCTGCTTCCAATGCTGCGCGTCCAGCTCGGCGGTGATGCGCTGCGGCAGTGTGCGAGCCACGAGCGCTGCCGGGTCCCAGCGAAACAGCACACCGCCGAAATCCCAGACGACCCTCATCAACGAAGACGCGCGATCAGGCCGGCTGTCGATCCGTCGAGATCGGTGTCGTCGTGGTGACCGGAGGTCAGGCGGGGCAACAGGTCCTTGCACAGCGCCTTGCCCAGTTCGACGCCCCACTGGTCGAAACTGTCGATCCCCCAGATCGCGCCGCTGGTGAACACGCGATGCTCGTACAGCGCGATCAGCGCTCCGAGGCTGCGTGGCGTCAGCCGGTCGAGCAGCAAGGTCGTGGTGGGTCGATTTCCGGGGAAACTGCGATGTCGCGCCAGCGTCGCCGGATCGAGTGGCCCCGATGCAGACTCGGGCGCATCGGCCATCGCCTGCTCGGGGGTCTTGCCGCGCATCAGCGCCTGCGATTGCGCGAGTCCGTTGGCCAGCAGCATCGTCTGCTGACGCTCAAGTTTCTCCAGCAGATCCGCATTGAGCCCGACGCTGCCGAAGGTCGGCCTGCGCACCCGGATGAATTCGACCGGAATCGAATCGGTGCCCTGGTGCAGCATCTGGAAATAGGCATGCTGCCCTTTGGTGCCCGGCTCGCCCCAGACCACCGGGCTGGTCGCGTACGGCAGCGGTTCGCCGTTGCGGTCAACGCGCTTGCCGTTGCTCTCCATCTCGAGCTGCTGCAGGTACGCCGGCAGGCGCCGCAGGCCCTGGTGATACGGCGCGATGCTGCGGCTCGATGCCCCGTGGAAATTGCGGTACCAGACATCGAGCAGGCCCAGCAGTGCGGGCACATTGGACGCGAGCGGCATCTCGACGAAGTGCCGGTCCATCGCATGGGCACCGGCCAGCAACTCCCGGAAGCGGTCGGCACCGATCGCGATCGCGATGGGCAGGCCAATGGCCGACCACAGCGAAAAACGGCCACCAACCCAGTCCCAGAACCCGAACGTGGTGGTGATGCCGAATTCGGCCGCGGCCTTCACGTTGGTCGTCGTCGCGACGAAATGGCGCGCGATGTCGGTGCCACCTTCCTTCTCGAACCAGGCGCGGGCCAGGTGGGCGTTGGCCATCGTCTCCTGCGTCGTGAAGGTCTTGCTCGCGATGATGAACAACGTCTCCTCCGGATTCACCCGTCGCAGCACCGGCGTGATGTCGTGCCCGTCGACGTTCGAGACGAAGTGGAACTGCAGGCCCGGATGCACGAAGGCGTCGAGTGCCGGCACGATCATCTGAGGCCCGAGGTCGCTGCCGCCGATGCCGATGTTGACGATGTGGCGGATGCCGCTGGCCGCGCTGTCGCGCACCGTCTCGGCCCAGGCCAGCATCGCGTCGAGCACGGCATGGACCTCGTCGCTGAAGGGCGCTAGGCCGCGCGGCGCCCGCAGTGCGGTGTGCAGCGCGGCGCGGTTTTCGGTGACGTTGATCGCAGCGCCCGCGAACATTGCGTCGCGCTGCGGCTCGAGCCCGCATTCGCGCGCCAGGTCGAGCAGGAAACGCAGCGTCGCGATGTCGAGGTGATTCTTCGACAGGTCGGCGAACACCTCCGGCGCCTCGAAGCTCAGCGAACTGAATCGGCCGGCGTCCCGGGCAAAGGCCTCGCGCAGATCGAAGTCGCGGCCGTGAGCCACGAAATGACCCTTCAATGCGCACCAGGCGGTGGTTCGGTCGCAGCGCATCATCTCTGCGTTTCCTTTCAGATGGCGCGGATCAACACATCGAGCTTGCCGGCATCCACCGCAAATGCGCGGATGCCCTCGGCGAGTTTCTCGGTCGCCATCGCGTCCTCGTTGAGCGCAAAGCGAAAGCTCGCCTCGCCGTGGCTGACGCGATCGGTCGCGGCGTCGCGCGCAGCGGCAGGGTCAAGCGTTCGCACGACCGGCGCGTCGCTTGCCTGCAGCGCGGCGAGCAGTTCCGGGCTGATGGTCAGCAGATCGCAACCGGCAAGGGCGGTGATCTGGCCGACGTTACGGAAGCTCGCGCCCATGACCTCGGTGGCGATGCCGAACTTCTTGTAGTAGCGATAGATCTGCGCCACCGACTTCACGCCCGGATCATTGACGCCGGCATTCGCTGCTTCGTCCCAGCCCGCGCCGGCGGACTTCTTGTACCAGTCGTAGATGCGCCCGACAAACGGCGAGATCAGCTGCACCCCGGCCTCGCCGCAGGCCACTGCCTGCGCGAACGAGAACAGCAGCGTCAGGTTGCAGTGGATCCCTTCGCGCTCCAGTACACGGGCGGCCTGGATGCCCTCCCACGTGGCGGCGATCTTGATCAGGACCCGATCGCGGCCGACGCCCGAAGCCTCGTAAAGCTGGACGAGGCGCCGCGCGCGGACCAGCGACGCCGCTCCGTCGAAGCTCAGCCGGGCGTCGACCTCGGTCGACACCCGGCCGGGCACGACCTTCAGGATCTCGACCCCGAAGCGCACCAGGATGCGGTCGACGACCTCGTCGAGCGCCGCGCCTCGGTGCGCGGCGGCGGTGTCCGACAGCAGCGGCGCGTAGTCGGGTTGCTGCACCGCTTTGAGGATCAGCGACGGATTGGTGGTCGCATCGCGGGGCGCAAACGCGGCCAGCTGCCTGAAGTTGCCGGTGTCGGCAACCACGGTGGTGTATTGCTTGAGTTGGTCGAGTTGGTTCATGGAAGCGTGTCCGGTGCAGGTACGCAAGATTAGAACCTGATCGCATGGCGCCGAGGCCATGCCACGCCGCCCGCTGTCGGCATCAATCCTGCGTGGTGAAATGCGTCCAGCGCACAGGGCGGGAGGGCCCACACGATGTCTTTCGACCTGGTTTTCTTCGGTGGCACCGGTGACCTGACGTGGCGCAAGCTGATGCCGGCGTTGTTCCAGGCGTTTCGGCACGGCAAGCTTCCTCAGGGCGGACGCATCCTGTCGGTCGCACGCGACGAGCAAAGCGACGACAGGTACCGGGCGTGGCTGAAAGAGCGCTTTCAGGATGTCGAAGGCGGCAAGCGCCCGACCGACGAGGAGTTTTCGCGGTTCGCCGAGCTGTTGCACTACCGGCGCATGGACCTGTCTCATCCCGAGGACTATGCCGGGCTGAAGCAGTGGATCGACGATCGCGGCGCAGAAACCACCGTGCTTTACCTGGCGACCAGCCCTCACCTGTTCCCGCAGATCTGCGAGCAGCTGGGCATCGTCGGTCTCAACGGGCCCAAAGTGCGGGTCGTGCTCGAGAAGCCGCTCGGCCACGACCTCGCGAGCGCGCAGGAGATCAATCGCGTCGTGCGCTCCGTGTTCAGCGAAACCCAGGCGTTTCGGATCGACCACTACCTCGGCAAACCTTCGGTGCAGAACCTGATGGCGCTGCGTTTCGGCAACGCGCTGTTCGAGCCGCTGTGGCGTCGCGAAAGCATCGCCAACATCCAGATCACGTTGGCGGAAAGTCTGGGTGTCGGCACGCGCGGCGACTTCTATGACCGCACCGGCACCCTGCGCGACATGGTGCAGAACCACGCGCTGCAGCTGCTCAGCATGGTCGCGATGGAGCCGCCCTCACGCTACGACGCCGATGCGATCCGTGACGAGAAACTGAAGGTGCTGCGCTCGTTGAAGCCGTTCACCGACGACAGCGTCGCGCGCGATGTGGTGCGCGGCCAGTACCGGTCCGGCAACGCCGCCGGGCAGGCGGTGGTCGGGTACCTCGACGAGGTCAAGGTGCCAGCGGGCAGCCATTGCGAAACCTTCGTCGCATTGCGCACCGAGGTGCAGAACTGGCGCTGGGCCGGCGTACCGTTCTACCTGCGAACAGGCAAGCGGCTGGCCGCGCGCGACGCGCAGATCGTCGTCAATTTCCGCCCGACTCCGCACAGCATCTTTCCGGGCCTGAACCGGCCCAACAAGCTGGTGATCAAGCTGCAACCGGAGGACGGGCTCGAGCTTCACCTGCTCGCCGCCAAGGGCACCGGCCACAGCGAGGCACTCTCTGCGGTGTCGCTGGACCTGGATTTCGACAAGGCGTTTCCCGAGACGCGCGTTGGTGCCTATGAGCGCCTGCTGCTCGAAGCCATCGCCGGGCGGCTCAACCTGTTTGTGCGCAGCGACGAACAGGAGCAGGCCTGGCGCTGGGTCGAACCGGTGCTCCACGCGTGGAAACGCGACAACGATGCTGGCGGAGGGCCCCGGCCCTATGCAGCTGGCACATGGGGCCCGGCCGCGGCCAGTGCGCTGGTGGCGCGCGATGGATTCGCGTGGTCCGAAGAGCAGTGAGACCAGAGGCGGCGCCGGACGTCTGGCGACGAATTCAGCGGTCGATTCAGACCGGTTGAGCCGTCTCGATGGCAGGGGCTTCGATACCCAGCAGTCCGGCAACACCGTACAGGCCCGCCAGTTGATTGAGTCGCGGGGGCGCATCTCGCAACACGAACTCGCGGTGCGATGCCTGGGCAAGCCGACGGCATTCGAGCAACACCGCCAGCACCGACGAATCGAAGTCGTGCAGCGCCGAGGCATCCACGATCAGAGGCGCGGTCGGGTTGTCGGTCACGACGCGCGTGAGCCTTTTCAGAAGGTCCTTCGCGTCGCCGAGCAGGACCGACGACGGCAGCGCCAGCTTCGTCGCAGAAACAGTCACCTGCGTGCTGCCGCCGTCTTGTTGCGCTCGGTCAGCTTGGCAATGAGACCGTCGATGCCGTTCGCGCCGATTTCCTGCGCAAAGCTGTTGCGATAATTCTCGACCAGCCAGACACCGAGCACATTCACGTCGTAGATCTTCCAGCTGGAGTTCGCCTTCTCGACTCGGTAGTCGAGCTGCACAGGATCGCCCTTGCCGCGAACCTCGGTGCGAACGATGACCTCATTGCCCTCGGGGGCAGTCCGTGACGGCTTGATCTGCACCGTCTGGTCCTTGACCTGAGACAGCGCGCCAGCGTAAGTGCGCATCAGCAAGGTCTTGAACTCGGACTCCAGGCTCGACTGCTGCTCGGGGGTTGCCTGGCGCCAGTAGCGGCCCACCGCAGACGAGGTCATGCGCTGGAAGTTGACGTGCGGAATGACCTTTTCCTCGACGAGGGCCTGGATCTTCTTCATGTCGCCGGACTGGATCGACTTGTCGGCCTTGACGCTGTCGAGCACCTCGTTCGACAGCTTGTTGATCAGGTCGTCCGGCGAAAGGGCGGCCACCTGGGCGGCGGCCGGTGCCTCCGCACGCACGGCAAGGGAAGCCCCACCCACCAGCAGGCCGGCACACACCGCAGCGATCCATTTCTTCTGCAACATCTGACTTTCCTTCTCAAGTGGCACCCGTGGGCACCTGCGTTGGAGCCGGAGATGCTCCGAAAGTTCGCCGACCAAGACAACCGAACCCGATCGCCAGGCCATCGGGGGGAGCCGGCTCGGCTATTTTGTCGGCGATGCCGGGGCTTGCGGCGGATTACCGTCGTAAACCAGGCTGTTGCGGCGCTGCAGATACCCGTCGCGCACAAACGTGTACTTGTCGAGCACGGCGTCGTCCAGGATGCCGGTGGCATTCAGCAAGTTCGCGCGGGTACTCACCACGTTCAACGCCGACACGCCGATGCCAGCCCATGTGTCGTCGATCAGGAATCCCGGCGTGACGGCCATGTCGAGCGGCAATCCAAACGAATCGCGCACGGAAGATGGCCCGAGCAGGGGCCAGACCACATAGGGACCGGCACCGAAGCCCCAGACACCCAGCGTCTGTCCGAAATCCTCCGGGTACCGCTCGATGCGGAACTCGGTAGCCCAGTCGAGCAATCCGCCCAGACCGAGAACGGTGTTGGTGCCGACGCGCATCGCATTGCTGATGCCGTTACCGACCTTGCCCTGGAGCACGCTGTTGACCGCTGACCAGGCGTCCTTGAAATTCGCGAAGAAATTCGTGACACCCGTCCGAACCATGCTCGGCACGACATTGACGTAGCCCTTGGCCACCGGCTTGATCGCGTTTTCGTCCAGCGCTTCGTTGAATGCGAACACGCTGCGGTTCCAGGATTCGATCGGATCGGCCGCGCTCGGGGCGCTGCCCGCCGGAGCCGTGGCGCAGCCCTGCAACGCCAAGACCAGGGCAACACACGCCAGCGGATTGAGACCAGCTCGGTACGTGGGATTCATTGTTTTTCTCCTTCAGGGGCCCGGGCCGCCGGAGCGCCTTCCGACGCCTTGTTGAACAGAAACTGACTGATCAGATTCTCCAGCACCACAGCCGATTGGGTTTGAGTGATGACATCCCCGGCCGCCAGATTCTTCTCGTTGCCGCCGGGTTCGATCCCCACATATTGCTCGCCGAGCAGCCCCGAGGTCAGGATCTTCGCCGAGCTGTCCTTCGGAAACTGGAACTTCTGCTGCAACTGGAGGGCCACGCTGGCCTGGAAGGTCTTGTCGTCGAAACTGATCGAATCGACGCGACCCACCACAACACCGGCACTCTTCACCGCCGCTCGCGGCTTCAGACCCCCGATGTTGTCGAAGCGGGCCACGACACCGTAAGTGGTGTCGAAATTGAGGCTCAGCAGGTTGCCCGCCTTCAGCGCCAGAAACAGCAGTGCCGCAGCGCCGATCATCACGAACAGCCCCACCCACACTTCATGACGGGATTTTTGCAACGTCATTCCCCTTGTCGACCGCTGCGGGTCATTAGATCGAAAACATCATGGCGGTCAGCACGAAGTCGAGCGCCAGAACCGCCAGCGACGACGTCACCACCGTGCGTGTCGTGGCCCGGGACACCCCTTCAGGCGTGGGTTTGCAGTCGTAACCCTCCCACAGCGCGACAAAAGTCACCGTCACGCCGAACACCACGCTCTTGATGGCACCGTTGCCGACATCGGACCACCAGCTGACCCCGCCCTGCATCTGGGACCAGAACGATCCTTCATCGATGCCGATCAGCGGCACGGCAACGGCCCAGCCACCGAGTATCCCCACCGCACTGAACACCGCAGCCAGCAGCGGCATCGAGATCAGACCCGCCAGAAAGCGCGGAGCCAGCACGCGCCGCACCGGATCAACTGCCATCATCTCCATGGCAGCCAGTTGCTCACCGGCCTTCATCAAGCCGATTTCAGCGGTCAGGGACGTTCCGGCACGGCCCGCGAACAGCAGCGCAGTGACCACCGGCCCCAGCTCGCGCACCAGCGACAACGCCACGAGCAAGCCGACCGCTTCGGCCGAACCGTAGCGCTGAAGGGTGTAATAGCCCTGCAAGGCAAGCACGAAACCGACGAACAGACCCGACACGCCGATGATGGACAGCGAGCGGTTACCCACGAAAAAGGTCTGTTCGATCACCAGGGTGAACCGGCGCAGGGCCAGCGGCGTCAGCGCCACCAGCCGAAAGAACATCAGCGCTGCCGCGCCGATGCCCGCCATCTGCGCCAGCACCGTGCGGCCGACCCAGGCCGGATTGAGCCAGTTCATGCCCGACCCCCGACGCCGAAGTCCTCGGTCACCGAAACACCCGGGTAATGGAACTCCACCGGACCATCCGGCGATGCGGTGAAGAACTGATGAACCAGCGGATCGGTGCTCGCCCGAATCTCCGCCGGGGTGCCCTGGGCCGCGATGACGCCGTTGGCCACGAACACGATGTGGTCTGCGATGGCAAAGGTTTCCTCGACATCGTGCGAGACGACCACGCTCGTCACTCCGAGTGCCTGGCTCAGGTCGCGGATCAGCCGCGAAGCGCTGCCGAGCGAAATCGGATCGAGCCCTGCAAAGGGCTCGTCGTACATGATCAGGTCGGGATCCAGCGCGATGGCGCGCGCCAGCGCAACCCGTCGCGCCATGCCACCCGATACTTCGGATGGCATCAGATTGCGCGCACCGCGAAGACCCACCGCGTCGAGCTTCATCAGCACCACGTCACGGATCATCGACGCGCTCAGGTTGGTGTGCTCGCGCAGCGGAAACGCCACGTTGTCGAACACCGAGAGGTCGGTGAACAGTGCGCCGAACTGGAACAGCATGCCCATGCGCCGACGCAAGGCATAGAGCCCCTGCCGATCGAGCCGGGCCAGATCGATTCCGTCGAAGAACACCTGCCCGCTCATCGGCACCAGCTGACGACCGATCAGACGCAGCAACGTCGTCTTGCCGCCACCGGAGGTGCCCATCACACCGATCACCTTGCCGCGCGGCAAATCGATATCGATGTTGCTCAGGATGACCCGGTCACCGTACCCGCAGGTCACGCCACGCATGGAAACCAGGACGGGCGCGGCGACAGGTTGATGATCTGAGGGAGAAGTCATGGGGCCGGGAAATCGCGGGGATGGTTGCCCCCTGCTGCGCTGAGCATGATAGGTGAGATGTCACCTGACCCGAGGCCCCTGTGGCTGGCGGACAACCACCCGCCAGCCTGGCGGGTGGTTGCAGCCTCTAGCGTGGCAGGTCGCTGCGCCCCATCAGGTGGGCATCGATCGCGCGCGCGGCCTGACGACCCTCGCGAATGGCCCACACCACCAGCGACTGGCCGCGACGCACGTCGCCCGCGGCAAACACCTTCGGCACGTTGGTCGCGTAGCCAGCGACCTCCTCGGTTCCGGCTCGGGCATTGCCCCGGGCGTCCTTGTCGATGCCGAAGGCGTCGAGCACGCTCGCCACGGGGCTCAAGAACCCCATGGCCAGCAGCACCAGGTCGGCCGGCAGGATCTGCTCGCTGCCGGGCACCTCGACCATCTTGCCGCCCTGCCATTCGACGTGCACAGCCTTCAGCGCCTTGACCTTGCCCTTGTCCTTGCCCTCGCCGCCGATGAATTCCTTGGTGGCGATGGCGAACTCGCGGTCGCAACCCTCCTCGTGACTCGACGAGGTGCGCAGCTTGGTCGGCCAGTAAGGCCAGACCAGTGGCTTGTTCTCGTGCTCGGGCGGCATCGGCAGCAGTTCGAACTGCGTGACGCTGGCAGCGCCGTGGCGGTTGCTGGTGCCCACACAGTCGCTGCCGGTGTCGCCGCCGCCGATCACCACGACATGCTTGCCGTCGGCCCGGATCTGCGTGATGCCCATCGTCTTGAGCTTGTCGCCGGCGACCACCTTGTTCTGCTGCGGCAGGAACTCCATCGCGAAATGGACGCCATCGAGGTCGCGCCCCGGCACCGGCAGGTCCCGCGACTGCTCGGCCCCCCCGGCCAGCAGTACCGCATCGAACTGAGCCTGGAGCTGCTCGGGCGAGATGACCTCCTTCGCCCAGCTGGTGACCTTGCTGCCCTCTGGCAGGCGCCCGACCATGACGCCGGTGCGGAAGGTCACGCCCTCAGCCGTCATCTGCTCGACACGGCGTTCGATGTGCAGTTTTTCCATCTTGAAGTCCGGGATGCCGTAGCGCAGCAGGCCGCCGGCACGGTCGTTCTTCTCGAACACGGTCACGTCATGGCCGACCCGCGCGAGCTGCTGCGCCGCCGCCAGGCCGGCCGGGCCGGAGCCCACCACCGCCACTGTCTTGCCGGTCTTGTGCTTCGGCGGACGCGGCACGACCCAGCCCTCGGCCCAGGCGCGATCGATGATTGCGTGCTCGATGCTCTTGATGCCTACGGCGTCGTCGTTGACGTTCAGCGTGCAGGCGGCTTCGCACGGAGCAGGACAGATGCGACCGGTGAACTCGGGGAAGTTGTTGGTCGAGTGCAGCACGTCGATCGCGTTCTTCCAGTCGCCGCGGAACACCAGTTCATTGAAGTCCGGAATGATGTTGTTGACCGGGCAGCCGTTGTTGCAGAAGGGCGTACCGCAGTCCATGCAGCGCGCGCTCTGGATGCGTGCCTCTCCTTCCTTCAGTCCGATCGCGACCTCGTTGTAGTTCTTGAGCCGGAGCTGAACGGGCTGATAGGCCTCTTCGAGGCGCTCGTACTCCATGAAGCCGGTGATTTTTCCCATGATGCGCTTGCTTCCTGCTGGCTTTCTGATTGATTCGATGCGAGTCGGGCGTCGATCGGCGTGTCAACGCGGTGCCGATCGATGGGACATCACTTCGCGGGTGACACCTTGGACTTCTTGTCCGACGCCTTGGCCTTGCCCGGCGCCGAATTGGCAGACGCATCCGCTCCGGTTGGCACCGGCTGCGTCTGCTTTCCCTTCGCAGCGAGCTCGGACAGCGCGCGCTTGTACTCGTTCGGGAACACCTTGACGAAACGAGCACGAGACGCCTCCCACTGATCGAGCAGGTGACGTGCCTGCAGCGAACCGGTCCACTTGTGGTGGTCCTCGATCAGCTTCTTGAGGATCGCATCGTCGCTCTCGGGGGTGCCTTCCTTGCCCTTGTGCCACAGCGCCGGATCGGTGGTCGCAGCCTGCTCGACCGCCGACAGCACGCGCTCCAGGCTGACCATCGAGGTGTTGCAACGCGACGAGAACTTGCCGTCCGCGTCGTACACATAGGCCACGCCCCCGCTCATGCCGGCAGCGAAGTTGCGGCCCGTCTCGCCCAGCACGACCACCGTGCCACCGGTCATGTATTCGCAGCCGTGGTCACCCGTGCCCTCGACGACCGCGGTGGCGCCCGACAGACGCACTGCGAACCGCTCGCCAGCCACGCCACGGAAGAACGCTTCGCCGCTGGTCGCACCGTACAGCACGGTGTTGCCGACGATGATGTTCTTCATCGCATCGCCACGGAACTCGATGCTCGGCCGAATGGCGATTCGGCCACCACTCATGCCCTTGCCGGTGTAGTCGTTGGCGTCACCGATCAGGTAAAAAGTGATGCCCTTCGCGAGGAACGCGCCGAAGCTCTGCCCGCCGGTGCCTTCCATCTGGATGAAGATGGTCTGGTCCGGAAGTCCCTCGGGGTGGTGGCGCACCAGTTCGCCTGACAGCATTGCGCCGACCGTGCGGTTGACGTTGCGCACCTCGTGCATGAACTGCACTTTCTCGCCGCGCTCGAGTGCCGGCTTGCACTTCTCGATCAGCTTCACGTCGAGTGCGCGGGCCAGCCCATGGTCCTGCACCTCGACCTGGCGGCGAGGCACCTCGGCCGGAGCCGCCGGCAGATGGAAGATGCGCGCGAAGTCGAGTCCCTTGGCCTTCCAGTGCTCGATGCCCTTCTTGGTGTCCAGCAAGTCGGCGCGACCAATCAGGTCGTCGAACCTGCGGATGCCCAGCTGCGCCATGATCCGGCGCGCTTCTTCGGCGACGAAGAAGAAATAGTTCACCACATGCTCGGGCTTGCCCTGGAACTTCGCACGCAGCAGCGGGTCTTGCGTGGCCACGCCCACCGGGCAGGTGTTGAGGTGGCACTTGCGCATCATGATGCAGCCCTCGACGACCAGCGGCGCCGTCGCGAAGCCGAATTCGTCGGCGCCGAGCAACGCACCGATCACCACATCGCGACCGGTCTTCATCTGGCCGTCGGCCTGCACACGGATGCGGCTGCGCAGGCGGTTCAGCACCAGTGTCTGCTGGGTTTCGGCCAGGCCGAGCTCCCAGGGCGTGCCGGCATGCTTGATCGAGCTCCACGGCGATGCGCCGGTGCCGCCATCGTGCCCGGCGATCACCACGTGGTCGGCCTTCGCCTTCGCCACACCCGCCGCGATCGTGCCGACGCCGACCTCGCTGACCAGCTTCACGCTGATGTCGGCGCGCTGGTTGGCGTTCTTCAGGTCATGGATCAGCTGCGCCAGGTCTTCGATCGAATAGATGTCGTGGTGCGGTGGCGGCGAAATCAGGCCGACGCCCGGCACCGAGTAGCGCAGGAAGCCGATGTACTCGCTGACCTTGCCGCCGGGCAACTGACCGCCCTCGCCCGGCTTCGCGCCCTGCGCCATCTTGATCTGGATCTGGTCAGCGCTGGACAGGTATTCCGTGGTGACACCAAAGCGGCCTGACGCAACCTGCTTGATCTTGCTGCGCAGTGAATCACCGGCCTTCAGCTCGAAGTCGGCGACGATCACCTTGTCGCCGAGCACGTCGCTGATCCTGGTGCCGGCCGCGATCGGGATGCCCTTCAGCTCGTTGCGGTAGCGCGCCGGGTCTTCACCGCCTTCGCCGGTGTTGCTCTTGCCGCCGATGCGGTTCATCGCCACGGCC
>JBJXEJ010000003.1:0-8741 GCA_046154125.1 Rhizobacter sp. | reverse complement strand
TCTGCAATGCCACCAGTCGACGCAGGCCTTCGCGATGACGTGCCGCCGCAGCTTCGGGTTCGTCGAACACCTCGATCGCCACCGCGGTGCCGCGGTCGATCAGCGCAGGGAAGCCGATCATCGTCTGCTCGCCTCGGCGCACTTCCAGAAGTTCGGGCAGCTCGCCGAAAGTCCAGTCGGTGTACAGCTCCGCCACGCTGGCTGGCACGGTTGCCGGTTGCAACTGGGCCGATCGCACGGGCTGCGCAGGCGCGTGTCCGGCGCGGTGTGGCAAGCGGGTCGATGAGATCTCGGCAGCAGGCCCCGCCTCAGCAGCGGGCGCCTTCAACTGCGCCAGCGCCTGGAAGGCTGACCGCGCCTGGCTGCCCAGCTCGGCTTTCAGCGTCGCCAGGTTGCGGCCCATGCCAAGCTGGCGCCCGTTCTCATCGACCACGCGGAAATTCATGAACAGGTGCACAGGCACCTGCTCCAGCTTGAAGTCGGCACGCTTCACATCGACCTGGGTCTTGTCACGCACCTGCTTCAGCAAGGCATCGACCAGGCTGCCGCTGCCCCATCCGTGGGCGGACTCGACCGCAGCGATGAAGGCGGCGGCGTATTCCGGCAGCGGCACCAGGCGTGAGCGTGGGCGCTGGTGCAGGCTCTTGATCAGCGCCAACACCTTGTCCTTCAGCATGCCGGGCACCAGCCACTCGCAGCGCTCGTCGCTGACCTGATTCAGTGCATAGATCGGCACGGTCACCGTGATGCCGTCCTTGGCATCGCCGGGCTCGTGCAGGTAGAGCGCCGGGCAATCGACACCGCCCATGCGCAGCGTCTTCGGAAAGGCGGCGCTGGTGATGCCCGCCGCCTCGTGACGCATCAGCTCGTCGCGCGTCAGCATCAGCAGCTTCGATTGGCGCCGGATCTCGTCTCGGTACCAGCGTTCGAGTGACGCACCGCTGCACACCTCGGCCGGAAGCTGCTGGTCGTAGAAGGCATGGATCAGTTCGTCGTCGACCAGCACATCCTGACGGCGCGACTTGTGTTCCAGGTCCTCGACCTGCGCAATCAGCGCGCGATTGGCCGCAACGAACGGCAGCCGGGTCTCCCAGTCGCCCGCGACCAGCGCTTCACGAATGAAGATCTCGCGCGCCTCGGCCGGATTGATCAGGCCGAAGTTCACGCGCCGGTTGTTGTAGACGACGATGCCGTAAAGCGTCGCCCGTTCGAGCGCGATCACTTCGGCGGCCTTCTTCTCCCAATGCGGCTCCAGCAGTTGTGTCTTGATGACGTGGCCGGCAATCTGCGGCAGCCACTGCGGCTCGATCGCCGCGATGCCACGGCCGTACAGGCGCGTCGTCTCGACGAGTTCGGCAGCCACGATCCAGCGCCCCGGCTTCTTCGACAGGTTGATGCCGGGGTGACGGTAGAACCGGATTCCGCGGGCGCCGAGGTACCACTCGTCCTCGTCGCTTTTCACGCCGATGTTGCCGAGCAGGCCGGCCAGCAACGACAGATGCAGCTGCTCATAGGTGGCCGGCGACGCATTGAGCCGCCAGCCGTGCTCGGCCACGACGGTGAGCAGTTGAGAGTGAATGTCGCGCCATTCGCGCACACGGCGCGGCGAGATGAAGTGCTCACGCAGAAGTTGCTCCTGCTTGCGCGCGCTCAACTTGTGCTCACGCTGCTCGGGCGTCAGGCCCGCACCACGTGAGGCCTCCAGCCACTTCCACAGCTTCAGGTCGCCGAGAAACTCGGACCGGTCGTCGTCGAACTTCTTGTGCGCCTCGTCGGCCGCTTGCTGCGCTTCGAGCGGGCGGTCGCGCACGTCCTGAACGCTCATCGCGCTGGCGACGATCAGCACCTCGGTCAGCGCCTGACGATTGCGCGCCTCGAGAATCATCCGACCGACGCGCGGATCGAGCGGCAGGCGAGCGAGTTCCTGCCCCGTCGGGGTCAGTTCGTTCTGTTCATCGACCGCGCCGAGTTCGGCCAGCAGCTGGTAGCCGTCGGCGATCGCACGACGCGGCGGCGGTTCGATGAACGGGAAGTCCTCGACCAGCCCCAGGTTCAGCGACTTCATCCGCAGGATCACGCCCGCCAGCGACGACCGCATGATCTCCGGATCGGTGAACTTCGGCCGACCCGAAAAATCCTTCTCGTCGTACAGCCGGATGCAGATGCCGTTGCTGACCCGCCCGCAGCGACCGGCGCGCTGGTTGGCGGCTGCCTGGCTGGTCGGCTCGATCAGCAGCTGCTCGACCTTGTTGCGGTAGCTGTAGCGCTTGACACGCGCCGTCCCCGCATCGATCACGTACTGAATGCCCGGTACCGTCAGCGACGTTTCCGCGACGTTGGTCGACAGCACGATACGGCGGGCGCTGTGCGGCTCGAAGATGTGATCCTGCTCAGCCTGGCTGAGCCGCGCGAACAGCGGCACGACCTCGACTCCCGGAGGGTGGTGCCTGCGCAGGTGGTCGGCCGCATCGCGGATCTCGCGCTCGCCCGGGAGGAACACCAGCACGTCGCCGCCGGATCCGGCGCCACCCGTCGCCCACAACTCGTCGACCGAGTCGGCAATCGCATGATTCAGTCCGTACTCGCGGCTGTCCTCGAACGGCCGCCAGCGCTGTTCGACCGGAAACAGCCGGCCCGAGACCTGGATCACCGGCGCCGGTCCGTGCTTGCCTGCAAAGTGCTCGGCGAAACGGTCGGCGTCGATCGTGGCCGACGTGACGATCACCTTCAGGTCGGGCCTGCGCGGCAGCAACTGGCGCAGGTAGCCGAGCAGGAAATCGATGTTGAGGCTGCGCTCGTGCGCCTCGTCGATGATCAGCGTGTCGTAGGCGCGCAGCAGCGGATCGGTCTGCGTTTCGGCGAGCAGGATGCCGTCGGTCATCAGTTTGACGCTGGCGCCAGGCGAGAGCCTGTCCTGGAAACGAACCTTGAAACCGACGACATCGCCAAGCGGCGAGTTGAGTTCCTGCGCGATGCGCCTGGCGACGCTGGACGCCGCGATACGCCGCGGCTGCGTGTGGCCAATCAGGCCGCGCCCGCCCGCGCCGCGTCCTCGCCCCAGCGTCAGCGCGATCTTGGGCAGTTGCGTGGTCTTGCCCGACCCGGTCTCGCCGCAGACGATGACCACCTGATGCTCCCGGATGGCAGTCGCGATTTCGTCACGGCGGGCGGATACCGGCAGCGAGTCCGAAAAGGTGATGGGCGGGATGGGGTTCGCAGGGAGCGCGTTCGGACGGGGGGTCGAGCGGACTCGGGGAGCAGACGTCATCGGGCCTTCATGCAAAATTGGACATTATTTCAAAGCGCCGAGATGAGCCTGGTCTTTCCTCACACGTTCGTCCCGTGGTTCCGTTCGGTCGCGCCGTACATCCACGCCCATCGCAGCAAGACCTTCGTCGTCGCCATCGCCGGCGAGCTGATCGCCGCGGGCAAGCTCAACACGTTCGCACAGGACCTGGCGCTCATTCACGCGATGGGCATCAAGGTCGTGCTGGTCCACGGCTTCCGGCCGCAGGTCGAGGAGCAGCTCAAGGCCAAGGGCCATGTGTCGCGCTACAGCCACGGCATGCGGGTCACCGACGCGGTGGCACTCGACTGCGCTCAGGAAGCGGCTGGCCAATTGCGTTACGAGATCGAAGCCGCGTTCTCGCAAGGCCTGCCGAACACGCCGATGGCGGGCAGCCAGATCAGGGTGGTCTCGGGCAATTTCATCACCGCCAAGCCAGTGGGTGTCATCGATGGAGTCGACTTCATACACACCGGGCTGGTCCGCAAGATCGACGCAGTCGGCATTCGCCAGGCCATCGACTTCGGTGCACTCGTGATGCTGTCCCCGTTCGGTTTTTCGCCGACCGGCGAGGCCTTCAATCTCAGCATGGAAGACGTTGCCGCGAGCACGGCGATTTCATTGCAGGCCGACAAGTTGATTTATCTCACCGAGGTCAGAGGCATACCTCTCGATATCACCGATCCCGACAGTTGCATCGATCAGGAACTCGCACTGGCAGATGCGGAAAAACTGCTGGCCTCGTTGCCGAATCCACAACAACCCACCGACACCGCGTTTTATTTGCAGCACGCGGTCAAGGCCAGCAAGAGCGGTGTCGACCGCGTGCATATCGTGCCGTTTTCTGTCGATGGATCCGTGCTGATCGAATCATTCACACACGATGGTGTGGGCACGATGATCGTCGATGAAAAACTCGAAAGCCTGCGCGAGGCAACTGCAGACGATATAGGCGGCGTGCTTCAGTTGATCGAGCCTTTCGAAAACGATGGCACGCTGGTGAAACGAGATCGAACGGAAATCGAACGCGATATCGATTTCTACACCGTGATCGAACACGACGGCGTGATATTCGGATGCGCGGCGCTATACCCTTATCCAGAGAAACAGACGGGGGAGATGGCCGCGCTCACCGTATCCCCCAACGTGCAGGGTCAGGGCGACGGCGAGCGCATCCTCAAGCGCATCGAGCAGCGCGCACGCGCGATGGGTCTGAAAAGCATCTTCGTGCTCACGACCCGCACGATGCACTGGTTCATCAAACGCGGATTCGAGCAGGTCGGCCCCGATTGGCTGCCCGAGGCACGTCAACGCAAATACAACTGGGATCGCAGGTCACAGGTGTTGATCAAGACCCTGTCATGACACCCTCACTTCCCGACATGACCGCCACACGGTCCATCTTCACATTCACTTTCGGAGTCAACTCATGCCGCGCACCGTCCAATGCATCCTCCTGAAAAAAGAAGGTGAAGGTCTCGATTACGCCCCATATCCCGGTGATCTCGGCAAACGCATTTACAACGAAGTCAGCAAGGAGGCGTGGCAGTCGTGGTTGAAACACCAGACCATGCTGGTGAACGAAAACCGCTTGAATCTGGCAGACCTCCGGGCGCGGCAATATTTGGCACGCCAAATGGAGAATTTCTTTTTCGGCACTGGTGCCGAACAACCTGCTGGTTACGTACCGCCCGCTGCATAACCGAATTCCTAATTCGCAACTTGGTACCGGGAGATTTCACAGGGTGTGTCGTTGTATGGATTAATTAACATGCGCTTTGGGGGTAGGGTTTAAGCGTCAAGTCGTTTTTTGTATACTGTCGGCGTCAGTCGTTATTCGACGGTTCATTAATCGACCCACGAGGAATCCCCATGTCGACACTGAAAGAATTGCTGGACCGCAAGGCAGCGTTGGACAAAGAGATCGAGTCGACCCGCAAACAAGAGCATGCGAATGCCATCGAAAAGGTCCGTGCCTTGATGCAGGAATACGGGCTGTCGATCGCGGACATATCGAGCAAGGCGCCAGTACGCGCGTCGAGTTCAGCAAAAGGTGGCAAGGTCGCCGCCAAATACAGGAACAAGGCAACCGGCGAGACCTGGAGTGGCCGCGGCTTGCAACCGAAATGGTTGAAGGCCGCCCTGTCCGCAGGTCACCAGTTGAGCGAATTCACGGTCTGATACTCGCTCGGACGCCACCGTCGGATGCCGCAAAGACCTGAGGGTCCCTGCGGCATTTTTGCCGAGAGCACTCCGGCACTGGCGGTGGCTTGGCCGCGGGCCGGGCCGCTAAACTGGGCTGGTGATATCGCCCTCCTTCATTCAGGATTTGCTCGGTCGAGTTGACATCGCGGATGTCGTGGGACGTCATGTCAAGCTGAAGAAATCCGGCGCGAACCACATGGGTTTGTGCCCCTTCCACGGCGAAAAGTCTCCCAGCTTTGCTGTCAGCCCCAGTCGCCAGACCTACCACTGCTTCGGCTGCGGCGTGCACGGCAACGCGATCGGGTTCCTGATGGAACACGCCGGGATGGGGTTCGTCGACGCGGTGCATGATCTTGCCCAGCGGGTGGGCCTCTCGGTCCCGGAGGACGACCGGTCACCCGAGGAACGCGAAAAAGCGCTGAAGACCAAGGAGCGCCAAAGCACGTTGAACGAGGTGCTGGCAAAAGCCGCGGAGCACTACCGCAAGCAACTGAAGGCCAGCCCTCGGGCAATCGATTACCTCAAGCAGCGTGGATTGAGCGGTGAAGTGGCAGCGCGATTTGCGATGGGCTACGCGCCCGAGGGCTGGCGGGCACTGGCCAGTGCGTTTCCCCGCTACGATGATCCACTGCTCGACGAAAGTGGGCTGGTCATTTCGCAGGATGCCGAGGCTGAATCCGGCGCCGACTCGAAACGCTACGACCGTTTCCGCGACCGCATCATGTTTCCGATCCGTTCGGTGCAAGGCGATGTGATCGGTTTCGGTGGGCGCGTGCTGGATCGCGGAGAGCCCAAGTACCTCAATTCGCCAGAAACGCCCGTTTTCAGCAAGGGCCGCGAGCTGTACGGTCTGTACGAAGCTCGCACAGCCATTCGGCAGCACGGATTCGCCCTCGTCGTCGAAGGCTACATGGACGTGGTGGCGCTGGCTCAGTTGGGATATCCCAATGCGGTCGCCACCCTGGGCACCGCCTGCACGGCCGAACACGTACAGAAGCTGTTCCGTTTCACGGACTCGGTGGTGTTCAGTTTCGACGGCGACGCTGCCGGGCGGCGTGCCGCCGGGCGAGCCCTCGAGGCAAGTCTGCCGCATGCGACGGACCTGCGCAGCGTGCGCTTCCTGTTTCTTCCGCCCGAGCACGACCCCGACTCGTACGTGCGCGAGCACGGCACCGACGGATTCGCTGCATGCATCGAGCAGGCTGTTCCGCTGTCGCGCCAGGTCGTTGCGGTGGCGCAGGAAGGGTGTGACCTTGGAACCGCAGAAGGCCGGGCGCGCTTCCTGGCTCTGGCACGTCCGCTGTGGGTGGCATTGCCGGAAGGTGCATTGAAGCGCCAGCTGCTCGGCGATCTGGCCATCGTGGCCAAGCTCGATGTGTCGGAACTGGCGGGGCTGTGGCAGACCGCATCGACAAAGCCCTCCCCGAAGGTCGGGGGCGCGGCGGCGCCCACACCGCGGCTCGTGCGCGCAGCGCGGCAGGGCGCGGCCAACCAGCTCGATCGCGCGCTGTGGCTGTTGCTTCATCGCGCGGAGATGTGGTGGGATCTCGACGGTCATTGCCACGATTTGCTGGCTGACCGCGTCGCGCCCTACGCCGCACTCTTCGGTGGCTTCGAGCGTTGCCTCCACGAGCAGGGACCACTGGCTCCGACGGCACTGCTGCACGATCTGGCGCGGTCGGTGCAGGACGACGACCGTGCGCGGGCGACACTGGATCGGATCGCCCAGTTTCACGCGCCGGAGCCCCACACCGACCTGCGTCAGCAACTCGACCTGATCCTCGATCACCTGAGGCTGAGAGACGTGGATGCCGAGCTCGAGCAGCTCTTCGAGTCAGGTTTGATGTCGCCAGACATCCAGGCACGCAGCGCCGAACTGATGCAAAGCCGCGCTCGACTGAAGGCTGCCCTCAGCAGCGTCACAACATTGTCGGCATGACGGTTGCAACCCGCCTTGCAAGTGGCGCCGAGCCTCGATTCACGCAAGGCTGACGGTATAATCCTCGGCTGCGCCGACCGAACCGGCAATGATTGCGGCTCCCTTCGGGGCGCGCCTGCTCTCTGTTCTAGGTTGCGACGACAGGGACCTTCGACCACCGCAAAGATCGCCATTCAAATCGTCTTCGGTCCTTCTTGCCCTTCCGGAACGCTGCCTCGTCCGTCGAGACTGCGCACAACGGTAGTTTCGAGTTCAGCGTCCGACAAGCGCCGATCTTGTGAGACGACATCTGCGGCACCACCTGTTGAGATCACGGCGTTGAATCGCCGACCATTTGAGGAATTGCATGACTGCGAAGAAAAGCGCGCCAGCAGCGGCCACCAAGCCTGCCGCCCCCGTCAAGACCACCGCGTCGAAATCCGGTGGCGCGAAGGAGGAGCTTGCTGCGAAGACGCGCGCCTCGGCAGCGGCAGTCAAGCCGACTTCAGGAGCCAAACCTGCAGCCAAGGGAGCGGCCAAGACGGGCCCGGCTGACGAGAAGGCCAAGCGGGGTCGCAAGTCCGCCAAGGGCGACGACAAGGCCAAGAAGCCCGAACTGGGCGACGAGGATTTCTCCGACCTGGAAGCGGATCTCGAAGGCGAACCGGAGGCCGAGGTCGTCGAATCGACCGGCGATGGCGACTCGAAGGTCAAGGTCAAGCCGCTGCGCATGAAGGTGTCGCGCGCCAAGGAGCGCGCGCTGATGCGCGAGTTCGGTCTCGACGAGACCGCGCTCACCGAGGAAGAAGTTGCGAAGCGCCGCCAGGAGCTGAAGACGCTCATCAAGATGGGCAAGACGCGCGGCTTCCTCACGCACCAGGAAATCAACGATCACCTGCCCGAGAAGCTGGTCGACAACGAAATCCTCGAGGCCATCGTGTCGATGTTGAACGACATGGGCATCGCGGTGTACGAGCAGGCGCCCGACGCCGCCACGCTGCTGATCGCGGGTGGAGGCACCACCACCGCAACCGAGGAAGAAGCCGAGGAAGCTGCCGAAGCCGCACTGTCCACGGTCGATTCCGAATTCGGTCGCACCACCGACCCGGTGCGCATGTACATGCGTGAGATGGGCACCGTCGAGCTGCTGACGCGTGAAGGCGAGATCGAGATCGCCAAGCGCATCGAAGGCGGCCTGCAGGCGATGATGTACGCCATCAGCGCATCGCCGACGACGATCGCCGAGATCCTGGTCTATGCCGACCGAATCGGCGCCGCCGAGATGACCATCTCGGAAGTCGTCGACGGCTTCGTGTCCGAAGGCGAGGCAGA
>JBJXEJ010000002.1:0-4045 GCA_046154125.1 Rhizobacter sp. | reverse complement strand
AAGCGTCGAGCCTGCAGATGTCGCCCGTCGATCTGGTGGCCGATGCCGCCTGGTTCGCGCAGATGCCCGGCACCTGGCAGTGGCGACCCCGCGATGCCAAGCTCAGCTCGCGCGCCTTCGCGGCGCTGTCCAGCGGCCACAACTTCGCCCGCGGCAAGCGCGACGGCAACCCCTGGGGTGAGGCGCTGGCCCTGCTGCGCACGCCCTCCGGCCAGCCCTTCTACCTGAACCTGCACAGCAGTCCCGAAGGCGAGGACTCAGCCGACAAGAAGCTGCCGGGCAACACGCTGATCATCGGCTCGACCGGCGTCGGCAAGACGACGCTGGAGATGTTCCTGCTGACGCTGACGCGCAAGTGGGACCCGGCGCCACGCCTGGTGCTCTTCGACCTGGATCGCGGCTGCGAGATCGCGATCCGCGCCCTGGGTGGCCGCTACTTCACACTCGAAGCCGGCAAGCCCACCGGCTGCAACCCGCTGCAGCGCGAGCCGACACCAGCGCGCATCCAGTTCTGGGAGCAGTTGATCCGCACTTGTATCGCCACGCCGGCCATGCCGCTGCTGCCGGCCGACGAGCGCGCTATCGCCGACGCGGTCAAGGCTGTGGCGATGATGCCGGCGCCGCTTCGCCGTTTCTCGACCGTGCGACAGAACCTGCCCAAGGCGGGCGAGAACAGCCTGTTCGAGCGTCTCGGCCGCTGGTGCCAGGGCGGCGCGCTCGGCTGGGTCTTCGACCAGGCCGACGACCGCCTGCTCGACCTGCACGCTGCCAGCGTCATCGGCTTCGACACCACCGAGTTCCTCGACCTGCCGGAGGTCCGCACGCCGGTGATGATGTACCTGCTGCAGGTGATGGAAGAGCTCGTCAATGGCGAGCGGCTGATCTACGTGATCTCGGAGTTCTGGAAGGCGCTGGACCACGAGATCTTCAGCGAGTTCGCCAAGCAGAAGCAAAAGACGATCCGCAAGCAGAACGGCCTGGGCATATTCGACACCCAGAGCCCGTCAGACGTGCTGCGCCACCCCATCGGCCGCACGATGATCGAGCAGAGCGTGACCAAGATCTTCCTCGCCAATCCGGAGGCGGTGCGCGAGGAGTACGTCGACGGCTTCGGCCTGACGCAGGCCGAGTTCGACATCGTACGCAGCCTCGGCGCGCAGGGCGGCCGGCGCTTCCTGGTCAAGCAAGGCCACGCCAGCGCCATCTGCGAACTGGACTTGGCGGGCCTCGAGGACTTCATCACCGTGCTCTCGGCAACCACCGACAACGTTGCCCTGCTGGATGCCGTGCGCGAACGGCATGGCAACGATCCGTTTCAATGGCTTCCCGTGCTGCTTCGTGAGGTTCAGGATCGGAGGTTTCGGACCTCCAGGAGAACCGCATGAAAGCCGCTCGTAACTTCCTCGTGCTGGTCGCGATCGCACTCGCCGCCTCCGCCGCCAGCGCTCAGTTCGTGAAGGGCAACGAGGCCGTTAAGGTGATGCCCGATGGAACGAAGAAGGTGGAGACGCCACCTCTGCCTGCGGCTTCTCTTGGCGCGCCCTGCCCCGCCACGAAGTCAGGTTGCGCCGGTGGCGGCTGGAAGATGCTGGAAAGCCAGTCCGGCCTTGTCGAGTGCACCGAAGTCTTTGCCCGGCCCGGTACCTGCCGCGATTCGACCTACGGCACAGAGAAGCGCTCGCGGGTCTGGATCGTCAAGCTCAAGGGTGAGTGGACACAGTGCGAGCGACCGGACGTCTCCGGCAAGTGCATCAGCCTCAAAGGCTTCCCGATCAGCGCCGTTCAGTAGCTGGGAGAAGTGCAATGTTCGCCTGGGTCGGTTCACAGTTCGATGCAGTCCTGAACACCTACGTGCTCGGTGTCGTGACCGCGCTGATGGCGGGCATCGCCCCGATCGCGCTGACTGCAATGACGATCTGGGTCACGTTGTACGGCTGGGCGGTCCTGCGCAACGAAGTCTCAGAGACGGTGCCAACCTTCCTCTGGAAGGTCTTCAAGATCGGGCTGGTCCTTGCGTTCGCACTGCAATCCGGCTTCTACATCTCCAACGTGTCCGACTCGGCGAACGCGCTGGCAACCGGCGTGGCGACAAAGTTCCTGCCCGCCGCAGCGGACCCGATGGCGATCACCTCGCCTTACGTCCTGCTGGACAACTTCAACGATGAGGCCAGCAAGCTGGTTCTCGACCTCCTGAAGGACGCGGGAATCATGCGGCTTGACCTGCTGTTCGCAGCGGTAGTCTGCTCGATCGGTAACGTCGTCTTTCTCTGCATTGCAATGTTCGTTGTGACGCTGGCAAAGCTCTTCCTGACCTTTGTGATCGCCATCGGTCCGCTCTTCATTTTGTGCCTCGCATGGCGTCCGACTGCCCGGTTCTTTGACAGCTGGCTCTCGATGGTTCTGAACGCAGTAGTGCTGACCTGGTTCGCGTTCTTCGCGCTAGGCCTGAGCGCATTCATGGGTGACGCACTCGTTCAGGCTATCCAAGTCAACGGCGGCTTCCTCGGTCCGACTTTCAACGTCGTCGGCGAGAGCCTGAAGTACTGCGTCGTGATGATCCTCATGGCCATTATCTGCTTCCAGGCCCCGAGCCTTGCCTCCGCGCTCACCGGCGGCGCCGCGGTCCAGCAGGGCATCCAGATGATCCAGAACGCCATGATGGTCTCGGGTCTGCGGTCGGCTTCCTCTTCGCGGGGTGCGGGTGCGGCCGGTGCCGCCGGTGGTGTCGTGCGTGCCGGTGCCGGCCTGCCGTATGCGGCGGGCCAAGCCACCGGCGCAGCAGCCACCGCCACGGGTCGAGCAGCAGGATCTATGGCCGCCGGCGCAGGCGCCGTGGTTCGCCAGGGTTACGGCGCGGTGCGAACCGCCGCCTACAAGCTCGCCGCTCTGCGCGGTCGGGCATAAGCGTCAACGAGCGTCAACCAGCACAGGAGCAAACCATGCAAACCCGTCTCAAGGTCGCTGCGGCAGTCCTCATCGCCTTCGGCGCCAATGGCGCCCGCGCGCAGGGCATCCCAGTCATCGATGTTGCCAATCTGGTCCAGACGATCCAACAGGTGCTCGATGGCATCACGCAGATCAACAACCAGGTCCAGCAGATCAACCAGCTGCAAAGCCAGATCAACAGCATCAACGGCATCCGGAATCTCGGCAACGTCTTCAACAATCCCTTGCTGAGGAACTACGTCCCAGCGGAGGCCTACACCTACCTCAACGCGATCAACACGTCGGGGTACTCGGGCCTGAACGCCACGGCGAAGGCGCTGCGTGACGTGGGAATGGTCTACAACTGCATGGACCTGGCCGGCGATGCCCGCACGGCCTGCCAGTCCGCGCTGGCCCAGCCGTACCAGCAGAAGGGCCTGCTCCAGGACGCGATGAAGTCGGCCGCCGGCCGCTTGTCGCAGATCCAGTCGCTAATGGGCCAGATCAACGCCACCACGGACCAGAAGGCCGTGCAGGAAGTCCAGGCCCGCATCGGCGCCGAGAACGCGCTGCTGGCGCACGAGATGTCGCAGGTGCAGATGCTGCAGGGCATGGCCGACAGCGAGGAGCGCATCGCCCGGTCGCGCGAGCGTGAACGCCAGTACCAGATGCTCGCGCGCACAGGCAAGGTGGCTGACTACCTTCCCTGATCCCTGAACTGCTGCGCCGGTGGTGTCCAAGGACCGCACGCAGCCCAACTGAGGTCTGCCCATGAGTGCCGTCCTGACGCCAGGAAGAGCCGCTGCATTGCCCGATCGCTCCCAAAGCGCCGAGAGCCACGGCGGCGAGGCCGTCGCCGAGACGACTGCGATCGGCGCCAACCGCGCGTGGGAAATCGACCGCGCGCTGATGCTCGAACGCTCCGAGCGTCGGGCCTGGTGGGTGGCCATCGCAGGCCTCGTGCTGGGCCTGATCGGCATCGCCGCGGTGTTCGCCCAGGGCCCGCTGCGCCGCGTGATCGAGATTCCCATCGTCGTCGATCGCGTCACCGGCGAAGCCACGATCCAGCAGCGGCTGAGCGTCGAGACCATCCCGCCGATGGAAGCGCTCGACAAGCACA
>JBJXEJ010000001.1:0-8172 GCA_046154125.1 Rhizobacter sp. | reverse complement strand
CGACCAAGAAGGTCAGTGTCGGCACGCGCGACATGATGATCTCGGCGATCTCGGACATGACGCGCCGCAGCCGGGCGATCCAGCTCATCACCTTCGGGCAGGACGCCAACAACGTCGTCGCCTTCCTGGCCAACGCGAAGCAGCGCAGCCCGTTCGGCGCGGTGCCGCAGTTCAACATCCGTGGCTCGGTCTCGCAGCTCGACGAGGGTGTGCTGCGCCGGCAGAGTGATCTGGGTCTGGCGCTCGAGCCGTTCCTGAGCGCTGGCGCCTCGAAAAGTCGGCAGTTCAACGTGCTGGGCTTCGACGTGAGCATGGTGCAGACGAGCAACCTCGCGCTGCTGCCCGGTGTGTCGTCGAAGAACATCGTCGTCATCGCGAAGGAAGGCGACGCGCTCGATTCGCAGGCGACCATCACCAAGGTCGGCATCAATTTCAGCACCAGCTTCCAGCGCACCGATGGCACGGCGCAGGCACTGCGCAACATGGTCGAGATGTCGGCGATCGAGCTGTTCGGCCGGCTGCAGAAGCTGCCCTACTGGACCTGTCTGGGCGTGGGCCCCGACAACCCCGACATCAAGCGCGAGATGGAAGACTGGTTCATCGGCATGGAACGCGGCGGCGAACTGGTGCCGTACTTCCAGGAGCAGTTGCGCAACCGCGGCTTCTACGACGGCCCGGTGGATGGTCAGATCTCGACCGGATTGCGCCAGGCCATCACGGCGTACCGCCGGGCTTCGGGCTTCTCCGAGGTCGATTTCGTCGACCTGGCGTTCTTCAGCGATTTCCTGCACCGGCCCTTTCCGCCGCCGCCGGCCAAGCCGTTCGTGGCGGACACCGTGCCGGCCGTGCAGCAGGCTGCAGTCGCTCTGCCTTCCCCGGTGCCGGCATCCGCCGCAGCACCGACGGGGGCCGGCAGGAAGCCGACCACCACCACTGCCGCAGCAGCCCCGGCAGCTTCTGCCGATCGCCGGTTGGTGCTGCTCCCGATCAAGGAGGCCTTTGCCCCGGGCGAGCCCATCGGCTTCCATGTGATTCCATCGACCAGCGGCTACCTGTACTGCTACCACCAGGATGCCAGCGGCACGATCCGGCGCATCTTCCCGAACCGCTTCACCCGCGATCCGCGGGTCACCGCGAACCGGGCACTCACGCTGCCGGGTCGCGCGCCCATGGAACTGCGTGCGTCGGGCAGTGGCAACGAAGGCGTGGGCTGCTTCACCACGCCGAACGAGATCTACAACTCGCTGCCGACGGCGCTGCGCTGGGGTGATTTCGATCCGCTGCGACTGCAGTCGTTCGACGAGGTGGCGGCGGTGTTCACGCCGATCACGCGGGGCAACCTGGCGCGGGCCGAGTTCCGGATCGTCACACGCTGAGCGCGCCGTCCGTCCGGGTCACCAGAACGCCCAGTTCCCGGTCGCGATCACCCAGAGTCCGAGCAGGCCGTTGGTGACCGCATGCGCGATCACCGGCACCCACAGCTTGCCGGTGCGTCGGTACAGCCATGCATAAGCGAGGCCGGCGACGATGGCGGCCAGCCACAGCGTGTGGGCGAGCATGAAGACGAAGGTCGACAGCACGATCACGCGCAGGCCGACCTGCTGCGGAACGACACCCTCGAAGATCTCGTTGTCGAACCAGCGCATCAGGAACGAGCGCCAGAACAGTTCTTCCATCACCGGCACGATCAGCGCCGCACCGACCCAGCGCACGATGATCAACGGCCAGATCGGCTGGCCCTGCGCATCGAGCGGCACGAAGGTCGCGGTCGGTGTGCCGAGCTGCATCCACGGTGCGGCCAGGTTGATCCACAGGCCGAACACCACCAGGCCGACACCGACGCCGAGCATCGCTTCGCGCAACGACGGCAGCACCTGTGCCGACAGCTCGCCGTAGTCGCGCCACCACGCTGCCAGCAGCGCGCCGACGACGACGACGGTCAGTCCGTAGATCCAGCGCGGGTCGATGCCCCACGAGCCGTCGACGGGTACCGCGCCGCGCAGTGCCAGCAGCCCCATGAAGACGGCAAACGGAATCACGCGCAAGCGCGCGGCGCGGCTCAACGGCAGGGCCATGGCGACGGGTCCTCGGCGGAAACGGGTGGGAAGCAGTGAACGCCGCGTCTCAGCGAGTCGCTGGCGGCTTCAGGCCACGGGCCTGCAGCACGGCCTCGGTGTCCTGCCCCAGCGTCGGTGCGAGGCGGTCGATGCGTCCCGGCGTCGCGCTGAGCTTGGGCACCACGCCGGGCACGTCGAGCGACAGGCCGTCGGCGGTGGTGATGCGCTCGATCATGCCGCGTGCGCGGTAGTGCGGGTCCTCGGCGATGTCCTTCGCGGTGTAGACGCGGCCGACTGGCACCTGTGCCGCCTGCAAGGTGGTCAGCGCCTCGGCGACAGTTCGCGTCTGTGCCCAGGAGCCGATCGCCGCGTCGATCTCGTGCACCCGCGCGACGCGGCCGGCGTTGGTCGCCAGGCCCGGGTCCTGCCCGAGGTCGTCGCGGCCGATGGCGTGCATCAGCCGCTGGTAGATCGAGTCGCCGTTGCCGGCGACCAGCACCCAGCCGTCGACGCAGGCGTAGGTGTTGCTGGGCGCGATGCCCGGCAGTGCCGAGCCCGCGGGCTCGCGCACTGCGCCGAACGCGCTGTACTCGGGCAGCAGGCTCTCCATGCAGTTGAAGACCGATTCGTACAGCGCCACGTCGACGACCTGACCGACGCCCTTCGGCGCCTGCGGGCTGACCGTCGAGTGCCGGTGCTGCAACGCCATCAGGATGCCGATCACGCCGTGCAGTGCGGCCAGCGTGTCGCCCAGGCTGACGCCGCACCGCACCGGCACGCGACCGGGCTCGGCCGTCAGGTGGCGCAGGCCGCCCATCGCCTCGGCGACGGCGGCAAAGCCGGGCAACTCGCGGTACGGACCGGTCTGGCCGTAGCCGCTGATGCGGCACATGATCAGCCCGGGATTCGTCTTCGACAGCGCTTCGTGACCCAGGCCCCACGCCTCCATCACGCCGGGCTTGAAGTTCTCGACCACCACATCGGCTTCGGTGATCAACTGCCGCACGATGTCGCGCGACGCCGGGTCCTTCAGGTCGAGTGCCACGCTGTGCTTGTTGCGCGACTGAACCTGCCACCACACGCTGGTGCCGTTGTGCAGCAAACGCCATTGGCGCAGCGGGTCGCCGCCCGGCTTGCCGTCGGTGGCCGGCGGCTCGATCTTGATGACCTCGGCGCCGAAATCGGCCAGCGTCTTGGCGGCGAACGGTCCGGCGATCAGCTGGCCGAGTTCGACGACTTTCAGGCCAGCCAGCGGTCCGAAGGGAGCGGATGTCGTCATCAGTCAGGCCGCTTTCTGTTCCAGCAGGTAATTGGCTCCGTCGTACTGGCCCAGCACTTCGGTCAGGTAGGGCAGCACGGCCAGCAGTTGATCGTGCAGCGTGTACGGCGGGTTGAGGATGAACATGCCGCTGCCCGCGAGGCCGAAGCCCTGCGAGTCGGGCACCTGCACCGTCAGGCGCGCATGCAGCCAGCCTTTGGGCGCCAGCCCTTCGAGGCGGCGCGGCAGTTGCGCCGCTTCGAGCTTGCTGACCTGCGGGTACCAGACCATGTAGACGCCCTCAGGGAATCGCAGGATCGCCTCGCGCAGCGACGAGATCACCTTCGAGTAGTCGCCGTGGCCTTCGTAGCTCGGGTCCATCAGCACGACGGCGCGGCGCGACGACGGCGGCACCTGGCTCTTCAGCCCGTCGAAGCCGTCGGTGTCCTTGACCTCGGCGCCCTTCACCGCGCCGAGGAACGACTCGAGGATGCGGTGATCGGTCGGGTGCAGCTCGTACAGCCGCAGCTGGTCCTGCGCACGCAGCAGCATCTTCGCGAACGCTGGCGAGCCGGGGTACTGCTCGAGCTGGCCCTCGGGGTTGAACTGGCGCACCAGCGCCATGTAGTCGGCCACCGCCTCCGGCAGCTCGTCGGGTGATTTGTCCCACAGGCGCGCCACGCCCTGCAGGTACTCGCCCTTCTTCTGCGCGTACTGGCCTTCGAGGGAGTAGCCGCCGGCACCGGCGTGCGTGTCGATCAGCCGGTACGACTTGTCTTTCTGGTTCATGTAGCGCAGCACCAGGCACAGCGTGATGTGCTTGAGCACATCGGCGTGGTTGCCGGCGTGGAAGGCGTGGCGGTAAGCGAGCATTCGGCAGGTTCCTGATCAGTCGGGCACTGTCGCCGTGGCATCGGGAGATGCGATCGGTGACGGGGGCATTGTCAAACGTCGGTCAGCCCCCACATGGAGAATCTTGTGTTTATCTCCGGAAGCTGCAGCATGACCAACCTGTTCGACCCAATCCAGATCGGCGCCATCGCCGCTGCCAACCGCATCGCGATGGCTCCGCTGACCCGCAACCGAGCGGCTGCGCATCAGGTGCCGACCGACCTGATGGCCACGTACTACACGCAGCGCGCCAGCGCCGGGCTGATCATCGCCGAGGCAACACAGATCAGTGCCGAGGGCCAGGGGTACCTCGACACGCCAGGCATTTATTCGCCGGAGCAGGTCGCAGGCTGGAAGAAGGTGACTGATGCGGTGCATGCCGCTGGCGGCAAGATCGTGCTGCAGCTGTGGCACGTCGGGCGCATCTCGCATGTGTCGCTGCTGCCGGCCGGCATGCAGCCGGTGTCGTCGACGGCGCGTGCTGCACAGGCCAAGACGTTCACGAAGGAGGGCTTCGTCGACGTCTCGCCGCCGCGCGCGCTGCGTACCGACGAGATGCCGCGCCTGATCGCCGACTACCGCCACGCGGCGAAATGCGCGATGCAGGCCGGCTTCGACGGAGTCGAGGTGCACGGCGCCAACGGCTACCTGATCGATCAGTTCCTGCGTGACAGCACCAACGACCGCACCGACGCCTACGGCGGTTCGGTCGAGAACCGCGTGCGCCTGCTGATCGAGGTGATGCAGGCGGTCACCGACGAGGTCGGCGCCGCGCGCACCGGCCTGCGCCTGAGCCCGGTCACGCCGTTCAGCGACATCGGACAGGACAGCGATGCGCAGGGCCTGTTCAACCACGTGATGGAGCGGCTGGCCCCCTTGAAGCTGGCGTACCTGCACATCATCGAAGGCGATACCGGCGGCGCCCGCGACTACCTGCCGTTCGACTACGAGGCGCTGCGCAGCCGGTACAAGCAAGGTCATCCGCAGGGCGCCTGGATGGTCAACAACGGCTACGACCGCCAGATGGCGCTCGACGTCGTGGCGAAGGGCGCCGCCGACGTGGTCGCGTTCGGGCGGCCGTTCATCAGCAACCCCGACCTGGTGCGGCGTCTGCGCGACGACGCGCCACTGAACGCGCTGAATGCCGACACGCTGTACGGCGGCGGTGTCAAGGGCTACACCGACTACCCGACGCTCGACGACGTCGCCCGCTGAACGGTTCCTCAGGCCGGAATTCGCAGCAGCTGGCCCGGATAGATTTTGTCCGGGTGGCCGAGCATCGGCTTGTTGGCCTCGAAGATCTTCGGGTACTGGCCGGCGTTGCCGTAGTACGTCTTGGCGATCGCCGACAGCGTGTCGCCACGCACCACGAGGTGGTACTGCGACTCGTCGGCTGGCGTCGCGACGGTCATGCGGTCATCGACCTGCGCGACACCATGCACGTTGCCGCAGCACAGCAGGATCTTTTCCTTGGTCGCCTGGTCGGCTGCTTCGCCTGAAACGCTGACCGTGCCCGAGGCGCCGTCGAAGGCAACCGCCAGACCGGCGGCATCGAGCTTCTGGGTGGCGATGTAGGTCTCGATGGCCGAGCTGGCTTTCTGGTTGGCTGCTGCTGCGGCCGCCTGCAGTTCGGCGCTGTCGGGGGTGCCCTGTGCCTTCACGGCCGCCGCTTCGGTGTCCTTGTGTCCGAACAGCTTCTCGCCGGCTTCCTTGAAAAAACTGATGATGCTCATCGACGTCTCCTGTGGGGGTGATCTGCGCTGTCGATCGACGATCGGCCGTCCGACTCTAGCAGTGGCCCGTGTCGAAGCGGCGAGCCTGAGAAGGGGGTGGACTCACGTCCGCTGCGGCGATCGACGGGCCCGGAACAGTTCGGTGATGCCCACGTCGCGCGGGCCGGGAATCAGCTCGAATGATTCGCCTGCCAGCAGCGTTCCCGGCACGCGCACCGACAGGTAGAAGCCGCACCAGGCGTTCGCCACCATCAGCTTGGCAGCCTGCTTGAACCCCATCGTCGCGTTGAACTTGAAGCAGGGAAAGCGCGGCTCGCTGACCGCCAGATCGCAGTTGGCGAAGCGCAGCACGTCGCCGACGCAGACCTGGTTTTCCAGCAGCCCGGAGATCGTCAGGTTCTCGCCCATGAAGCCATGTGGCAGCCCGTCGCTCCATCCGGCGACGCCGGCCTGCGCACGCACCGTCTGCCAGAACGCGTAGTGTTCGATCGGGTACGCATAGACCGCCTTGCTCAGGCCGCCGTGCACCGACTGATCTGCCTGCTCGTCACCGACCAGGCCCATCGGGCGGGCCTCGACCGGGCCGCTGACGCCGCGCTTGTGGATCGCGGTGACCACCTCGCGACCGTCGATGGTGATCGTGCCGGCGTTGGCAACGTTGATGCTGAGGATGTGCATGGTGGTTCGGGTCTTGTTGGGGCGGAGGGTGATCAGCGTGTGCGCGGCAAGCAGGTTCCTTGCCGGTTCAAGGCGATACCGAGTGGTACGCCGGCAGCGTCGCGATCGCTTGTCGCGCCGCGCGGCTCGACAGCCAGCCCATGAACAGCTTGCCTGCAGGGTGGTCGACGCGAAACGAGCGCATCGCGTGCACCTGTACCCGCAACAGCGGATCGCCTTCGACCAGCACGCCGAAGTCCTTGTGATGCGTGGCCGACGGGGTTGCCGCCCAGACGCCGCGCTCGATCAGGCAGCAGGCCAGGCTGGCACGGGCGGCAGCCAGTGCGTGCTGACCCGGCGCCGGAGTCCGGTACCACGAAGGCTGCGGTGCCACGCGGGCGGCACGCCACAGGTCCGATTCGAGTTCGCGCGTGCCGGAGCCTTCCGGCGCGCCGATGAAAGTGGCACCGACATGCGCCAGTCCCGACAAGGCCGGGGCGACATTCGCCCGCACCGCCAGGGCGTCCAGACCGGGGCGCAGCGCGGTGGGGCCGACGATCAGGAAGTCGACGGTGGCGATCTGTCGTCGGTCGTGCAGCAGGCCGAGCCGTTCCAACTCGACCTCAGCCTGTGGCGTGTTCAGCAACGCGCCGTCGTGCTCGCCGCGCTCGAGCTCCGCGAGCAGGTCGCGCGCCGGCCCGGGCAGCAGGCGGATCGCGACGCCGGTATCACGTCCGAAGCGTCGCTGCAGGCGGGACGCGAGTCCCGACTCGGCCAGCGCCTGATCGACCGCCAGTCTGAACGGATCGTCCAGCGACCGGGGCTGGGCGGCGCGCGCCAATGCCGGGGCTGCGGCGCAGGCGGCCACAGCCGACATTCGAAGCAGGGTGCGGCGACGGGTGGGCATGCGATCGAAGTCTAGGCGGCCGGCATCCACTGTTTTTGAACGCGTGCATCAAGCCGGGTGAAACCAATCCGTCAGAAGCGCTTCTACAGTACACCCACGACGCATCCGAAGCGGCGTGCCACGCGCCGAGGCCATGAACCGATCGATTCCGACCCGATACACCACCACCGCGATCGTGCTGCACTGGCTGCTTGCGCTGGCCATCCTGGGTTCGTTCGGCCTGGGCCTGTACATGGCCGATCTGCCTCTCACGCCCCAACGAGTCAAGCTGTTCAACTGGCACAAATGGGCCGGTGTCACGATCCTCGCGCTGTCGGCGTTCAGGCTGCTGTGGCGCCTGAGTCACCGTCCCCCGCCCGATGTGCCCATGCCTGCATGGCAGCAACGCGCGTCGCACCTGGCGCACCGTGCGCTGTACGTGCTTTTCTTTGCCGTGCCGCTGGTCGGTTGGGCCTACAGTTCGGCGGCCGGGTTTCCCGTCGTGTGGTTCGGCGTGCTGCCGCTGCCCGATTTCGTGCCGGTGGACAAGGCGCTGGCAGAGGCCATCAAGCCCTGGCACGAGCGCAGCGCCCTGTTGATGGCCGCACTGGTGCTGCTGCACGTGGGCGGCGCTCTCAAACACCAGTTCATCGACCGCGACGGCCTGATCGGCCGCATGCGCTTTGGCGC